>CAZXDL010000042.1:0-1526 GCA_964639505.1 uncultured Candidatus Saccharibacteria bacterium | reverse complement strand
TATCAAGTGTCGTGGTTAATTTTAAGTTTTTACTAAGGGCTACTACGCAAAGCCCTCGAACGTTATAAGTAATTGCTACCATTACTTCCTTGAACAACTTTCTTTGCAATACAACTGAATATTTGAACTACGATATTCTTCAAGTGAAATTGTCTTTACTTGTAAATCGTGTTTCATTACTTCCTTTGCAAATTCGTTTTTGCTTTTAGTTGTCATTGTATGTTCAACAGCAACTCTAATAGCGTTACCACATTCAGGGCAAACACTCATTTTTACTTTTACATCTTTTTCTTCAATTTCCATTTTAATTAAGTTTATCATTAATAATCCGCAACTACTTATAACAATGGTTTTGCGTCAGTTTTTGCCATTAACTTTTGTGCTAACTTTGAACATTTCGGAAGGCAAAAACCGAACGCAAAGCCGTTTACCGTTAGGCGTAATGCTAAGACAGCCCTCCGAAAATATGAGTGATGACATCAACAGTCCAGCCATTTCCTATCATCTTTCTAATTTGGTTTTCGGTAGCCACGCCATCAAAGTAATTTTCAGGCACGGTTTGAAGTCTGCAATATTCCTTTATTGTGTAATAGCGGAAAGGCAAATTGTTTTTAAATGCGTCAGGGTGTCTACCTATTGGCATTGTGGTTAAAACATTGTCTTTTGCTACGGTTGTCAAACAGTTGCTTTTATCTCTGTTTGTGGCTCTCACTTCAAGGCATTGAGTAATTGGTATTTCTTTGTTGTAATCCTCTCGTTTGCCTTTGTCGTTCAATCTTCTGCCCAAAATAGTAGCCTTGTTTAATCTTCTCCCACGTATTGCACTTGGCCCAATCATTTCAGTATCTTCCAAAATATCAATCAACTTTATTCCCTTGTCGTTTGGTTGCTCAATCGGAAAGTTTGCCCAGTACAATCGTTCTCTATTTTGAGCTGATACCAAAGCACTGTTTATCTTAATTGGTTTTACTCCCAAATGTTCGGTTATTACTTGCTCAAACTCTTTTTTCATAACCACATTTTCCAAAAGCCAATATTTCGGTTTGCATTCCTTAATTAGTCTTACAAATTCAAAAAACAATTTGCTTCTTGGGTCGTCAAAGTTCAATTGCTTTCCGCTAAAACTAAATCCTTGGCAAGGGCTTCCACCTATCAATAAATCAATTTGCGGTAAATCCGTGCCTTTAATTTCTGTAACACTTCCAAGTTGTATAGTGTCAGGGTAGTTGTGTTGTGTTACTTTGATGGCGTGTTTATCAATCTCCGAAGCATAATATTTACCATAAGAAATACCTGCTCTGTTGAGTGCAATTTGTCCACAACTCATTCCATCGAATAACGAAAGCACTACGCCTAACATCGGTTTTGTGCAAGTGGTGGCTTCGTGGTTATTTGTCATTTTCTGCATTTAATTAAGTTTAGTGGTGGGTTGAAACTTTCGTGCTTTAATGCCCCACCTGCACAAAGCCTAGAACCGTTATGGGAGATGCTAAACAACATCGTGTTTCAAATTACATTCTATACAT
>CAZXDL010000041.1:0-1542 GCA_964639505.1 uncultured Candidatus Saccharibacteria bacterium | reverse complement strand
GGCGTACCAGACACGGAGCGCGCCATGACACACGACACGCAGCGGATGAAGGAAGCCTACCGGGCCAGCGGCCTTGCCCTCCTCGGATACACGTTCGAGCGGGCAGTTGGCATCCCCATGATCCGCAGGGCGCTGGAGTGCCAGATCAAGGCGCAGACCAAGGGAAAGCCGGCGCCCGTGCAGCCGGCGTTGATCTAGGGGGGATTATGAAAATCGATCTTGGTTACCTGCGCGCCTGCGTTCAAGCAGCCGCGAGGCACTACGCGACGCGGCACGCGGCGTTTTGTTCGGCGACAACGCAGCGCGGCTATCTCGCGCTGATTCCGTGAGGCAGCCATGATCGCCGCAATCGTTTTCCCACCAAACCCCGAGGCCCTCGCCTACGACCTTGAACAGCAAGCGCGCGAAGGATTGAAGCGCGGGCTGCGGCTGTACAGCAACGGCCGCCAGTTCGCCCTGCTGCCACGCCCAGCGAAAGGCTGGATGCTGTGGCGATCGACAACCAAACCGGAGACGCCGCCATGCGCAGCCTGATCGGTCTCATCGCCGTCGGCCTCGGCATCGCTGGCTGGCTGTTTATCAACGAACGCGACTACCGCGACGCCGTCGCCCGCGAAACCGCACAGCGCGAGTTCCGGAACTGGGTGGCACGCAATTGCATTCCGCAGCAGCGCAACGAGCGCGCCGTCATTGAGAAGCGGACCGACGGCAGCACGCAGTGCAGCTACTACACCAACGCCGGTTACGGCCGCGCGCCGGTTCTTGTTTTTGCCGAGGTGCGCGAATGAGCATCGGGATCGTCGAACCTCAAGACCACGTCGATGCCATTTATCGCGCCGCGGACAAGCTGCGCGGCTACGGCCAGGTCGTGCTGGCTTCCCACGCCGAGATTGCTGCCGAGGCATTCATCGACCTGCAGACGGATTTCGACGACATCCTGGCCGCGCTCGTCGGGCTGGTGCAGGAAAAGCAGCTGCTCGGCATCGAGCGCGAAACCTACCAGACCGCGCTGGCACTGGTGATCAAGCACTTCGATTTCGGCGACAGCCCGGAGGAATGGGCGGCGCGGAAGGTTACGCAACTACCGGAGGCGGCGTGAATGAGCTGGCTCTTTTCGCAGGCGCTGGTGGCGGAATACTTGGCGGACATCTGCTCGGATGGCGAACCGTCTGCGCCGTCGAATGGGAACCCTACCCAGCGAGCGTACTGTGCGCCCGACAGAATGACGGCCTTCTCCCGCCTTTCCCGGTTTGGGATGACGTACAAACCTTTGACGGAAGACCGTGGCGCGGAATTGTTGACGTCGTATCTGGCGGATTTCCGTGCCAGGACATCAGCGCCGCAGGGGGGGGGCAAGGGCATCGACGGAGAGCGCAGCGGCATGTGGCGCCACATGGCCCGCATTGTCGGTGAAGTTCTGCCTCGGTACGTCTTCGTGGAAAACAGCCCACTGCTTGTGGGAAGAGGTCTTGCCGTGGTCCTCGGTGACCTTGCCGCGCTGGGGTATGACGCGCACTGGTGCTGTGTTTCAGCATCCGACAT
>CAZXDL010000040.1:0-1543 GCA_964639505.1 uncultured Candidatus Saccharibacteria bacterium | reverse complement strand
CGGCGTCTCCGGCATCACCGGGCCGGTAGCGAGTTGGTCCAGCAGCCACACCACGAGGTCGGTGTGATCGGGCACGACGAGATCGTTGCCCGGGTTGGCCTCCCGCCATCTGGCGATCGCCCGCATATCCGCCTGCCAGCCCGGATCGGACCATCTGTCTTGCGACGCCCCGTCCCCCAGCACCTGGTCGAGGTCTCCGGTCGGATACTCGCGCACCCTCAGCGTGCCATCGTCCGCGCCCTCACACACAACGACGAATGTGTGGTCGGAGAAGCAGCTGATGACCAGCATGTTCGGGCCGGTGACAAATCTCCGGACGATGCTGCCACGAGCAAAGATGGCGGAGTCCGCCACCGGGTCGTCGTCGTCGCTCACGCGCTCAGTCATCGATCATCTCCTCAGGCATCGCGGCCTCGCGATCGGCTTGCGCCGCATCAAGTGGCAATTCGTACCATTCGAATTTGCAATTCCTGCACCTCCGCTCGATGTGTTCATCATCCGGACCCATGCCGCATAATGTGCTGTAGTTTCTGTGGTTAAGCCGGTGCCGATGAATATTATTAATTTCTTTGCTCCCGCACTTCTGACAGGCGGCGTCTTTGTCATAAGTATTCATCTCCCCATCTCCGGAAACTCCGCCCACACCCGCCCGTCCAGCAGCCGGCCGGCGCGGTGCTTGCCGACGCGTGCTGCGAACTCCCCGTCGGCGAACCAATGCTCGGCTGTTGCTCGTGCGTACGGCGCCACGTCAAAGGATTGGCGGTCCGCCAGCCACTCTCCCCACTGTTTGAAGAAGAACGCCACGCCAGCCGCCTGGCACTGATCGCGGATCGATCTGGCCCAATCCGGATGCATCGGCCGCGCGCAGGGGCCGGACTCGCCGCCGGTGACAATCCAATCCACTCCGCGACGCTCGCCGCTCTTACCGCTGGCCAGCCAGTCGTCGCCGAGCACTTCGCGGAACCGAACGGGGGCCAGCAGCGGCTCGGCGCTGACCATCCGGCACGCCGCCGGCGTTGCCAGCAAGTGCGGGATGCGCTCGTCCGCCGTCTCCTGGTCCTCGACCGACACGCCCAAGATGACATGCGGCCACGGCCAGGTGCCGGCAAGCGTCTTGCCGACGAGGAGCGGCCGCGATGGGTCTTTGCTGTGCTCGCGGAGGACCAGCTTTGCGCGGCCCTCGACGAAGCCCATCCGGTCGGCGTCGATGTACGCCCGCATCCGCCCCGCCCTCTTGGTCAGCACGATGAAGTGATGCTGCGGGCACAGCGCCATGACGGCGAACACGCGGTCGATCGCATCGTCGGGCAGGCGCTCGTGAAATAGGTCGCTGGTCGAGTTGACGAAGATGCACCGCGGCGTCCGCCAGCGCAGCGGCAGCAGCAGCTTGCTCTCGTCGAGCTCGACGAGGCCGGTCCAGCGGTGATCGCCGCCGCGCATCTCGGCGATGCCGTGGCCCCACTGGCCGGGCTTGCTGAAGCGGGCGGTCATCACCTCGGCATAGCAATTTTCGCAGCCGCGGGACTTCCTGGTGCATCCCTTA
>CAZXDL010000039.1:0-1656 GCA_964639505.1 uncultured Candidatus Saccharibacteria bacterium | reverse complement strand
ATCTGGAGCGCTTGCTATCGCAGGCATTGGCGGAGGCTGCGAACACAGCCGCCGAACTGGTCGAGCGGGTGAAGGCGGCAGAGTGGGCAACGACCGTGTTGCAGTGTTCGGTAAGCCATGAAGACCCATACGACTTCGACTACTGCGAGACCCACGACCGAACTTTCCCGATCGGCGGGAAGTGCGATCACGCCGGGATCTCCGAGCTTGACTATTGGGTCGACCAAGCAAGCATGCAGCGCGGTCGGGCCGTCGGAGCCGAGATGCGCGCCGAAACCGCAGAGGCCACCATCGACCGCGTCCGTGAGTTGGCCGAATCGGTGCCGAAGACGGTTGCCTTCAATCCGAGCGACGCTGCCTACCTCAGCGGACAGGTCGATTTCGCTGAGGCAGTGCTGGATGCGCTGAATCACACCGGTGGCATTACCCCGGAATCGGCCACGAGCGGGCAGCGGAATCGATTTACCTCTGCGAACAGCCCGGGAGTGGACGAGACCACGCCTCGCGCGAGGGCTGAGGACGCCACAGAGCCGATTCTGCGGCCCACCGATCAGCGCTACGAACCGCCGGCAGTGGACGACGAGAGCGGGTGCTGCCGATGATCCTCACGAACAACCCCGCCTGTCTGCGCATCAGGGAGGCTGAGAGTGGCGCCGAGTTTGGGGTGTCCATCAGCAAACCCGGGGTGACGGTTCAGCCGCTGCGTAGTGGAGGCGTGGAACTCACGATCTCGATTGGCCGCTCTGGCGTGATGTTCACGATTGAGCCAGCCGAGGCGCTTGCATTGCATGACTGGCTGTGTGACGTGATCGAGGCCGACCGATGACCCCGCACACCGAGCACGTGACCATCTACTGCCGCTGCGGACGTCTCGCACGGCACTACTTGGCGAGGACGGGGCGGCGGTACTGCGACGAGTGCTGGGCGGGGGTGGCGGGATGAGCACGCCGACCGAGCGCACCACTCGCTATGTCACGAGCGTCACGGATCTAGGCGAGGCATGGGCTTTCGTCATGGGCCACATCGACATGGTGGGGCCAGACCCGACAGTGCGAATCGAGCCGAAATGGATCGTGCCGATCGCCGCGATGGGCGATGAGGACTACCAGAGCGAACGCCTGTTCGAAGTGCTCGTCGAGGGCATGGTGGAGGTAGACGAATGAAGAGCAAGCCGAAAGTCCGCAAGATCAGCGGGTTCTGGGAGGCGACCTGCCCAGAGTGCCCGTCATGGATCGCTTGGAGGCTGACCCTCGCTGAGGCGTACCGCGACGCTGAGACGCACACCCACTCGCCGCTGATCGGACCTCGCCGCAGCCACCCAAGCACCCAGATCAGCGCTGGCGATGCGGTGCTCCAAGTCAGCGCCTATGACACCCGGCCCGATGCCTACTGGTACCTCGGGCGTGGATCTCGACCCTTGGAGGTCTGGTGACCGACTTCCTCAGCACCTACCGCCGCGAGCGACTGAAGCGCAGGAGGGCGCGATGAGTAGACGCCGGCCCGCCAAGACCGAGGCCACATCGACCAAGACCTGCCCTCGCTGCGGTCATCGCGACGATCGAGGCTGGTTGTGCCATGACTGCACCAGCTTCCTGCGCACGACCCTGCTCGCTATCCGGGCAGACTGGCCCGACCTGATGGACACCTACACGCGCT
>CAZXDL010000038.1:0-1811 GCA_964639505.1 uncultured Candidatus Saccharibacteria bacterium | reverse complement strand
GATGGGCTGGAACAGTGCCGGTCCTTTGCCGTTGGGGTCGTAGCAGTCGAAGCCCCAGAAGGTGCAGTCGGTCAGGTCGGGCTCGACGTAGCCCGCGCCCCAGACCCACTTGCCGCCCGTCCAGGTCATGCCGTTGTGGATGGGGCCGAAGCCGTGGCCTCTGCTGCGGAACACTGGCTTGACGGCGTTGAACCTCTTGCGCCACGTGTCGGCGCTCAGGGTCTGTTTCTTCAGGATGTCGTCTTCGTGCTCGTGCCAGTGGCAGCCGAGGATGTCGGCGTCGTCGGGGACCGTATCAAGATACGCGCCGAGCCGGACCATCTGCGCGTCGGTGTAGTCCTTGACGGAGACGACGAACGTCCTGGTCCCGGCGGCGTAGGCTGCGGCGGCCTTGCTGCCTGCCCATCGCTGCGTGTCGTCGAAGTCGCCGGGCGCGAAGTAGATGCGTGCGGCGGCTGGGACGAGTCCGGGAGTGGGGTTGGCGAGGTTGACGCCGAACAGGGTGGCGGGCTTGGGTAGTTGCGCTTCGAGCTCGGCCACTCGCTTGGTCAGCGCATCGACTTCGGCGTGGAGGGCGTCCACGACGGGCTGCTGTGCCGCCGCGCCCTCGCTGATGCCTTGGGCTCGCTCCCAGGCGCGGATGTCGTCGGCGGCCTGGAGGAGGGCGGAGTTGTCGGCGGGGTGGGTCATCAGGACGGCCACGCGTCGGCGGTCTGCCAGACCATCATCGGGATGATGGCGGCGTGGGTGTAGGCCGGTGACGTGATGCGCACGCTCCCGTCGATGTCGACCCAGAGCACCCGCTGCGGCACGGCGGAGGTGTCGCACATCGACCCGGTCTTGAGGCGGGTCGGCCTGTATCCGACGGGCAGGGCGATCAGGTCGATGTCGGTGGCCGCTGAGCCGTCGACGTAGCCGCCCAGGGTCACCGTCGAGCCGATGCGCCGCAGGGCCAGAGAGAAGGATGGTGCGACGTACCCGGCCCAGCCGTTGAGCATGTTGCCGGAGTTGTAGACGATGTCGCCGGTGTCGCGGGTCAGCGCGTTGACGGCACCCCAGGCGGTGTTGATGTCGGCGATGGCGCCGGGGTCACCGGCGGTGATGTCGGTCCGCAGAGAGGTCACAGCAGGCTCCTAGTAGGTGTCGGCGTAGATGTCGGAGTAGATGCCCCCGGGATCGGTGGGCGTGGTCAGCTGGGCGCCAAGCCAGGCGATGCGGGCGGCGAGCCATCGCTTGCGTTTGTCGGCCTGCAGGGGCGTGTAGGTGGTCCGTGTCCAGCGATTGTCGTCGCGCCCGATGGCCAGGGTCTCGGCGTCGATGAGCCGGTCGATTGCCTGCTCGTAGTCGCCGAGCGCTTCGAGCACCTGCGGCCACCGGTCGGCGACGGCATCGGCGAAGGTGTCGTCGGCGAACAGGCGGGTGTACCAGCCGGCGGCGCGGGTGGCCCAGGCGGTCGGGTCGGTGTACCAGCCCTCGGGCTCACCCAGAGAGAGGTCGAAGTCCCACAGCGGCCCCATGTGCAGCTTGCCGTCGCGCGCCTTCCAAAGCTTGCACGACGACCAGAGCGCGGAGTCGGAGTTGGCGAACAGCTCCTGGACGATGTACCAGTCGACGAAGGATGCCTCGTCGGCCCAGGCCCGCCAGCCGGTGGCGGGGTCGGCGAAGCCTGTGCCGTACAGGGCGGTCTCGAAGTCGTCGATGTAGCCCTGGATGTAGGCGATCTGCGCGGCGGTGAGGTCGTCCTCGGCGGGGTCGTCGTAGATGATCCACTGGCCGTGGGAGGTGTGCCAGCCGGGGTCGTCTGACTCGCC
>CAZXDL010000037.1:0-2008 GCA_964639505.1 uncultured Candidatus Saccharibacteria bacterium | reverse complement strand
GGGCGGGTGAATAGTGCGAGCAGGCGGCGGATCACGACAGCCACCCTTCAGGCAGTACCTCATCAGGCAAGGTCCACAGTCCGAGCGCGCCTCGGTACGGGATGGGCTCGGGGAACCAGCGCGGATTTGCCAACTCAAGGTGAGCTATCCCGATCTCGTCGTACTGCGCCCACGGCGAGCACAGCGATCCGGTCGGGGTGTGGCTGTCGAAACAGGCCGGCTGCCCGTAGGTGGCGGCGCCGAGCGACATGCGCGAGATGTGCACGTCCACGAGGTCCACCACACCCAACGCAGCACCCAAGATCCGGGGATGCTCCACCAGCGGCAGACGACCCGCGAGACGCAGAATCAGGTCACGGCCCGGATCGTCTACAGGTACGGGCCTCTTGCCCTGGTGGATGACGACTGGCCCGCGGTAGTTGCCGGCGATGTTGCGGCTGCGGTTCTCAACGTCCTTCCCGTTGAGGATGGCCCAGCCCCACGGAGCACGGAGGGTGATGGCTTTCACGGCTGCTCACTCCTCGCGGCGGCGTCGAGGCTGTCGAGCAGGAGCACGGTCGGGCAAACCTTGGCTTCAGCACTGACCGAGTGCCGGCAGCCGTGGCACCAGAGCCAACCTGGCGCGCCCTCGTGCGGCGTGATCCTGTGCAGCTCCCTCACCTGCTGGGTGACGGCGGGCACGATGACGGCTGCTAGATGCTGCTCATAGGACAAGCCGTCACAAACGACACCGCAGAGCACCCCACAGGAACAGACGCGCCCAACCTTGTCGAAGCGGTGATCCTCTACGACCTGCTGCACGTCGAAGTCAGGCATCACGCCTCCCCACGCTCAGCGCGGCGATTCGCAAGATGGTCGATCTGGCGCGCCGCTTCGTCCATGCCTGGACCCCACGCCCTGAGGTAATGAGCCGCATCCTTTAGCGCCTGAGCCCGAACCTCGGCCACGGTCGGCTGCGAGGCGTAGAGGGCGGCGACGGCAGCGGCCACGGTCTCAGGGACGTACTCGTACTCCTCGTCCCACGTGTCGCGCACCGCCTCCGCGATCTCCTCCTCGCTCGGCGCTACCCGCTGGGGCAGCAGAGCGAGGACGGCGCGGGCCAGTTCTGAATGGTCACGCTCGACAGTCCCGTCCCACTCTTCGTGGGCGTCGTGGATCTGCTCCCCAAGCGCCTCGAACGAACTGACGACACAGCGCGGGCACTCGACGCCCTCAGGCCGCTGAGGCACGCAGACGTAGAGACCGCAGCGAGGGCACCGGTACCCAGCCACGCCAGTCCATACACACTGGACCGCCACCTGCTCCTCGGTCGGCTCGGCGCGGGCGGGGGTGTCCGGGCGCCACCTGAGCACGAGCGGTCCCCACTTTTTGACGCAGACCTCGGCAGACATGCTCCTGGTCTCAGGCCCGATGAGGTACGTCTCGTTGCCGTTGAATCCGCGGCTATGCGTGTCGATGATCCAGACGTCGTCCTGCCGGTCAGTGAAGAGCGTTCCGTTGGGCAGCGCGTCGAGTTCGGCGGCGGTGCTGATCTGGTCAGTCATCGGTGGGCTCCTCAGGCGCTGCGAGTGCGAGAAGGGAAACGAGTGGCGGATAGACGGGAGGAATGCCGGTCTGGGCATAGTTGGATGCCTGCCCCGCGACGAACTCGGCCTCAAGCGCGAGCGCGATGGCGTGATCGATGGCTGAGTGCAGTGACGGGAAGACGTAGCCACGAAGACGGATCAGGTTGCGCACGGTCTCGCTCATCGCGCACCCCCGAACAGCCCGGCCAGCCACGACAGCCCAGCAGCGCCGAACCAGACCAAGCACCACGGCCCACGCGATGGTGATGGCCAGCAGCAGGTAGTACGCGACCCGCCACGACAACGGCGTGGGTTCGGCGTGCATCCAGCGCGGCAGGTCCTGGTCGGGTCTGCTGCTGCCGGTCTGCAGGGTCTTGCGGTTCAGGGCGGTCATGCGTCGGCCCTCACGCGAAGCTCAGACTTCGGGTAGGAATCGACCCATC
>CAZXDL010000036.1:0-2015 GCA_964639505.1 uncultured Candidatus Saccharibacteria bacterium | reverse complement strand
GTAAGGGCCTGCGCGACGAGCTTATCCAGGTCGCGGCGGTGGCCGTGGCGTGGGTCGAGGCCATCGACACACCGGAGGCGAAGTCGTGACGTATCCGGAAGGACTTGCAGATTGGGCGCTCTGCGCGATGGAGGGGTGCGTGAGCCTCCCGCGTTGCAGTCGATGCGGCAAGACGAACTACCACTACCTCGGCTACCTCGCGTGGGTGGCTAGAGAACGGAAGGCGGGCCGCCCCATTCCGGACACGGCGGCGACCTCGTGAAGTGCCCGAACAGCGGCCATTCGACGTACCGGGACCGCGAGGTCGTGGTCTGCGTGGCCTGTAAAGCCCTCGTGCGCGTGATGGTTGCGGGAGACCGACGCACAGGTACGGGAACACTCGCAAAGCATGAGGTGCCGGTATGAACAAGACATCGATCGAGTGGACGGACTACAGCTCGAACCTCATCAAGTACCGCGACCCGGACGGCAAGGTCGTCCACGGCTGCGTGAAGGTCTCGCCCGGCTGTGCGAACTGCTACGCAAGCGCGATCAGCAAGCGCTTCTCGGGCGGGGAGTTCACGGCTTCGCGCCAGAAGACGCTGACGCCGTTCTTCGACGAAGAGGAGGCGCGGCGCATCCTCCGCAGTCGGGCTACTGGCAAGAAGGTGTTCGTGGGCGACATGACCGACGTGTTCGGGGAGTGGGTGCCGGACGAGATGTTGGACCGAATGTTCGCCGTGTTCGCGCTGCGGCCGGACCTCACATTCCAGGTGCTCACGAAGCGCCCGGAGCGGATGCGGGCGTACCTAACCAATTCCGGGGATAACGAACCCCTGTTGGATGGAGATAGTCATGAAGGTCGTGGCCAAGTTCCGGTGCAATTCGATCGAGTGGTTCAGCCAGGAGCCGGATGGCAGCCGGAGGGTGAAACTGACTCCGGTATACCCGGGCAAGGACGCCTCGGAGGAGGACAAGGCGTTCTGGAAGTACACTCCGTCGGGATCGCTGGAGATGCAGATCGACAATCAGCCAGCGGCTGGGATGTTCGAAATCGGCAAAACCTACTACCTCACGTTCGAGCCAGCGGAGTAGCCGATCGGGTAGAGGCGGTAATGGAGAGCATCAGCGGTGAAAACGGTTGGTGCTCTCCGTCCCCCCTTTCGAACTGGCCGCTCCCGAACGTGTGGCTCGGCACCTCGGTCGAGAACCAGGCGGCGGCGGACGAGCGCATCCCGAAGCTGCTGGCGACCCCGGCGGCGGTGCGCTTCCTGTCGTGCGAGCCCCTGATCGAGGAAGTGGAGTTCACGGACGACCTCCTGTGGGCTCCTCAACGGTGCTCGTCCGAATGTGGGTGCCAGTACCCGGAAGACGCGGACCGCAACGACTGCGCCTGCGAGGGCGAGTGCTGCTACTCGCTCACGTTCATCGATCGCGTTCCGGACATCGACTGGGTGATCGTGGGCGGCGAGTCCGGCCCGGGGGCGAGGCCGTGTGACCTCTTCTGGATTCGCGGCATCGTCGGCCAGTGCAAGGCGGCGGGGGTGCCCGTGTTCGTGAAGCAGGGCTCCGGCCCTCGCCCGGGGATGCCCACCGGTGACCCCGAACTGGACGCGCTCAAGGAATTCCCACGATGAACATAAGGCCAATCTTCGCGTGGTTCGACCTGTGGGTAGGCGCGTACTGGGACGGCAAGAATCGCCGCCTGTACGTGCTCCCGCTGCCGTGCATCGGCGTGGTGATTGACTTCGGCTCACGGGAGTTCCCGTCGTGAGCGGGTCACGGGGCAAGGGTTACGAGCCGCCGCGCTGCGAGTACTGCCGCCATTGGCGGGGCAAGCACCGCGTTTGCCCCGCTCCGGCCGGGCGGAGAGCCACGCCGAACGACAAGGCCGAGTGCCGCGTGCTGGGGTGCGATTGCAGGCAGTACCGATGAGCAGGGTGGCTAGAGAACGGAAGGCGGGCCGCCCCATTCCGGACACGGCGGAGGAACGGCCGTGACGCCCTACCGATGCCCAGAATGCGACCGGCCCGAAG
>CAZXDL010000035.1:0-2052 GCA_964639505.1 uncultured Candidatus Saccharibacteria bacterium | reverse complement strand
ATCGCGGTGGTCAGCCTCGACGAGTGCCAGCCGTTCTTCCTCAACGTGCCCGGCAAGGGCGTGTTCTTCGAGGAGGCGCTGTCCAAGACCGGCGCCGCGGAGAACGTGCAGCTCTACGGCGAGATCGGCCTCAAGTACGGCGCCGAGCGTCACCACGGCGTGCTGCGCGGCCTCGCCGCCTAGTCCCCGCCCACCACTGCCGCGAGGGGAGGTCTCGTCATGCTCGACCCTTTGGCCAGAGAGGCGGACCTCCCCGAGCGGTGGCTGGCCGCCCCGGACGCATCCCGGGCGCTCGACATCGCCTCGGCTGCCATCCGGGAGGCCGCGGGGTCTGCCATCAGTCAACAGACCTCGACCATCACCGTCCCCGCACCTTCGGGGCGACTGCTGCCACTCCCCAGCCCGGTCGCCTCGGTCGCCTCGGTGTCCATCGACGGCACTCCGGTGACGGACTACGCGCTGCTGACCGAGGGCTTGTGGCGGCGGCAGGGCTGGGGCTGCGGACCGGCACCGGTGACTGTCACGCTGACCCACGGCCTGGCCGAGGTCCCCGCAGACATCGTGGACCTGGCTGTCCAGCTCGCCACCGCGTGGCTGGCGCACACCGAGTCCGGTGGCGGGTCCACGGCCGGAGTCACCTCGGTCCGCATCGACGACGCCGCAGAGACCTATGACGCCGAGTCCGCCGGGCAGGTGTCGCCGGTGTTCATCCCCGAGATCACCCGGCAGAGTCTCGCTGCTCGCTTCGGTGGCGGCCCGGTCGTCGTGGAGACGCTGTGAGGGCTGTCGCTAGCCGCCTCGGTGGCCTCCGCGCCCAAGCCGAGTCACTGATGACCCTGACCCTGGACTGGTACGAGCCGACCGGCGGCGTGACTGTCGTGGACGGCATCGAGGCGCTTGCGTTCACCGCACGCGGCTCCACGTGCGGGAAGCTGCAACGCCGCGCCAATGCGGGCGAGACGCCGCGCGAGGTCAGGGTCGGCGGCACCACTCGCCCGGTCCTTGAGGACGCGCTGCACGTCCCCGTCGATGGCCTGCTGCCTGCCGAGGGCTGGGAGTGCGTCATCGCCGACGCCAGTGGTCCGGTGGACCCGTCGCTGATCGGCCGCCGCTTCCGGGTGGTCGCGGTCCCGGCGAAGTCGTTCGCCACCGCCCGCCGCCTGGACGTGGTCGAGGTCTCCTGATGGCCACCGAGGCCACCGTCTTGGCGGCACTGCTCGCCACCCTGACGACCGCCGCCAGTCCGCAGCCCGCCCACTCCATCGACCAGCTGGGCCGCATGACCACCAAGCCGAGCGACTACATCGAGGTCGGCCTGTCGCGCCGATTCGCGGAGGTCACTCGCCTCGACCCTGGCGCGGACATCGTGCACTGGCGCCTCACCGTCCGCGCTGTAGCTGTGACCGGGGGCGGTGCCCGGGACCTGCTGACGCGGGCCCGTGCGGCGCTGGACGGCCGCATGTTCGCCGTCGGCGCCGAGACCACCACGCCGGTCCTGTTCGAGACCGGCGCACCTGTCGGGCCAGATGACTCGTGGTGGTCGGGCCTCGACGTGTGTACCTTCGCAATCTGACCAGAGGGAGTCCTCATGTTCTACGAGTTCGTGCGTGTCCGCGATGCCGCTGGCACCGAATACAGCGTCCGGGCCGCAGGTGACGGAGAGACCGTCATCGACAAGCCCGCCACCTACCCCGACGGCCGCCCGTTGCCGCCGGTCTATCTCGCCGCCACCGCCACCACCGAGACCGGCCAGAAGGCCGACCGCAAGAAGGAGAGCGACTGATGGCCGCACCTGTCCGCCCCGCCCCGTCGAAGGCGTACGGCACCGAGAAGATCATCTTCTGCCCGACCCAGAGCCTGTCCGTGGCCACTCTCGGCGGCGCGACCGCCCTGGACGTGACCAAGATGTGGTTCGACTCCTCGGCTCGCCCGGACGCCTCTGCCGACATGGTCGAGGCGCCGCCTCGCGTCGGTGACACCGAGTCCTACGAGTTCGTCGGCACCACCAAGTGGACGCTCGGCGAGGTCCGCTACCAGTGGGACCCGCAGGGT
>CAZXDL010000034.1:0-2172 GCA_964639505.1 uncultured Candidatus Saccharibacteria bacterium | reverse complement strand
AGTCGCCGGTAGCCTCGACCAGCGATCCCCACGCGGACGCCGCCGGTTCAAGCTCGCGGATGCGGACTCGGGCCAGTTCGTGCGCCTCGGCCTCATCGGCCAGGGCGCGGAGCGCGCTGGCGTAGTCCTTCGGGAGCGCGACCTGCACGCCGAAAGAGCCGGTGCGGCGGATCTCGGGCAGGACGGTGTGAGTGATCCAGCGCTTGAACGCCCTGGCCTCAGCCTTGCGGCTTCGGAGGATCAGCGAGTACAGCCCGGCCTCGGAGACGACGGCCAGGGACTGCGGGCCGCCAAGGGTGTCAACAGTATGGACACCCCTCTCGTCGTCATCGAGAAGGGCGAGCGACGGGCGGATGTTGCCCATGTCGAGGATCGCGGCCACATCGGCGGCGACGAACCAAGGCTCACCATCGACGGTGACGGCGCGAAGCTCAGCGGCCTCGGCGTACCGGAACGGGATGATCTGGGCGCTCATGCTGCACTCGATTCGATGTCACTGAACAGGTAGCCGCCGGTCACCCCGGGCAGCTTGCGGGCCGGGGTGAGTTTGCCGGCGGCGACCATCCGGTGGATGGTGCGGACGCTGACCCCGAGTTTGGCGGCCATCTCTTGCGTGGTGAGCATGTGACCAAACTAGGACAGTGACGTAGCTTGGTCAAGTGAGGAACGGTAACGAAACGATAACAGCCATCAGCATTGGTGTACGCGCCCAGGTCGGACACCAAACGTCCGATGGGTGCACGGGCGTGATACGCTGAGCGCGTACACCAAAGGCGCACATCGAACAGCAGCGCCACGTAACACGCGGGAGGATGTATACCAAATGAGAGCCTACGGGTACCTGCGAGTGAGCACCGAAGACCAGGGAGACAGTAAGGCCGGACTGGAGGCTCAGGAATCAATCATCCGAGCCGAGTGCACTCACCGAGGCTGGGATCTGCTGGACCTGCGCACCGACGTAGCCAGCGGCAAGAGCCTGCGGCGACGCGACCAGCTTGGGTGCACCCTGCGGGACCTCGCAGCTGGAAACGCCGACGTGCTGGTGGTCGCCAAACTCGACCGCCTCAGCCGCTCGGTGATGGATTTCGCCGCGATCATGGAGACCGCCAAGAGCGAAGGGTGGTCGATTGTCGTCCTCGACATGGACGTGGACATGACCACCTCAATGGGCGAGCTCGTTGCCAACATTATGATCTCGCTCGCGCAGTGGGAACGGCGGGTGATCGGCGAACGGACGAAGGCGGCGCTGACCGCCGTGAAGGCGCGGGGTACGGCTCTCGGCCGGCGCAGCGGCATTGATGATGAGACGCGGAGACTGATCCGCATTCTGCGATCCTCGGGTCTGTCGTGGGCGGCGATCGCTCAGCGCCTCACCGATGAGGGGGTGCCGACCAGCCAGGGTGGGCAGTGGCACGCCTCGACCGTGCGGAAGCTCAGCCTAGTCGCCAAGGCTCTCGGGCGGTAGTGCGATGTCGTACGAGACGTGGATCAGGACGAGCCCAGACCCAGACCAGTGGAAAATGAGAATCCTTGCTGCCGTTGAGGTGGACGGACAGACTGGCTGCTGGGTCTGGACCAGAAGCAGAGACCGGTATGGATACGGCAAGTTCTCATTCTCCGAGAATGGTCGGCCCCGGTACATGTCGGCCCATCGAGCGGCGTACCTATCCATGGTCGGAGACCTCGGGTTCGGCATGGTCCCAGACCACCTCTGCCGAAACCGTGCCTGCGTCAACCCGGATCATCTTGAGGCTACCAGTATCTCAGTAAACACCCTCCGCGGTGACCACTCAGGGAAGAAGGGAAGGGTTGGTAGGCGTCCGGGAGTGGTTGGGTGCGGGAAGCATGGAATGACTGATGGGTATACCCGCCAACTGCCCAACGGCCACACTCGCTGGGTTTGTCGGCCCTGCACCCAGGCTCGAATGCTCAGATGGAAAGCCAAGCGCGCCCAGACATAGCAAAGCGCGCCCCCCGGCCTCGGTGTGAGGCCAGGGGGCGTACGTGCTGCGGGGGTGTCCCATAACCGGGACGAAAAGGACAGGTCAGACGAAGGTGACCGATGCCGCCTTGAACGTCTTCGCCGTGGACAGGCCCACGAACCCGTGCTTGGTGACGGTCGAGAAGTCGGTCACGGTCTGCGGCGCGATGATCTGCGTGCCATTGAGTGTC
>CAZXDL010000033.1:0-2198 GCA_964639505.1 uncultured Candidatus Saccharibacteria bacterium | reverse complement strand
TGCACTGGCGCCAGACCAGGATCGATCAACTGACCCACGAACTGGCGCTGCACAAGCGTTGGCGCTTCGGCGTCAAGACCGAACACTGGCCGGCAGAGCAGCGCCAGCTGTTCGAGGAAACGATCGATACCGATCTGGCGGCGATGGAGACCGAGCTGGCGCAGTTGTCCACGCCATCCGCCAAACCGAAGGGCCAGGCCAAACGCCAGCCGCTGCCGGCCCATCTGCCGCGCACCGAGATTCACCACGAACCCGAGTCCACCACCTGTGCTGGTGGTGGCCGGTTACGCCGCGTCGGCGGGGATGTGGGCGAGAAACTGGAGTACACCCCAGGCAGCTTCACGGTAGAACGCCATATCCGCGGTAAATGGGTATGCCAGTCGTGCGAAACCCTGATCCAGGCGCCGGTCCCGGCGCAGGTAATCGACAAGGGCATGCCCACCAGCGGCCTGTTGACGCAGGTGCTGATCGGCAAATATCTCGATCATCTGCCGCTGTACCGACAAGAACGTATCTTCGAACGGGCTGGCGTTGCCATCCCGCGTTCGACGCTGGCGCAATGGGTCGGGCAATGCGGCGTGGCGCTGCAGCCGCTGGTGGATGCGCTGAAACAGGAAATGCTGACCTATCCCGTGCTGCATGCCGATGAAACGCCGGTGGCATTGCTCAATCCCGGATCCGGCAAAACCGATCGCGCCTACCTCTGGGCTTACAGCATCGGTGCCCACCATCCTGTCAAAGCCGTGGTTTATGACTTTGCCGACAGTCGTGCCGGCAGCCATGCCCGCGACTTCCTCGGCGACTGGCGCGGCACGCTGGTGTGTGATGATTATGCCGGCTACAAGGCGCTGTTCAGCAACGGCATCACCGAAGCCGGCTGCCTGGCGCATGCCAGAAGGAAATTCTTCGACCTGCAAAGCCAGAACCAGAGCCTGATTGCCGGTGATGCGCTGGGCTACTTGGGTCAGCTATACCAGATCGAACGCGAAGCTGCCGGATTGCCCCCGGAAGAACGACAACACTTACGCCAAACCCGGGCCAAACCGATTGCCGATCAACTGCATGCCTGGCTGATGCAGCAGCGGCAAAAGGTACCGAACAACAGCGCTACCGCCAAAGCCATCGACTACTGTCTGAAACGCTGGGCTGCGCTGACACGCTACCTGTCCGACGGGCAGATCCCGATCGACAACAACTGGATCGAGAACCAGATCCGGCCGATTGCGCTCGGCAGGAAGAACTGGCTGTTTGCCGGCAGCCAACGCGCCGGCCAACGTGCCGCCGCCATCATGAGCCTGATCCAGTCGGCCAAACTCAATGGTCACGATCCGCATGCGTACCTAAAAGATGTACTGACGCGTCTACCGACTCAGCGAGCTAGCCGCATTGGTGAACTGCTGCCGCATCGCTGGCGGGCAGAGGCTGCGCTTACCTGAAAACCCCGGGTATGGGGAGTGTGGGTTGGCGAGACGCTTACGATGTGTCGCTCTGCTGGTGTCACGAATCGAATCCGGCTATGTCGGTGTTCATGGTTGTACCAGTGGACGAAGTCGCGCACCCAGGCCCGTGCGGCACCCACGTCAGCAAAGCCATCCCTCGGCCATTGCGGACAGTATTTCAGCGTGCGGAACAGTGACTCCGAATACGGATTGTCGTTACTGACCCGGGGGCGTCCGCGCGAGGGCGTGATGCCGAGCTCGTACATCTTGCTGAGTAAGGTGGTCGATTTCATCGGCGCACCGTTGTCCGAATGCAGCACCAACGGTTGGCGCAGGCAGCCTTCGCACAGCACGGTTCGCTGCAACAGGGTGGCGGCCTGCTCACCGCATTCCCGTTCGTACACTTCCCAACCCACCGCCTTGCGGCTATAGGTGTCCTCGATCAGGTACAGATAGAAATACCGACCCCGTACCCGCGACGGTAGGTAAGTGATATCCCACGACCACACCTGCCGGGCGGCCGTCGCCACATGCGTGGTCGGGGCTGCGCGTCGTTGCGGCGGCTGGCTACGGCCCCGGCGGTGCTGCTGATCCGCTAGTCTCGGCACGATCTGGCTCGGCGGTAGACTGGCAAACTCCGGCCTGTTGCACAGTGCCAGAATCGCCTCCCGTTCGGCCTGACTAAGGGCGTTGGCCGGGGTGGGCCGGATTGCAGCCGGACGTGCGTCACTCCGTACAACCCCATCCTCCATCCAGCGC
>CAZXDL010000032.1:0-2248 GCA_964639505.1 uncultured Candidatus Saccharibacteria bacterium | reverse complement strand
GAAGACCTGCGCCTCGCCGAAGACCCGCGCCTCGCCGAAGACCCGCGCCTCGCCGAAGACCTGCGCCTCGCCGAAGACCCGCGCCTCGCCGAAGACCCGCGCCTCGCCGAAGACCTGCGCCTCGCCGAAGACCCGCGCCTCGCCGAAGACCCGCGCCTCGCCGGAGACCTGCGCCGAGTGACCAACATACGCGCCAGCGTCCACCTGGGCGGTATCCGCCACCCACCCCCCGCCGTTTGCGTGCTGGTGCGCGGGGACCGGCCCCGCGCCGAAGTCAAAAACCTGTCTGCTCATTGGGTCACTCCGTGCAGGCGTAGCGCCTGCGGCAATGGGACGCCCCGGCGCATGCGTCGGGGGTGTGACAGAACGGGGGGCACCCGTCCGGGTTGGCGTGCGGGTTGAGCTGGGGCATGGCGGGATATGGCAGGGGCCGCGCCCCGCCGTCGGGCATGGGCACCATGGGGTTCGCCAGGCGCCAGAGATCCCGCGCGGCGGTGGCGGACGCCGCGAAAATGCAGGTGCCACCGTACCAGTAGGGGGTTACCATACCACCGCCTCGGCGTGGGTGATGAAGAAGTGGATGCCCGACGTACACTCTTCCCGGGGGTCGTCGTTCCAGTCGTTCGCGATTGTGACATGGCCCGCCTGGTATGTCACATCCCCCACCCCGCGCCAGGGGTGTCCGACCGTCTCCGGCGGCAACATCGCGCCCGTGGAATCATACAGCGCCACCGTCTCCACCCACGCCGCCCGACACTTCCGCGATCCGTAGGGGGTCAGGCGCGGGGCGTCGGCGGGGATGCACAATTCCGCGACGATGCCCGCGTCGAGCTTCTTGAAGGCCACAAACGCCCCGACCTCGGGACACACGCCACAGGGGGGCAGTTTGGCCCCAGAGAGATTAGCCTCGGAGAGGCCGGCCCCGGAGAGGTCGGCCCCGAAGAGGTTGGCCTGGGAGAGGCTGGCCCCGGAGAGGTCGGCCCCGGAGAGGTTGGCCCCGGAGAGGTCGGCCCCGGAGAGGTTGGCCCCGAAGAGGTTGGCCTGGGAGAGGTTGGCCTGGGAGAGGCTGGCCCCGGAGAGGTCGGCCCCGGAGAGGTTGGCCCCGGAGAGGTCGGCCCCGGAGAGGTTGGCCCCGAAGAGGTTGGCCTGGGAGAGGTTGGCCTGGGAGAGGCTGGCCCCGGAGAGGTCGGCCCCGGAGAGGTTGGCCTGGGAGAAGTCACGGACTCCGGCGTTGTACTCGGCGATGATGTCGCGCATGGGGTGGGGTGGTGGTGGTGGTGGTGGTGGTGTCAGTTAAACCAACGGTCCGCGATCGCGCGCCCGAACAGCGCCCGCGCCTGCTTGCGGATACGCTCGCCGACGTTCTCGCCGGTCATGTCGGCGCGCCAGTAGTCCCAGAGCGCCTGGGCCAGGACGGCACACGCGGCGCGCCGGTACTCCGTGGGGAAATACTGGCCGGTGCAATAGTCCACCCCGGCGCGCCACCGGCCATTGGGCAGGCGGGTCGTGGTGACAGACAGGCGCCCGCTATAGGCGCCCATAGCCCGCTTGAGGTCGTCCGCCGTGAACGACTCGCGCCACCGCACCGCACGCAACAGGGCGCGGGCGTGGGCCAGGTCGCGCGTGATCGCGCGGGACTCGGCGCGGTAGGCACGGCGACCCTCTACGTCCCCGCCGTGGGTGATGTAGTTACCCGGCTCCAGGCCGGGGCGCTGGCGGATGAAGGCGTCCAAGGCGTCCAGGATAGCGTCGCGCTCGTCGGGGTCGTGGGGGGTGGGGGTGGGTGCGATGGCGGTCATGGTGGCGGTCCTCAGTCGGTGGTGGTGGTGGTGGTGGTGGTGGTGGTGTCGCGCTCGATATCAGCAATCCACTGGCGAATTTCCGCCTCGGGTGCCGTTGCGAGCCAGCGGGCGTGTTCTCTTTCCGACGTCTGGCCGGACTCGTCCACCAACACCCACAGTGGCAGGTCAAGGACCGTCACGCGGGCGCCAGCAAGTGCGACGTATTGTGCTGTCGTGGTCGGGTGCATCGGGCAAACCTCAGTCGGTGGGGGTCGGGTTTAGACGGGGCGGGATTTCGCCCCGCGCGGGAATGTCGTGCCGGGGTCGCAGTAGAGGGCGAACCGCTCCCCATCGGGGGCGTTCGGGGTTGAGGCTACGCACGGGGCAACACCTCCCGCACGACATAGCCTCGCGCCACGATCGCGTCTACCTGCGCGGGCGTCAGGGACGCGGCGAGGTATACCGCC
>CAZXDL010000031.1:1174-2254 GCA_964639505.1 uncultured Candidatus Saccharibacteria bacterium | reverse complement strand
TGAGGGATTCGAACCCCCGATCACGGGACCAGAACCCGTTGCCTTACCGCTTGGCTAATCCCCATTGCTACAGGGGCTGATTATATATAAATTTGCTCCAGCTGACTAGTCGTGTGGTATAGTTGGAGGCATTAACAATTTAAATATAAAGAGTGCGGAGAGAGATCTAGCTCGTCGACCCGCCGGCAACCTATCGTAAGCGATAAGGTGCTACATCTAGCCCGCCGATGCCGGGGAAGATATTGATATATCCTTTCTGGCTTAGGTGCTAAGGAAGGATTTTTTAATGTCAGATCTAATTCAATATTTCACCAGCGAATCGGTTGCTGCAGGCCATCCTGATAAAATTTGTGACGCCATCAGTGATGCTATCGTAGACGCAGCTCTAAAGCAGGATCCAAACAGCCGCACCGGTATCGAAACAGTTGCCGGCGCCAACCAGATCGCACTTTATGGTGAAATTAAGACCACAGCCGATATTGATTTTGAACATGTCGTGCGTACAAAGGTCAAAGAGTTAGGTTATGACACTCCTGCTTGGGGATTCAGTGGCGAGTCGTCTTTTAGTAATGATGTACACCAGCAGTCACCAGAGATTGCTATGGGCGTAGATCAAGACGGTGCAGGCGACCAGGGCATGATGTTTGGTTTTGCTTGCGATGAAACTCCAGAGTTGATGCCTCTGCCAATAGCCTTGGCTCACTCGCTGGCTCGCAGGATTGATGAGGCCCGCGAATCAAAAGATCTGCCATGGCTTCGACCTGATGGCAAAGCACAGGTTACAATCCGCTATTCTGGAGCAACTCCGACGGTTGAAAAGCTAGTTTTGGCGGTGGCTCACGATGAAAAAGCAACAGCCGAGCAGGTCCGAAGCGAGGCAATTGAAAAAATTGTGAAGCCAGTTCTTGAAAAGTACAAATTTGATCTGCCAAAAGATGAAAACATTATTATTAACGGCACTGGTTTATGGCACATTCCTGGCCCAGAATCTGACGCTGGTCTAACCGGACGCAAAATTGTCGTAGATACATACGGCGGCTATGCTCGTGTTGGTGGCGGTGCTTTTAGCGGCAAAGACCC
>CAZXDL010000031.1:0-1074 GCA_964639505.1 uncultured Candidatus Saccharibacteria bacterium | reverse complement strand
TAGACTTACGTCGCCCGATCTATTCTCAGACCAGCGCTTACGGCCACTTCGGCAAAGAAGACCTGCCTTGGGAGCAAATCGTTAAGGCTTAGGCGATGTCTCGGCGGCGAAAGCCAAAGTAGGCAATGATGCCAAAAATAATCGTTGCTAATAGATAAGCTCCAACCGGAGTCCATGTATAATGCCCGGTTAGCATTTTTTGCGGTTCGAAATAATAATAGGGCAACAGCTTAGCCGGCCAAACCAGCCACTGGATTGATGTGGCCAACCCTGTGACGACATAGCTTGTCAGAAAGATCGCGCTCGTTAAGCCGATACTGGCGCCACGACCGAATTTACCGAGCGCAGTCAGCATAAAGGCAAACGCACCAAATACTAAACACAAAGTATAAGTTAATAGCATCGCTGCGGAAATTTGCGCGACTGAATTTGGTAAGCCCACGGCTTTGCTCAGGCCGATAGTAACTATCAAAGTAACTATGGTGATGATGGCAGTTATTAAAATTGCACTGAGGGCTTTGCCAAAAAGCAGCTTGGCGCGAGAGATTGGTCGTGAGAGGAGCAACTCAAGCGTTCCGTCATCTTCTTCCCGGGCCATTATGCTGCTACCTAAACCGATCATGAGTATGATTAAAATCATAGGCAAAACCAGATAGAACACACGCGAATTTAAAAAGCTTGCGGCTGAGAAATAATTGCCGGTGTCGCCAATCAGCGCTTTGACAGAGTCTGGCAGTTGGGATAGTGACTGATTAAGTGCTTGAGTCTGGTTTTTAAAAGAAGGGTACAGCCCAATTTCTAGAGCCACAAACAGCACCGTGCCAATAGTCCACCAAATCGTATAAACTCGGCGTTGCCGCAATGTCCACTTTATTATGGAGTTCATTTCTTCTCCTTGTTGTAGAAGCGTAGAAATTCACGTTCGAGGTTTGCTTCTTCAGGGTCAAGCCTGAGTACTTTGTGCTTGGCTAGGACAGCAAAAAGCGGCGATAGATCACCCTTTAATTCGACCAAAACATTGGTGTCGCTGTAGCTCGTAATTTTTGCGCCCTTGATCCGCTTCAGATCAGACAT
>CAZXDL010000030.1:0-2269 GCA_964639505.1 uncultured Candidatus Saccharibacteria bacterium | reverse complement strand
TATTTTCATATTTTAAAAAATTAAAAAATAGGCTCACCAGTAACCGAATCAAAAGAAATATTAGCCAAAGAATCCGCTCCAGTAAAATTAATTGAATCATCAACGGCCTCACTTGAAGAAAAATCCAATAAAAAGTATTCATGAAAGCTTAAGGAATCAATCAAGTCATCATGTTTGCCAACAGGGAAATCAAGTAACTGTTTTGTCAACTCTTCCATCCACGGCTTAACAAAAAGGTTTCTTTGCCGTGCAACGTCCGTAATCACACGAATCCTAGACTTTGCCACGTCTGCATTAGCGTAATTAGGAATTCTCAAATCAACAACTTCCGTAGCTATTCCCAACCTAGCCAACTGCTCCCTAAAATAAGCCCCCAACATGACTTGCGCAGCAAAGGCCTCTATTCCTATCTTATAAGGATTCCATTTTTTAATTAACTCTAAAGCCTCGGCAAATATAGCGCTTGGAGACTCCCCTATACGTTTATTGACATAATCTAAAACATATCGTCTATTGCCAATCCTTCCCCTTACCGTCATAGCAGTGTAATCAGATCGTTTATTTTTTGAAAAGGCCGGATCAATGGCCAAAGTAATAGTAAGGCCGGCTGGCTCTTCTGAATCCTGATAATACTGTAACCATTCAGGGTAAACTTCTTGAGTCTCACGCCCTTGTGGTTGTTGCTGATATAGAGCGTACCAATCCCTTGGCCGCATTCTGGCCTTCATCTCCAGTAGAGTAGCAGTATCATACTTGGCAGGCCATAAGGACTCCCCCTCCTTCCTGTTCGGCTCGTCACAAGTGGCCAGAGCTGGAAGATCAAGCACTTCCCACCCATCAGGATCAGACTCAAGTAGCCTCCCAACTAAATCATCCTTATGCCATCGAGTCATAATTATAATAATAGCCGCCCCTTGCTCAAGACGGGTAGAAGCCACAGATGAAAAGAAGGCATATACACGCTCACGGTAAGTCTCAGAGTCAGCGGCAACAGCCCCTTTCACAGGATCATCAATTAAGAACAAATCCGCCCCATACCCTGTCACTGTTCCATCGACACCAGCGGCCAAATAATGCCCTCCTTTATTTGTGGCAAATTCTCTTTTCCTTTTCTGGTCTTTAGCAAGCTCAAAACCATTAAAAATAAACTTATGCCGTGGCTCTTCAACTAGATTCTTGACCTCCCGCCCAAATCGCTCAGCCAAAATTCCCGTATTAGATACTGCTATTATCTTCTTGGTGGGATTCCGCCCCAAGTACCAAGCGGGAAACCGAATAGAAGCTAACTCACTTTTCCCATGCCTTGGGGGCATGGTAATGAATAGCCTCTTGATCTCACCCCTCTCTACCCTTTCAAGTTTTTCCGCAATCAAATGATGATGCCAAGAAGGGGTGTAATTAGGATGGGTGGCAATCGCATAATTAATTAAAGAACCTTTTGCGGCCTCAGCAATTCGCTTAGCTCTCTCAACCTTCTCCTTGCTCATCAGCTATTTTTTTAAATTGTTCGTCCGTGAACATATTAACCAGGTCTAAGCTGCCAGCATGGCACACCTCCTGCTTAGTCGAATAAACCTTTTTCCCCAAAGTTGACAAACCAAACTTTGTCATGTCTGATTTTATCTTCTTATCTATTTCATTTTTTGAAACAAAATCATCTAAGTTCTGCTCGCACCGCATAAGTATGCGCTCTCTTCTAAGCTCGGCATACCAATCACCGAAACCTCGTGTATTATTATACTGCCAATCTCGCCACTTGTCTACCTTGATACCAATAGCCTCACAAATGACTCTAACTTTGGCGCCTCCAAGATACATGCGCCTAATTACAGGCAAATATTCAGTTTTCAAAGTACATTTCGTTGATTTTGGTGGTTTTAGTTTTGGTGGCATATATTGGCTTAAACTAGCCACAACTCTAACAGCGACAATAACAAAAAGTCAAATTCCATCAAATTAAACAATAAAATATCTTGACTTTTTTTTGAAGTCGAGATAATATTTGATTGTTCAATAATCATTAACCCAAAACATTATGAACACAATAAAAAGATACACAAGAGATCAAGTTAGATCTTTCGCTGAAGAATCAATTGACTACGTCGCTGGAAGCGCAACACTAGATGAGGTCTTGAGTACTATAGGGGCTATTGTCGCCGACTCAACAGGTCTAGGTAGTAGAATCGATAAAATGCACAGTATTAGTGATTCATTCACTTTGGCAACGCTAGATGAGGCCAGAAATATCATGAATGAATACAATTTTATC
>CAZXDL010000029.1:0-2357 GCA_964639505.1 uncultured Candidatus Saccharibacteria bacterium | reverse complement strand
CTGTTCCTTGATGATGGTCAGTTCATCGCCAGAGGCTTTGACGATGTTCTTGAAGTTCTTCACCACATCGACCACGGCCGGCGTCTGGTCCTGCATGGTGGCGATGGCGAGGTCTAGGTTTGACCGTGCGATCATCACCTTGTCCTGGTTCTGCGCCTTCTGGAGCGGCGAGAGCGGGGTGACAGAAATTGCCATGCCGTCGTGGGTGATGGCGCTTTCCATCCGGCCAAGCTGCACCGCCAGGTACTCCACCCTCTGGACAAACGGGTAGATCATCTCGGTCCAGAGTGGGGCTGACGGCTTGCCAAGGCGCTGCTGGACGCGCCGGCGCTCGTCCAGCCACTGCGTTGCGGTGGGCGGGGTATCGCCGCGCTGGCGCGGGCCGTCCTGGTAGAACGCGGTCCTGATCTTCTGTGCCTGCGCGTCTTCGGCGAACCATCCCTGATCGACGTTCACATTACGTGCAAGGTCCACGATGCTTTCGCGGGTGAAGCCGCGGTGGGCGGGATAGGCCCGGCCTGCCTCGATCCCTTCGGACAGGTCGAGGAAGCCATCATCGGCATAGATCAGGGTGTTCATCAGCGCCTGATCCAGCCCGGACAGGACTGTCTCGCTCACCTTGTCGAGGACGCGGAAGTCGGGCAGCGCCTTGATGCCGGGACCGCGGCCCCATGGCTTGCCGGATTGCGGGTTGAACCGCCCGACGAGAAGCGGGCAGGAACCGGCCATTGGGCCGAGTTTCAGCGGTTCAGCCGGCGTGACGCGCTTGCCATCGACGGTGATTTCGCAGCGCCACTGCGGGTTGCCGGGGTCTTCCCAGTCCAGCCAGAAGCCCCAGACCACCTTGCATGGCACGCCGGGCTTTTCCATCTTGCGCTTGATCGCCTCGTCGCTCAGGTCCACGTTCCACCCGGCGAACAGGGGCGGCAGGTTCGCCGCCAAGACGGTCGCCTCCCTGAAGCGGTCAAGGTAGCCGTTGTGGCCCGGCGTGATCAGAAGCTCTTGCGGGGGCACGACTTCGCAGTGAATGGGCTGCGACAGGTGCGAGGCCGAAACCCAGAGGGCCGGCGTGCCGTGCGATGCCGCCTCGAAGCCCCACTGCGGAGCGATGTCGTTGTAGTTTGACGCCTGGATCATCTCGAAGAGCGTGTCTTCGCGATCCTGGACCAGCTTCATCACCGCATCGGCTTCGTCTTCGGGGATCGGCACGGTGACGAGGTACTCGCACCACTTCGCCTCGGCCGGCGTGTAGTAGGTCACAAGGTCCCCGGCGAGATCGGTGGCGACTTCCTCGCCGAGGGAGACGAAGACCTGGGTGTCGTATTCCTCCGTCGAGTTGAACGTGCGGTCGAAGTCGTGCTCACGGCCAGGGCAGGTGTACTTCAGGCATTCCTTGATGTTCGGCTCGACAGCATCGCGCCACTTCCTGGCGGCGCTGAGGCGGGTGTCGAAGTCCTTGGATGGCTTGCTCACTTGAGCGCACCCGCGGTCAGGATGCTCCAGATGTTGGCCCGGGTCGGGTTGATGGTGCTTCCGGCGAAGCCCATCTTGACGAGCGGCGCGCTGGAGCCGGGCGAGGCGGTTGGCCCCGACGTGCGAAGCCCCGTCATGCCGCGCAGGCCATAGATCGCCCGAAGGTCGGATGTCAGGCCAGCGGCTTCCTCGGATGCGGCTGTGGCGGCGTTTTCGGACGCGATGCGCCGCTCACGCTGGCGCGCCGCCTTGTCCGCTTTGCTCTCTTTGTAGCCTGACTTCATCGTGGATGACCTCTGCGCCGTTGCGGAGCAACTTCCGCCGCAGCCCGGCCGGCGACCATGCACGTTGACCGAACATCGCCCCGATGATGGACGCGCATGTCATGTGCCCATGCAGGGGAAAGCGAAATCCATCCTCGTTTGGCACCGCCCGCAGGACGCTTGAGCATTGCGCGAACTTTAGGCGCAGGAGATCGTTCACCTCGTCATGGTGATGGGTGATGGCGATGTGGATGCCGGAAGCCTGGAGGTCGAAGAACAGCCAGGTGTTGTCGCGGGTGTAGCCCCACATCTCGACATGCCCAAACCATGCGCGCGGAGCGATCTTGCCGCCCTCATCGCGGAACCGCGGCCGGTGGAAGCCGACATAGGCTTCGAGGATGATCATTCATCCTCCGCTTCGGCCATGGAAATCCCGATACGCGCGCTGAGGGTGGCGACGGCTGCCGTCAGCATGAAACTCTCCCCAACCGCAGCAGACCACTCAGTCCCGATCCTGGTGGCGTTCGAATGAACAATGCCGATAGCAGCAGACGTAATTTCACCGCTTTTGGCGCGATCAAGATAGCGCTCGAACATGGCGATCACGTCTTCGTTGATTTC
>CAZXDL010000028.1:0-2819 GCA_964639505.1 uncultured Candidatus Saccharibacteria bacterium | reverse complement strand
GCGCCCCGATCCGGTGGAACCACGTCGCCGAGCAAGTCCGAGTTGATTGGCGCTGCGCGCGTGATCCTCGACAACTGCGGTGTCCAGTTCAGCCAGAACAAGATCGTGCGGCTGGTCCTCCAATTCCTCGACCGCGCACCGCGCGCCAACGGTCACGCCTTCTTCCTCTACCTCACCAATGCGGTCCAGATGTCCGCCGAGCAGCAGCAATCCGCGCTGCTCAACCCTGACATCGCCCGCGCCATCGCGTACGCCGACCCCACCGGGGAAACGGCGGTCAACAACGTCATGCGAGGGAGGTCCATCCGATGAAGGGTCATGTCAAGCGCACCCTGGAAGTCCTTGAGGCATTGGGGTTCACGCGGTCCGACGATCCGTTCGGCCGGCGCAAGTGGTCGTTCACCCATGCGTTCTCCCCCGACGAGCCGCTGAAGGTCTGGGAAGGCCAGTCGGAGGCGGCGTGCATCGCGGTGCAGCAGAAGGCCCACACCATCGCGGAAACGGGTTCGTCGGGACCGAAGATGCCGAAGACCGCGGGCCGGCGCAAGCATCGCGCTATCCCCATCGGCCCGACGGTGCTGGAGCTGGCGCGCCAGGATCGTGAAGAGCGGCGGGCCGATGCCGAGGCCCGGCGTCGGGACTTCGCCGCTGAGCGTCATGACGCCGATACTCGCAGGCTGATGCAGCCGGGGTATGGCCGATGACCGCCAACCTCACCTTCGCCCTCGGCCTCCTGCTCGGCACCCCGCTGGGCATCGTCGCCGCGCTGGCCTCCCAGCTCATCAAGGCCCGCATCGACCGCGACACCCGCGAGACGTTCGTCATGGGCGAGGCCGAGGACGCCATCGACAGCGACCCGGCGCCAGAGGTGCTGCGATGAGCGCCGACGACTCCTGGGGCACCGTCCCCGTCGACTCCCACATCGCGATGGCTACCGAGGGCGTTGATCTCGACGCCATGTTCGCGGCCATCGACGCGGCGGAAGCGGCGTCCGCGTGACCGGCCCGCGGATCGACGACATCGTTCGGCGCATTGTGCGTGAGGAACTTGGCGGGGAGGGTGGGGAGGCGGGTCAGACCATTCCCCCGGCCGAACGGCTGACGCCAGAGATGGTGTCCATGCTCAATCGCGCGATTCGCGAGGCGTTGCAACTCGGTCAGAACAAGATTGGCCCCGAGCACATGCTGTTGGCCATCGTGCGTGGCGAGGTGGGCCTGGCGTTCGACGCACTGGTCGACGTGGCGGGCGATAGCCGGGCCGTGCGACGGGCCGTCATCGCGCGGATGTCGGCGGGGTATCAGTCGTGACTGCAAAGCTGGAGATCGTCGGCACCCACCCATATGCCGACAAGTTCCCAATGCTGGCAGAATCCGAGCTGGCCGAGCTCGCTGAGTCGATCCGCACCGTGGGACTTCTGCATCCTGTCGTGCTCGACCCCAGCGGACTGGTGCTCGACGGACGCAATCGTCTTGCTGCGTGCGAGCTGGCAGGCGTCGACCCATTTGTCGATGTCTACGACGGTGATCCCGCCGAATATGTCATCGCATCCAATGTGACCCGCCGCAATATGTCGACCGGGGCGCGCGCGATGGCGACGGCGCTGGTTCTGGAGGCTGCGGGGAAGCGATCGGCTGGGCGAGTTGATTACGGAGAGCTGAAGTCCAAATTGTCCGGATCCGGACAATCTCGGCAGCGGTTGGCCGAGGCGTTCGTCATCCTAGACTTCCTACCCGACCTTGCGCCCGAAGTCGTCAGCGGCGCAGTCACTTTGAATGATGCGTTCACTCAAGCTGACGCGATCCGCACCAGTGCCGAGCGCGACAAGATCATGGCCCGTGAGAAGGCCAAGCGCGAGAAACAGGAAGCCGCAGCCGAGGCGGAGCGCAACGCACAGATCATCGCTGACCTCACCCAGGCCGAAGCGATTGTCTACCTCGACATGATCGAGTCGGGGCAGATGACCCCACAGTCCGCATGGGCTGCTCACCGCGAGGACACTCGCAAAGAACGTGAGCAGGCCGAGCGGGACCGTCAAGTGCTGCGCGATCGATATACGTCGATGGCCCAGTGCATCCTCACCGCGAGTTCGTGGGGTGAGTACGACGACTTCGCTTCGCTCATGGCCGATTTCGATCCGCAGCTACTCAATCCCCCGCAGTTATCCCGCTACTTCGATCGCGCTTCCCTAGAAGCCGCAGCGCGTTTCATATCCGAACTCATAGCCTGGAGTAAATCGTGACCACAGCTGAAGAATGGATGCTTACCCGATACGACCGGATGGTTGCCGAATCGGGTGACGACGGCCTAACCGTCAAAGAGGCACAGTCACGGCTGGCCGAGGAATACCAGACCGCCGTTGAATCTGGTGTAGTCGACCGGCCTGAAGATGATCTGTTCGCCGAGGGAAAAGGCATCTTCGACCGCATCATCAGACCAGCTCGACAGCAGCGGAAGAACACACTCCAGAAGGATATGGAGTACATGACTGCTGCGCTGAATGGCGAGACGATCCTCGGTGGTCAAGACCCAGCACTGCATCTCGCATACCCGCTCGGGACCAGTGACGGCCGGGACAAGGTGCTCTCACTCTGGACGCGTGAAGATTGGCGCAATGCCTCAATGACTCGGTACCGCAATGCGGCTGAAGTTACCGCTGCTGCACAGATATTCGAGGAGCAGGCAACCATCATTGCGGACCGGATGCTCAGCGCTGGAGCTGGTACAACTGGCGAGCTATTCCCCGATATGGCGGATGGTGCCGCGTGACCCACACCTGCCCCTCCTGCGGCCTGTTCGGTCGTAAGGTCCGTCGTCGCGAG
>CAZXDL010000027.1:0-2859 GCA_964639505.1 uncultured Candidatus Saccharibacteria bacterium | reverse complement strand
CAACCCAAAGAAAGGTTGAATAAGTATATAGTTGCCAAAATGGATATTTATTGGCAGTCACTATTACACCATCCGACCTCCGCGAACTTGCGGACTTTCTTGAGCAGATTCAGGAGAAGGACGCAGCAGGTGCCCAATCGTAACAAATTAGTCATTAATAAAAACAAAACCAAATCATATGTCAAGCAACAATGGAAACTTTACCTATGCAGAATATTCTAAAACGATATATGCAGATTATAGATTGGGTAATTTGAACAACGGTATTATATCAATACATACATACCATGATGATGTCCACAATTTTACATCAGATGATTTGCGCGAGCTTGCAGATTTTATTGATGAAATAACCAACCAAACTATAAATCATGAGAGAAATTAAATTCAGAGGCAAGCGGATTGATAATGGAGAGTGGGTGTATGGTGATTTTTTCCGTAATTCAGCTTGGAGTGGACAAAGGTTTTATATAGTTAGCAAATCGTATGAAGATACAGAGGCAGACATAAATAGCCCTATTGTTCCCGCCTCTGTCGGCCAGTTCACAGGCTTAACCGACAAAAACAGAAAGGAGATTTATGAGGGGGATATTGTTAAGTCGGAGCAATGGGAGCCTAAAGTTTATCAAGTTGATTTTGACAGAGGCGCATTTTGCTTTTTTAATGTGGGAGATAGCTACTATCAAGACTGCAAATATTTAGAACAGTTTGAAGTAATAGGCAACATCCACGATAACCAGGAACTGCTGAAATAGGCAGACCTTAATAAAACGAACCTAATTAAACAACCAAAAAACATAAGTTGTGCCTATAATTGATATACTCCGAAAATACTATCCTACCGAGCAATACGTGGTAATGCGCGAAGTAAGCGATCGCATGGGCTCGCGCAACCGCTCTCTCGACTATATGGTTATGTCCCTTTGGCCCTCTCGTGGCCTGCATCTTCATGGTATCGAGTTAAAAAGCCATCGCAGCGATTGGCTTAACGAACTCAAAAACCCTGCTAAACAGGAAAACCACTTCAAATACTGCGATAAATTTTGGCTCCTAACCAATAGCACAAAAGCCAATGTTGCCAGTATTGAGGAAATACCACCAACCTGGGGCTGGATGAACATTGTAGGCGATAAACTTAAAATCCATAAGCAAGCGCCCGACCTCAACCCCGAGCCACTAAACCGCCATTTGTTGGCCGCAATGCTTCGCCGGGCTGGTAGCAAAGATGGCTATACCCCAACAAATGATATAGAGGCCCTGCTGCAACAAAAATTTGAAGAAGGAAAGAAGCCGGTGAACGCCAAAACTATAAGCAATGATACGATATACTCATCAACAACATAAATGCATTTGAACAAGCATCCGGTATAAGTATAGCGCAATGGCATACAGTCGACCGATGTGCCAAGATAGGCGCAATCGTAAAAATGATACAAGACGGCCAATTAACGCACTATATAAACGACCTACACCGCCTCCATCAACGCTTAAAAAACCTGGAGCAAGAAGTGGCAACTCAATGCAAAAATATTAATGAGGAGTTAGGTAAAAATTGAAATAAGATAACGTGGAAGAACGCAAAACATATCGCAAAAAGCACGGAAACGCCGATTTTGACGCGAATAGTATCGGAAGGGTTCCACCGCAAAGCATCGACCTTGAGCGCGCCGTATTGGGCGCTTTAATGATTGAAAAGTCGGCTATTGATGAGGTGGTTGAAATTATCAAAGCTCCGGAAGTATTTTACAAAGATGGACATATGCGTATTTGGACCGCTATACGCGATTTATTTTACGCAAACGAGCCAATAGACCTATTAACCGTAACTGAGCAGTTAAAAAAGTCCGGAAGCCTGGAATCAGCCGGAGGTGCATTCTACATAGCTCAGCTTACAAACACGGTTGGGACGGCTGCAAACATCGAATTTCACGCCCGATTATTGGTTGAGCACTATATCAAGCGCCAGGTAATTACAAAAGCTACGGAGGCAATACGGAAAGCTTACGAAGAAGAAACTGACGCTTTTGAGCTTATGACGGACGCAGCGGCATCTTTCGATAATATCAGCGGTGAGGCATTAAGCACCGGTTCAGATAGCTTTGAAAACGCGGTTGCTGAAGAATACGAACGCACTTTGCAGGCTAATAAGAACCCTGAGCAGATTGTTGGAGTTCCAACATTCAGCCCGGCAATTGACCAGGGTTGCGGAGGATGGTATAGAGGCAATTTAATAATCATAGCTGGTCGCCCGGCAATGGGTAAAACTACCGTAGGGCTGCATACGGCCAGATTACAGGCGAAAGAAGGAATACCGGTAGGCTTTGTAAGCCTTGAAATGACCAGACAGGAATTGATACGCAAAATGCTATCAGCTGAGGCTACCATTGACACCAAGTTTATTCAGCGAGGCAATTTACAACCGTATGAACTTGACAGGTTTCGAGATGCGATGCTAAAACTAAAAGAATATCCGTTGCATATTGACGATAGACCAGGCCTTACGGTTAATCAGATTGTTGCATTGGCGCGTTCATGGAAGAAAAAGCACGCTATACAGGTTCTTTATATTGATTACCTGCAATTAATCAGGACCGGTGATGCGGGCCGCAAATTCGGCACAAGGGATTTAGAGATTGGCTACATAAGCAGTTCATTAAAAGCACTGGCAAAGACACTGGATATACCTGTAATTGCATTTGCCCAGTTAAGCCGGGATATTGAAAAGAGGGGAGGTGATAAGCGGCCCGGATTATCAGACCTGCGCGAATCGGGCAACCTTGAGCAGGATGCTGACACGGTAATATTCGTTTACCGACCTGAATATTACGAGATAACCCACGATGCTAATGGTAATGAATA
>CAZXDL010000026.1:0-3420 GCA_964639505.1 uncultured Candidatus Saccharibacteria bacterium | reverse complement strand
CCGCGCTCGGCGATCCAGACTGGCGTCGTCTCGTCCATCTCGAACGATCCGCCTTGCCGCCCAAAGAACGTCTTGCCAATCGCCGAATTGCAGATCGCGATCAGATCGCAGACATTCATCGCCTCTCCTGCCGGCTCGAACGCCACGTCTTCGTAGTGGCCTCGATAGCAGTGCGGGTTCTTGAACCCGTCAACTGTATCGAGACCGTGCCTGTCGCCCAGCGCTTTCAGCAGCGCGCCGAGCGTCATCTGAGTCTTGGCACGCTCCTCCTGCCACGCTTTTTTCATGATCGATAACAAAGCGTCGAAATCATCTTTTTTCATGATAGCCTCTCTTCGAGCCACACGTTTTCCGACTTTCCTTCCAGGTCGAATGCGTACCGAGACATCACGCTCGCCCGGTCTGAGAACGATCCGGCGAACACCTCTGTCGCAGACACGGCGAGCACCACGCCTTTCTGTCGGATCATCTGGCCTCCGAGATCGGCGCAAACCCACACCTGCTGACCTTCGCGAAACTTCATGGAAACCTCATTTGGTCGTTATTCTTTGTGATACTGCCACAATACCGCATTGCAGTAAGCGTGAACAGCACCGATTGTCATTCCACTGTCATGACAGTGATGAAGGTGAACGCCATGATTAAAAAATCCTTCAGGAAATAACGTGCTGTCGATTCTCATAGACAGCACTCTTTCGTCAGGAGGTGAATCAAGATATTGCAAGCAATGGTAGCAAATTCCGTATTGCTTTCTGATGTATTCTTCGCGAACACGCCTTCGTTCTTGCCATGTCAAATCTTCGTAGTTAACAGGAAGCTTCATAATAGAAACCTCATATTGCGCTTCGGTATCTGTCAACTGAACTCGCCGACAATCAGATCCCACGTACCGGCACCGTGACCGACGCAATACCGGCCGATTTGGTGTCGCAGCAGGTTGTTCGGACCTCGACATGACTGATTCTTGAAGTGGAACTCTGCCTCGTCAAGATAACCAATCCATTTCTTTTCGTCGAACCATACGTCACTGTAGCGGTCGACGATGACGCTCATCATCTCTCCGACGCTTATGCGATCTCCGTACTCATCTTCGATGAATCCGGTCTTGAACCTTTCGATCCAGTCATCGAGCGACTCGATTCCAATCGACCGATCGACGTGAAGGCTGAAACACCATCCGCCGCTCGACTTGCCGATGTGAATACTCCCCTCGTCAGGATCTCTGCGACCGCAGTGCGGGCATGTCGTGTCATCTTTTATCCAGTAATAGTTCGTTCCCATGTTCGCTCCTTATATTTGAACAATTTGCGTTTTGAATTTCTTTGAGCATTTGTCGCAGATCACAGCCCAGTCACCAAGAAAACCGAGACGCAGTCCATCCCTTTCGTTGATGGTCGCGTCTTCGTACTGTTCGTTTCCTGCGATCCGGTAAGGTTTCCTTGTTTTTGTTGCGCCATCTTCATAGCCAAGTCCAGCGTCATAAAAAGACTTTTTCCGCACACGTCGCACAGCCGGTAGTCAGCAGATGCCGTTTTATTTGCATCATCAATATCGCCGTCCTTGGCGATTTGTTTAATCGTCAGAACGTGATGTCATCGTCGAAGTCGTTGCCAGAGTTAGCGGTCGGCGCCGGAGCAGCACGAGACTCGCCTTCGCCCTTCGCGCCCAACATCTTCATCTCGCTGCCGACGATCTCGGTCGTGTAGCGGTCCTGGCCGTCCTTGTCCTGCCACTTGCGCGTTTGCAGCTTGCCTTCGAGATAGATCTTGCTGCCCTTCTTCAGATATTGTCCGACGATCTCGGCCAGCTTGTCGAAGAACGTGACCTTGTGCCACTCGGTCTTCTCCTGCTTCTCGCCAGTGTTCTTGTCCTTCCAGTTCTCGCTGGTCGCGACGGTAAGGTTCGCGATGGGCTTTCCGGCAGACGTGTATCGGATTTCTGGGTCTTTTCCGAGGTTTCCAACGATGATCACTTTGTTTACGCTAGACATATCACTTATCTCCAGAATTTGATGCCGGTTGTACTGCTGATCACTTCGTCAAGTGCCGCTTCTCTTACGAGAGCGACAGATACAGTTTTGCCTGCCGTTACGGAGTGAATCCTCCAGTTTTTGAACTCCGCAAACTCGATGGTCGTCGGCCTATAGTCATCGTCCTTGCTCAGATCGAGAGCAGGAACGCCGTTTCTGTCAGTGCATCCAATCCAATCCGCTCCGTCGGTATCGACGAAGAAGCAGACAGCATCCTCTCCGCCTATCACAAGATAGCCGTGATCTTCTGCGATCACGGAACCATGTACGACGATTTCTATCGGTGTAGTTCTCATTTCGTCACCGTGATTTCTTTCATAAACTACTGTTTGTTGATTATACCACGTTCGTACATCCTTCCGCAATTGTTGCACTGTCTACCATCGCCGCGAGGAACGGTGTTCTTGCTCTTGCAGTGCGGACATATTGCGTTTCTCGATGCGCTTTTTTGATCTCGGCTCTCGTTGATCTCGCGCATCTTGTTTCGCCTCAGGTAATTCGCCATTGTTTTTGGATTCTCCAAAGCCGTCCTTGGCCGTCGATGTTATCGTTGCGCGACGTGAATCTGGTAGTCTCCGACAAATTCGAAGCACCAGTACCCGCATTCTGATTTCAGGAAGAAACTCGCCCACGGACACTTGTCTGCCGCGAGCTTCCTGGTCTTCGCTTCGACGAACTCTTTTCTCATGATAGCAACTCCATCCAGTCGTCCAGTTGAAAGTAGGTTTCGTTCGGGTACAGCGTGTGGATCGCCCTGGTGACGGCCACGTAGTAGATGTACACCTCGAACCGCTTGACCTTGTGGCGGCGGTCCTTCTCGCTGTAGCTCACCAGCTTCGGGAAGTCGATTCCAGACAGCTTGACATCGCTAAAGCCAGATCCCTTGACCCGGTGAACGGTGGAGATCACAACGTCGGCCTTGTGCGCCGGCATCTCGCCAGCCTCGCGCAACTCCTCGCAGAAGTGCGGGATCTGGCTCCCGTACTTCTCGACTTGGCTCCACAGCACGGACAGGTCGGGATCGTGCTCCTTCAGCTGCTCGACCTCGTTCCAGTCGGCGATGGCGAGCAGAGATGGGTGCCTCACATTGTCGCGGTCGCCGATGGAGAGATGGTAGCCCGATTCGAGCAGGCTCACCGACTCCATCAGGTTGCCGACGACGTGGATGCTGCGGCCTTTGCGAACCGCGTCCAGCGCCTCAGCCATCAGCCCGGCGTTCGTCCTGCACAGGACCGTGTGCTTGCCGGAAGGAGGATCGAGGCTCAGCTTCGACGGACCGCCGAGACCGACCAGCGGCGGCGCGTTCAACTTGAGCAGCGCCAGAACCTTGTTGGCGGCATCCGCCACGGCTGGACCGAACCGCCAGCTCTCGGTCAGGTACTTGTGGACCC
>CAZXDL010000025.1:0-4156 GCA_964639505.1 uncultured Candidatus Saccharibacteria bacterium | reverse complement strand
TCGCGCTCTAGCTTGGCCTGTCGGGCTTTTTCACTGGCATTGATGGCATCAATCTTAGACTGAATATAGCTGATCAATGCTGACACACCCCAAGCTAGGAGTAAGTACATGATCATTGCAAACAGAGCCGCAACGCTCAAATAACCAGTTTCACCTACGGGCTTTGGCGGGAAAATGTTGCGAAATGGCTGTAGGTAATCTGAAGCGGTATTATAAATAAACTGCACGAAACCAGTATCTGAGTTAGCTGAGAAGGCAAGTAAGAATACGCCAATTCCCAAAACGATTATTCCAAAAACAGTCCATATATATACGAGGTAAACTATTAACTTGCTGAGCTTAAGATAGCTGGGCACTGTTATTGGTTTTGTTAGACTTGATTCCATGGTTACTCCTTAAAATATATAAAATAAATATACCACAAGAGACGACCAATTTATCCAAAATGTTAGCTATGGTACAGAATCAGACGATCACTAAGCTGTAGTATGAAACTGGAACGTAAAGGAAGCTAGAAGATACGGGAGGGTGTTTATGAAAATTCGTTACATCGCGGGAATGTCGGTGAGCCAAACACAAAAATACTCAGACCAAATAGAAGACTTAATAGATGATGAATGGCGAAAAAAATCCGCTAAACTACAGGAGCGACGTTGGAATCGCATTCACGAAAAAGAGTCAGGCGGACGGGACATAAGGTACGAAAATTTCCGCCGTATGCACTAACAGATCGCAGAAACTTTTTTAGACCGGCTTCTCGCAAATAAAGAGATGCCGGTCTATCTTATCGACGAACTCGCCTTTCGTTTCTATTTCATCTCTGATTTTAGGTTCAACAAGTTTTTCCATTACTGCTCCAGCTCCGAATCTTTGCAATGGCGGGGAAAAAGCCGAAGACATACTCTGAAGCGACAGCATATAATCAAGTAGCGCTTCGTCGCTGGCGATAACCATCTCACTCCGGTGGGCAACATGTCTAACCCGACTAAACCACTGTGGTAACATCTCTTGCGCAACATCGGCATCAAAGGGTTCAGAAAATTGATTAGGAGGCAGTATGCCAAGTGATTGAGCAATGTAGCGTTCGATTGTGCGGTGTCTATGTTTATTGGCTTCACCACTTGTGGCGATCAGGGCTTTGCCGCCAGGTTTTAATATACGATCAATTTCTTTTAATCCTTTTTTTGGGTCAATGTGATAGAGCAAAAAAAGTGCTAGCACGCGATCGGCAGTTTCAGGCTCAAGAGAGGTAGATGTTGCATCCTCGACATGAAATTCAATTGGTTCAAAACCTGCCAATTTGGTCGATTGTTCTATCTGCTCAGAAAAATCATCCATATCGATGCCAATTAAACGGCCGCGATGCCTAAGCTCGCGCCGTATTTTCATTAGCATTTCTGCATCGCTGCAGCCCAGATCGACTATTGTTTCATCGCCACTCAACTCGCTAAGCTCGTCAAGGACTGCTTGGTTTATGCTTCGGCCGTCACGGGCATGTTTATATACTTCGAACCTTTGCCGGACATTTGCCGAATTACCATTTAGATATTGGGTAGCTTCGACATCAGAAAAACTTATACCTGTTGTAGGGTTTGTAAACGGATCTCTCTCAGCTTCATCCCCAGTCATATTGTTGTCTGCTCCTAGACGCACTAAAAAGACCATCTCCCAGGCCTATTTATTTTATAATATCAAATTGCACCAATTTGTAACTTATCCCACAGCAATAATTTCTGCTAGCATACACTATTAATTCAACAACTATGTTTAGAACCACTCCTACCGAAAAGCTGACAGTGTTGCTTGCTCAGGGTAGACGATACAACGTAGCTAAAGGCGGGGTTGTGATGTCTTCAAGTGATAATCGTACCCTCCAACTCGTAGAAAAGGGCTATATTAAGCGCTATCAAATCACTAATAGTGGAGCCTATAGTATTCAAAGCATTTACGGACCGCTTGATATCTTTCCTTTAACGGATATTTTTCGATCCATTCTTGGAAAAAATCTTTATGAAGGTCCAGAAACCCATTTCTATGAAGCAATGTGTACAGCTAGATTGTGTAAGCTAGAGATTTCAGTAGTTCTAGAAGCGATTAAAGAAGAACCGATGATTTACAAAGATTTCCTTGCCGTAGCAGCAGAGAGACTTCAATCAAACATACAGCAGCTGGAAAATTTAAGCTTACCAATGTATTACAACCGCGTTGCGCACCAGCTGTGGTTTTTCGCCAATAAATTTAGTCGCAGAGAAGGGCTAAGTGCTAAAATTGAGCTCCCTTTGACACATCAAGATTTAGCAGATGTATTGAGCACCACACGGGAAACCGTATCTGTATGTATGTCTAAGCTTAAGAAACGCGGGTTAATTGAATCGGGCAGATATATTTACATACCAAATGTCGAAAAATTAAAAAACGAAGCATTTGGCTAGTTTGTGTATGAATGGCGAAGTCCTTTTTGTATGTCGCGAAAACACTGGCCGGAGCCAGGTTGCAATGTCTTACTATAATGCCTTTATGCCAGATATGGCTGATTCTGCAGGCACGCAAGTGTTCAATGCTCACCAAAATGTCGGCGAACAGCCCGAAGCCGATGGTGTTATCGAGGCTCTTAAAGCCGATGGTTTTGATATCAGTTACAATAAGCGCAAGCAAGTAACCGAGGAGATGTTACCCCTTTTTGATAGGGTAATTATTATGGCGGAACCGCATACCGTTCAAGACTGGTTGCACCAATGGGAAACAGCAACATACTGGTCAATCCCAGACCTGAAAGGCGTATCTTTAAAAACAGCTCTTGAAATACGAAATTTAATCCGCGACCGAGTTTACGAACTACTTTGGGACTAGTTGGTGGTTTTGCGGCGAAATAGGAATGTCGCGGTTGGCACGGCGACGATCAAGATGAGCAGCGACCACATTACGGCCAGCCAGCCATAACGGCCGATTGGAGTGCCAAGCATCAGTGCGCGCACCGCATTGATAACCTGTGTGATTGGCTGGTTTTCTGCGAAAGCTTTGAGGTAAGTGTTCATTCCATCAGTGGGTACGAATGCGCTGCTGGCGAATGTTAAAGGAAATATAATCACAAATGACAGCCACTGCACGCCTTCGACACTTTTTGCCAGTACACCCATGATCGCCATTAGCCAGGAGAAGGCGAACGTAAAGAGTACTAATATTCCTACGATTGCCATCCAGTCCATGAAGCTTGCACTGCTTCTGAAGCCGAGCACCAAACCAGCGAGCAACATCACAACCGTTGATATCGTATTTCTAAATAGATCTGAAACCACGTGACCGTTTAGTACGGCAATGTTTGACATGGGCAATGAGCGGAAGCGGTCAACAATCCCGCGCTGTAAGTCATTAGTTATTGCTATTGCGGTGGTCGTGGATCCAAACGCAACGGTCTGCACAATTATCCCTGCCATTAAGAAGCTGAGATAGGAGACCCCTGGCGGCAACGCTAAGCCAATCGCGCCACCAAACACTGCTGAGAACAACACCAGAAACATAATCGGTTGAAAGAATGTGCCAAGCAGCTGGTCAGTATTGCGCACAATATGGCGTGTGCTGCGCTTGATCATAATTAATGAATCACTAACACTTAGCAGCCATTTTGGCTTTTGTTCGAGTTTAATTTCTACAGACATTATTCCGCCTCCTTTTCGGAGCTTTTCTTAGGCTTTCCGGTTAGCGACAAAAACACATCATCAAGTGTTGGCTGGTGGATTGTCATTGAGCTAACTTTAATTTTGGTATCGGACAGCTTCTGCAATGACTGCCTGACATCAACATCAGTATTGTTTATGACGATCGTAGCAGAATGCACATCTGGATCGGTGTCAACGACCTGCTTGCCGAGAAGCTCGACCGCCTGATTTAGGTCAGTCTTGTTACCAAAATAAAGCTCCAGGCGGTCTTTGCCGACTTTGCTTTTGAGCTCGACCGCTGTGCCCTCAGCGATAACTTTGCCCCCGTCGATAACAATAATTTGATCCGCCAGTTGGTCGGCTTCTTCTAGATACTGAGTAGTCAGTAATATAGTTGTGCCGCCTGCGACCAATTTTTTAATAATTTCCCACATAGCTAATCTTGAGCGGGGATCAAGGCCGGTGGTGGGTTCATCTAGAAAAATGACAGGCGGAGTTGC
>CAZXDL010000024.1:0-4904 GCA_964639505.1 uncultured Candidatus Saccharibacteria bacterium | reverse complement strand
AATGGCGATACTCACCTTGGTGGTGCCGATTTCGACCGCGTCATAATCAACTACTTTGCCGATGAATTTAAAAAAGAGCACGGCATTGATATTACCGGTGATAATGCTGCCATGCAGCGTCTGCGAGACGAGGCAGAAAAGGCTAAGATCGAGCTATCAACTGCCCAAGAAGTCGATGTAAATCTTCCATTCTTAACAGCTGATGCCGATGGACCTAAGCACTTCGAACACAAGTTGACTCGAGCCAAGCTTGAGAGTTTGGTAGCCGACTTGATCGATAAGACAGCTGCGCCATGCGAAAAAGCTATCAAAGATGCCGGAGCCTCGACTAGCGACATCGACGCCATCGTCTTAGTCGGCGGTATGACTCGAATGCCAGCCGTGCAAGAAAAAGTTAAAAAGATCTTTGGCAAAGAGCCAATGAAGGGCGTTAACCCAGACGAAGTTGTTGCGATTGGTGCCGCAATTCAGGGAGGAGTGTTGCAAGGCGATGTCAAAGACGTTCTACTGCTTGATGTAACTCCGCTGAGCCTCGGCATTGAAACAATGGGCGGGGTCATGACTAAGCTGATTGATCGAAATACGACTATCCCCACCAGTAAATCTGAGGTTTTCTCGACCGCGGCAGACAATCAGCCTCAGGTTGAAATCCATGTGGCTCAAGGCGAGCGTGACATGATCGAGGGAAACAAATCGCTTGGGCGATTCACTTTAGATGGTATTCCACCAGCACCCCGCGGCATCCCGCAGATCGAGGTTACATTTAATATTGATGCAAACGGCATTTTAAACGTAACTGCCAAAGATAAAGGCAGCGGCAAAGAGCAGAGCATTACGATCTCGGGTTCTGGCAATCTCGACAAATCAGAAGTTGAGAAGATGGCGAAAGAAGCTGAGGCACATGCTGACGAGGACAAAGCCAAAAAAGAACTCGTCGAAGCCCGCAACCTAATCGATGGTGCCGTATATCAAGCTGAAAAGCTAAAAAGTGATAATGGCGACAAAATTTCTGACGACGATAAAAAAGTACTGGATGAAGCAATCGAAGACGCCAAAAAAGCAATCGCTGACGAAAAGGCTGATAAAGAAGCACTAGAAACGGCTGCCAAAGAGCTAAACGACAAGATCATGCCGATAGGTGCTAAATTGTACGAGCAGTCTGGGGCAAGTGAAGACGCTGCTGACAAGGACCCAGAAGACAAAAAAGACGACGAAGCCATCGAAGGTGAAGTCGTTGATGAAAAAGAATCTAAAGACAAAGAAAACAAGAAAGACTAGTTGCGCTACAGACTGCGTAGTGGGCAAGTTGTCTAGATAACGTAGAATAGAAAGACATATATGGCAGCTAAGCGAGACTATTACGAAGTTTTGGGCGTTGGCAAAGACGCGAGTGCAGATGAGATCAAGAAGGCATTTCGTCGTTCGGCCGTTGAGCATCATCCTGATCGTGGTGGCGACGAAACCAAGTTTAAAGAGTTAAACGAAGCCTATGAAGTCTTAAAAGATGGCGAAAAACGCAAACGCTACGACCAATTTGGCCATGCTGGTGTTGGTGGTAGTGGCGGCGGCAATCCATTTGAGGGATATGGCGGCACCCAAGGCCAAAACGTTAACTTCGATTTTGGTGATCTAGGGCTAGGCGATATATTTAACAGCTTTTTTGGCGGCGGCGGCCAGCGCCAGCAGCGCCAAACTCGTGGCCGTGACATTGAAGCAGAAGTTGAAATTAGTTTTGATCAGGCAGTGTTTGGAACTGAAGTCAGTTTGGGTTTGCACCTCGAGGATATTTGCGATCACTGTAAGGGCAAAACCGCTGAGCCGGGCTATGATCTGAAAACCTGTGATCAGTGTAAAGGAACCGGTCAGGTGGTGACTGTTTCGCGTACGATCTTTGGCAACATCCAACAAGCCAGTGTTTGCTTGCGCTGTAAAGGCACCGGAAAAATTCCTGAGAAACTATGTACGGTTTGCCGTGGTAAAGGCACGCAGTCCAAAAAGCAAAACATCGATCTTAAAATCCCTGCCGGTATTGATGATGGAGCCACCATCCGGTTACGCGAGCATGGCGAAGCCATCGCTAATGGTCAAAAAGGCGATCTCTACGTAAACATTCGGGTAAAACCGCATAAGCGATTTACGCGTGAAGGCGATTTGATTTTAAGTGAGGCTCACGTCGATATGGTAGGTGCAACACTTGGCACAGAAATCGAAGTGGAAACCGTTGATGGGCCGGTCACAATGAAAGTGCCGGCTGGTACACAATCAGGCTCGGATTTTAAACTATCAGGTCATGGAGTGCCGCATTTAAAGGGCAACTCGCGTGGCGCGCACATTGTCACATTGATCGTAGATACTCCAACCAAGCTCTCTCGTAAGCAAAAGCAACTCCTTGAAGAGTGGGAAAATTAAACAAAATTTGCTTAAAATCGCTAGTGGTTTAATAATGGAAGCTAATGAAGCGTAAACCTCTCGATCAATCGGGCTTTATTCCTATGTTGATCACCATATTGCTAATCGTGGCAGCACTAATCTACGTTGCCTATACCCGAGTTTTGCACGCTAACACAAACTAGCCACAACCTCTTGTAAAATTATTAAAAAAGTGGTAATATAATGTTCTATGGCTCAGAAATTGGCAATCAAATATAACCGCTCAACGCCGATAGGTGTAGTCAGCACAGACCCGTATAACTATCTGTTATATGACAAGCTTTTTGATGATTTCCGTATCATTACGGAGATCAAGCAAGACTGGCTACATGACTTGCCATTAAAGGCACGCGTTTCGTGGCTTGGCAAAAACAAGCAATATGGCAACAGTGTTAGCAAGCTACTGCGCTCCAAGAAATTTGTCGCGATGTTTAAGAATGATTCGAAGCGCAAATTTGTCATGTACTCGCCGCTTGATCCTCCGTACAAGATAAACCCTTTGGCCTATCTAATGAATTCGCCGACTATCGCGCATGCCTACGAAAATAAGCGTTATTTCAGAGACGAATTCGCCGACCTAATTCGCATGCCGGAATATGAAATCCGCTACATGAACGAGCTCGACAAAGCTTCAGCTTACACAACACTGGCAGAAAAGTACGGAGCCTTTATGCTTCAAGATGAAGAGTCATCTGGCTCCAAAGGCACCTATGCAATTAAAAGCCTCGACGATTACGTTGAAGCTGTTAGATCACTCAAGAAATTTTCGCGAGGTCGAACGATTGTCGTTTCAAAATTTGTCGAAGGCGAGGCTGCTAGTATTCAAGTCTGTATTACAAAGTACGGTATATTTAGCGGCGGTATCCAGAAACAGTTGATCGATAGCCAATATCTAGGTAACACAAAACTAGAAGGGGCTAATAAGTGGGGTGGTGGCGAGATCGGTGGCAATTACCCCGATATTGTCCATCATCAAACCCAGGAAATCGCCTCTATTGTAGGTTCAGAGCTGGCTAGTCATGGTTACAAAGGTGTGTTTGGCATAGATCTTATCATCACGCCGAGTAAAGAAGTATATTCGATTGAGATTAATGCCCGTCTGACTGGTTACTCGCACATTATCAGTGAGCTGCAGATGAAAAACGGTAAAATTCCATTTATGCTGCTGCACGCCTTAGAGCTCGGTAATCTTGATTATGAAGTCACCGATAAGGCTGCATTGCCAAGCAGTAATCGCTATAAAAAGCGCGCTTCCTTGATGATTTTAAACAACACGCTTGACGAGGATCTGACTCTCAAACATTATGTTCGACCGGGCATGTATAGGCAGGTTGGCGATAGAGTGGAATTTGTTAAAGATAGCTTTACACTCAAGTCGCTAAAAGGCGAAGACACAATGTTGATTATGTCGCGGCACGCCATTGGCGATCCTGTTGAGCGTGGCCGACGAATTCTTAAAGTTATGAAGTATGGCAAAGTCATTGGCAAAGATGGCGATCTCAACCTCAAAGGTCGCAAGACTATAGAGGCGATTAAAAATACTTTTGAACTACCATAAGCAATTAGCTACTATAAACGGATGACACCAGAAGCTACGCTTGCTCTAATTGTGCTAGTCCCCGTCATCCTACTGTTGGTTTTTAGGATTAACGCCACACTGGTATTTCTAAGTTTGTGTCTTGGAAATGTTTTGGTTCAGTTCGTGGCTCCCGATGCCAACACGTTCTTCCAGCTTTTTTCAGCTCACGTGCCTAAGGATCTAGATAACGGAAACGATACGGTCAAAATGCTGCTCTTACTTTTGCCTGTAATATTAACTTCGATCTTTATGATTCGTACCGTCAGTGGCAAAACAAAGCTCGTCCTAAACGTCATACCAGCAGTTGGTGTTGGCTTATTGGGTGCACTGCTAATAGTGCCGTTATTACCGCCCGGACTTAGCCACGACATCGTGCACACAGATCTATGGAAAGAAGTTCAGCAGGCGCAAAATCTCATTGTAGGAACGAGCGCCGTGGCCTGCCTACTAGTACTTTGGATGCAACGGCCGCAAGTCGGTAAGCACAACAAAAAGCACAAAGCTTAGCTAACGTTTGCGAGTCATCAAGCGAAGATTGGCAAGATAGTGGTTTGGGTCTAATTTCGGGTGCGATTTTAGATAGGTCAGATGCGCGTCAACAAACGAAATTGAGTTATCTGGAAATAGCGAAGTATTGGCACGATAAGCCGGATTTGTTACAAATGCAGGGTCGTCCTCCAGTTTACGGAGCACTGTTGAAATCTCTTCTTCAGTCATATTGTTGTCAGTATGCGCTCTTTCTTGCGTAAAACCTAATCTCGTATCTGTAAGCATGATTGACTTTCAAGCAAAAAAACGGATAATGTAAGGAGTTAAGTGGGCCCGTAGCTCAGCCGGTTAGAGCACCTGCCTTTTAAGCAGGGTGTCGTGGGTTCGAGTCCCACCGGGCCCTCCA
>CAZXDL010000023.1:0-6206 GCA_964639505.1 uncultured Candidatus Saccharibacteria bacterium | reverse complement strand
CGTCATCGTCTCGTTCGTCGTGCATCCGGCGGACGTGAACCCCGACCTCCTGTCCTCCCCGATCGGCGAGCACTACGTCGTCGCGCTGGCGCCCTACGAGGAGAAGGCGGCGGAGGCCGAACAGCAGCCCGCTCCCGATCCCGAGAAGGGGAAGGATCGTCGCCCCTTCCACACGCTGCCGAGAAGCCAGCAGGCGGCGATGATGTGCGCGGATCACGGGTTCCGCCGGTGGCTGGATTCCGAAGTGACCCGCAGGATCGGGGCGCCTCCGCCCGGCCATCCCCCGCACGTCGAGGACGAGAGGGATGCGGCACAGGAGGTTCGAGACCTTTGCCGGGTGTATTCCCGACGAGACCTCGACTCATCCAAGCGAGCCGCCGCCGTTTGGGACGCCCTACTCGCTTCTTTCCGCTCCGCCAATGGCTGGACCACATGGGAGCGCCCCGCATGACCCCACCCGATCGCCACGAACTGCTCGACGACGCCCTGTCCCATGCCCGTCGTCTCGCACGAGGGCTGCGGATGATGGAGCCCGAAGCCCTCGGCATCGCCAGCGAGGACATGGCCCACCACTACGTCCGGGATCGCCATGCATCGGCCCTGCATGGGCTGATCTGCGACCTGGAAGAGGCGATGATGAAGGCGACCACGCCATGACCGAGCCGATGACGGATGCGGAAATCAACGCGATCGAGGCGTCGTTGGTCGAGGACGACGATCTGGCGATGCTCTGTCGCCACGAGTGGCGACGTCTTCTCACCCGCCTCGACGCCGAGCGTTCCCGAGCCGACGCCGCCGAGGCCGCCCGAGACGCGGCGCTCGCACGGGCGATGCCGGAGCCGGTGCTGGTGCGAACGGCGGCAGAAGTGGGCGCCCTGACGACGGGCGCATACCGCATCGCGGCGCCGTGGAGGCCGCGCGAATGGCTGCTAGGGCACCGATATCCGACGCGCTCATGGACGCTGCTGATCGGCATGCACGCGTCCGGCGTGATGGACGATGACATCGTCGGATCGTGGGTGCAGAGGCTCCCCGACCTCCCCATCCCCACGCCGACGCAGGAGGGCTGAGAGATGGCCGCGTTTGACTACTTGGAAGCTGAGCCGGCGCCTGATGCGCCCGTCTCGGACAATCCGTCTGGGCTTTACTGCCCCGCCTGCCGCCATGTCGGAGCGAGACATTGCGCCCACCCCGAGGAGTGCGGAGGTATGCGGCGGATGAAGCCGCGGGGCGCGCAGGAGGGCCAGGGCAATGGCTGATCGGACCGTGCTTGACGAGATCGCGGGAGACCTCTCAGTCGATGCCGCCATTGAGCGGGCGGCCAAGGCCAACTCCGACTACTACGGTCAATGCTGGCAGATGTCGTTCCCGGACACCGCGGACGACCACTATCCGTTCTGGGCCGGCCTCACCGACGCACATCGGGCGAGCGCACGTCGCTCCGCCTTGGTGACGATCTACTGTTACCTGCACGTCCGATCTGAAAAAGACCCAGGGCTCGAAGCAGAGCGAATCCGGCTACTTGAGGACATCCCGGCCGATTGGCGCCCAATCCTATCAAAGGTGTTGCGCGTCGCAGCGACCGACCTGAAGCCGCGCACCCCGCGACGCGCATTCGGCGCTGATCTGTCCAATCCGCAGCACGATCTACTCGCATTCGCGTGGGACCGCGAAGCATCGGCCGGACTCTTGTTGGAAGCGTACAGGCGCGACGAGATACGGCGGCTCGAAGAGAAAGCGCGCCTCCTCCGCAGGGGGCCACTGTCCGACGCTGAGAGCGAGAGAGACCGGCGTTGGTTCAAGCGCAATTGCGAGACGTTCGGCGTTGCCGAGCGATTCATCTCAGTTGCCCAGGAGGCTCGCGCCGCTGCGGGCCATCCTGACCGCGCAGCGCAGGAGGCGACCGATGCCCCGTGAGCCCTTCGAGGACCGCGACGATGACGCGCGCCGCGACGCCATCGACGAGCGTCGCGCCTTCATCCGCGCAACCCGCTGCCGGTGTCAACAGTGTTCCCCGCCTATCGGGTGCCCCGGGCCGGCCTTTTGCCCGTACTGCCAGGACGAGGAGACCCCCGATGCCGACTGACCTGACCCGCGAGAAGATCGAGCGTCTCCGCGTGGACTTCGACCGCGGCCACGACCTGGGATACGGCGACCAGCGGGCGCTGCTCGCGCACGCCCTGGCCGAGCCCGCCCGCCTCGCTGCGGCCCGCGCGGAAGGGGTGCGGGAGGGGATCGAGACGATTATCACTATCGCAGAGTCCGATCAGCGATGGCGGCCCGGCTCACTGTGGGACGTGCTGCAACGGGAAGTCGCCGGTCGTGCCCTCTCCCCGGCGCCGGCCGAGCCCAGCGCACCCGTGGCGCCCGACTGGCCCACGCGCTGCGCTGCCCTCGAAGCGGACGGGATCGCCGCACGGAAGCGGGTGGTCGCCCTGGAGGCCGAGAACGCGAAGCTGCGGGAGGGGCTGAAAGACACGACAGCCCATCTCGTCGCTGCGCATTCCCTGCTGAGCCGCACGCCGCGCGCGAAGAAGGCGGCACCATCGAACACCATGTTCGACATGATGCTCCGCGACTACGAAACCTCTTGCGAGCGCGCCCGCGCCCTCCTCCAGGGAGGCCCCGATGCGGGGTGAGCGGATGACGGCGGAGGAATATGCAGGGCCGTGGACGACGGGCCGCGAAACGGTTGCGGCAGTCATGGCGCATCTTGCCGCCGAATACGGTGCCAACGCCTGCTGGGAATGGCCACGATCCCGGAACCGTACCGGATACGGCGTAGTCTGCTGGCAGGTCGGCCGGCGGAAGCGAGACAAGAGATCAACGTCGGCGCACCGTCTGGCTTGGATGGCCCACACCGGGCAATCTCTGGGTCGGCTCCAGTTCGTGTGCCACCGATGCGACAACCCGCCGTGCATCAACCCGGCACACCTGTTCGTCGGAGCGCCGCAGGACAACACATCGGACATGATCGCGAAGGGCCGGCAACGAGCGGCGCCGGCTTCCGGCCGGCCGCGCCTGCTCTCTCCCGAGGCAGAACGCATTGCGGCGCTGGACAGACGATCGTTGCGGGCCGTCGCATATGACTACGGCGTCACGTCTGGCACCGTAGCGCGATGGCGCAGAGAACATCGCCCCACCCCCACCGGGAGGGCGGAGGGATGAGCAAGCGCGTCACCCTCAACGAGGCGCAGATCGCGCTCCTTCGCCAACTCGCCGCCGGCTGTTGCATCAGCTACTCGCAGGACGGTGAAGACGGCTGGCTGTACCCACCGAGCTCGCGTCGAGTACGCGGGCGCCTCAACGATGATGATATCTGGGCACTTCGAGACGCCGGATTCATCGCGAAGGACGAGGAGCCCGACGGGTTTGCGCGGTTCCCGAGTTGCGACCACATCACCCCCGCCGGCCGCGCCTATCTCTCCTCCCTGACTGAGAGGGTGAAATGAGCCTGCGCCGCAATCCGTTCTACGAAGACGTCGTGGACCAGCCGCCTACGATCAAGCTCGAAGCCCGCATCGCCGCCCTCGAAATGCAGGTGGCGAGGCTGACGGCGCCGGTGACCCCGGACGAGGCGGTCGCATTCACCCACGACCGCCATGTCACGACGGCCAGCGGCGGCGGGAACATGGGTGCCCTCACCGCCTTCCTGGAGCGGAGGATCAAGGGATGAGGCAGACCCGTCACAGCCCGAACCGGGACATGCAGGGTCTATGCGTCGAAGCGGAAGCCGCGGGGTGGATCGTCGAAAAGACGGGCGGCGGGCACCTGCGGATCACGGCTCCGAACGGCCAGTTCGTGTTTGCCTCGCAGACGCCATCGGACTGGCGCGCGGTCCACGCAGCCCGGGCGAAGATGCGTCGGGCGTGGCCGGGATGGGATCGGCCGGCGGAACGAGCGAAGCCGCGCGAGCGGCCGAAGCGGCCGGGTCGAGCGCCCGAGTTCCAGGGCGCCTGGAAGTGGGATGGCGTGCGAGCGCCGGCAGAACAACCGATCGGGGCGACGTTCGCCGATCTATGGCCGAGGAAGACACCATGACCCCCATCCGCGAGACGATCGCGAGGGCGATCTACGCCAGCTTTGCCGGCGGCACGTCCGACGAGACCCTGGACGACATGGCGACGGCGATCGCCCAGAGCGGCGCCGACGCCGTCCTCCGCGCCCTCGACGAGGCGGGGCTGCGGGTCGTGCCCGTCGAGCCGAGCGAGGCGATGGTGTCGGCCATCACCGGCGACGCATGGGATGCCGTCTACGAGATGGGCCGGACGTCCGAGCGAATCAGCGGTGGCGCCGCGCACATCACCGAGGCGGATGCTCGGAGGCTCGCGCGCGCGGTGATCCGGGCCGCCTCTGTGGTAGAATAGATCGGGATGGAGGATGGGATGCTCTACGACGACTGGTTCCCAGCGCAAGGCCCGTCCGTCGCCCCTCAGTGGGGGTCCGGGTTGCAGCAGTTCGTCCCACCGACCGAGGCCGATCTGGCGAAAATGGCACAGGCGCAGGAAGCCATGGTCGCCCGCGTCGAGAAGCTGCGGCAGGAATACGCTGATCTCAGCGACGACGAACTCGGCCTCCGGCTCGGCGAGGCGTCGCTGGAGTTCGTGGCGAGCATGAACGCCAACATCGCAAACTGCTCGCCCGACGCCCTTGCCGAGATGCGCCGGCAGGACAACGACCGCAGCGACCGCATGGCCGCCATCCGCGCCGAGATGCAGCGCCGGCGCATCTACGACCCGCAGCGCGATTACACATGGGCCGTCCGGCAGAAGTGGCGGGAGGAAGAAATCGCCCGCAACGCCGAGCGGGCGAAGCGGATCAGCAAGTGGCTGCCGTGGAGGATGGGATGAGCGAAAAGGACTACGGCATCTGATGAGCAGATTCCGCGAGCGCCGCAACGAACTGGGCAAGGAGATGGCGACCCTTCGCGAGTTCGACGGCCGCGACGGGCTCATAAAGGTCGCGCGCGATATCCTTGAGCCTTGGGGCGTGACGGTGTCCGACGATCGCGTGTCGGTAGTCCCATACGCATTCAACGACCGCACCGGCTGGGACGAGCACATTGTCTATATCAAGGACTACGGCGTGCTCGGGTACACGGACGGGCCCGTTCACGAGGCGCGCAGTTGACCACCCCCTCCCTGACCCTCTGCCTCTCCCTCGTGGCGGGGATAGCCTACTATCAGATCAGGGGGATGGGTGGGAAGGTTAGGGAACTGACGATGGAGCGCATCCGCTGGCTGGAAAACCGGGTGCCGCACATCCACGGCCCTGTAGAGGTGGAGGGGTAGATGGCGAACGCAGGTGACGGCTGGGACGATATCGCCGCGAAGCACGGCTATCCGCGCAGGATGTGGAAGCCCGGCGCCGAGTTCCTCTACTACGAGCGGGCGGAGGGCGAAGAGGACGGGACCATGCTCAGCATCATATCCGAGTACCCGCATCTAGTCGTGCTGGTGGACAGGACGCCCGAGCGTGACCCGCTGCTCCAGACGCTCAATCCGCCGCTGGAATCCCTCGATCATCGCGTTGCTCTGGATACCCTGTACGGCGTGCATCGCTTGCTGCCGGAGGGGCGTTGGTGCGATGCGAAAGGCAAGCCGATAATCGGCGGTCTAACCGCGCCGTGGCAGTCGTTCCCGCCCACAGAATGGCCACTGAAATACACGCGGGCGGAGAACCCGTGGCCGTTTCTGCCGGTAGAGTGACCCCGCCTACTCCCTCCCCCTGATCGCCTTCGCCTCTCCGACCCAATCCCCAATACCGTAGACCTGTCCCTCTAGGCCCCTGCCCCACTCGTAGAGCCTGACGAGGTATTCCCCGGCCTGACAGTTCGTCACGGCACCTCGGGGCGGGGCGGCACCCTGAGCAGGGCCGGCGGCGGCGCCAGCACCTCCACTCTGGTCACGACGATCGGCTCCGGGTTCCCGGTCAATGACCCGCAGGCGGTCAAATGCAGCCCGCAGAGCAGGGCCGACAGGATCATGGCAGTCTTGGGCACGGCTCACCTCGTGGAAGATGACTTGCGTCCTGGTCCGCAGCGTGTCCCGGCCAGTCTCGACCGAGACCACGGCCCGGTCCGCGGCATCGGTGATGGATTGGCGGATCGCCGCCTCGCGTTCCTGCTGTTTCAGATCCTCGCCCAGCTTGGCGATGGCCTTGTCCTTGGCCTCGATCGTGGCGGCGAGCCGCCCCTTGTCCTCGAT
>CAZXDL010000022.1:0-6812 GCA_964639505.1 uncultured Candidatus Saccharibacteria bacterium | reverse complement strand
TAAAACAGATCGAGTCTTTTATAGATTACCTAATGGCTCAAAAAGAGAAGAAAGATGGACGAGGAAAATCAGAGTAAGGGCCCCGACCTTGCCAATGCGCGTCATTCGGCAAAGGCATTATTAAAGTCTGCTAAAATCACCTCGACTCCAATAACAATTAAACAAATCATGCCTTTTGTAAGGGAGACCTTCGACGTAACAGTTGAAGGGTTAGATGATGCTGCATTTAAGGGCAAGGGTGATGCCATGACTCAGACTCGAGGTGACTATGTTTTTATCATCTACAATAAATCAAAACCCGAAGTAAGAAAGCGTTTTTCAGTCGCTCACGAGATTGGTCATTTATATCGTGGTCACCTACACGGGAACTCAAGTATAGATTTGAATAGTGAAAATTACGACGAAATGGAAGCAAATACATTTGCCGCCCACTTACTGATGCCGCCAGACTTGCTCCGTAAAGATATCAAAGCTGGGATAAAGAACCCAGAAGAACTAGCAAATAAATATAACGTGAGTCTCGATGCGCTATGGGTGCAGTTACGTAGTACGAACTTATTTAAGATTCTCTAAACCTCCAAGTAATAATCTTTTGAACCCTTTCTCATATGTAACAATGGGACTCCACTTCTCATCGGGGCAATCAACTATACCGGCAAATTCACACATCCACGGTTGATGAGGGGGGTATAATCTCGTCCCAACTAATAGTGCTTTCATTGACAATAGTAACATTCTCGCCGAAAGCCAAAGTAAATAAGTCTCTGCTAATTTTCATCGGTTGCTAGCATATAATAAGCTGGTGATAGATTTACACAAAGACATCAAAATCGGTGAATTACCAAGCATCCTACGACTATTCCTAAAAGATGAAGCCATTGGCGGCAGACTTATCCTATTGGCTGCCGCTGCAGCCCTTATAGCTACTAATACCATTTGGCAAATCGGCTACGAGAATTTCTGGCACACTCATTTGAGCATTGGACTTGGACAATGGTCGCTTACTCAAGATCTGCAACATTGGGTCAACGAAGGCTTAATGACCGTATTCTTCTTAGTAGTGGGGCTAGAGATTAAACGTGAGATCATCGGCGGGGAGTTAAAAACCCTACAAACTGCTGTTTTACCAGTTGCAGCTGCTATAGGTGGCATGTTAGTCCCAGCAATGCTTTATATGCTCATCAATACAAACCAAGCTGGCTTTAACGGCTGGGGAATACCTATGGCTACAGACATTGCTATTGCGCTTGGCTTATTGTTGCTTCTGGGTAAACGAGTGCCATCAAAACTCAAGATCTTCCTGTTAACACTGGCTATTGTTGACGATATCGGCGCAATCATTGTTGTCACAGTCTTTTATAATCAACAGGTTAACCTACTAGCTTTACTAGTGGCGGTTCTGCTGGTCGTAGTTATGGTTATTCTAAGCCGAAGTAAGTTCATGACGATATCAATTTTCGCACTGTTAGGAATCTGCCTATGGCTGGCTTTTAACGCTTCGGGCATCAACGCCAGTATCGCTGGCGTAGTACTTGGCCTATTAGCACCACTTACTGCCACTAAAGCGCATAAGCATCCCATTGCCGTACGTTTGGAGAGATCGCTATTGCCAGCTGCGACATTCATCATTGTACCGTTGTTTGTCTTTGCCAACGCCGGGCTAACCTTCAAAACAACGGCTTTCGATGACTCAGGTGCCGTACTGGCAGCTTTCGGCATAATTGTAGGTTTAGTCATTGGTAAGGTAGTTGGTATTACGGGCGCAACCTGGCTAGTCGTAAAGTTTAGGCTAGGACGCTTACCAACGGGCACTACGTGGTCTCAGTTCATCGGAATTGGCTTCCTAGCCGGAGTTGGCTTTACAATCTCTATCTTTATAACTGAGTTAGCCTTTAGCTCAGACAGAAGTCTTATTGACGCCGCCAAGATAGGTATCTTCGTTGGTTCTGTGCTTAGTGCTGGGCTTGGGCTGTATAGTCTCAGAAAAACAGCTACACCAGAAACAACAAAATAGCCCCTCTCTCGCAAGCGAATCAGGGGCTACTTGATTTCATATTACCATATGTGATTTCAGGGTGCGGGTTTTGTTCAGCATGACCATCACTCAATTCGATTAATAGCGTACGCAGGGCATGTAATCTGTCGGTTAGCAAGTATTGCTTGCAAAATTGCCTACCCCTGTTAGCTCACAAGAAATTGGACACGGCTGTATGTGGCTTGCTGTGTCCCATTTGTCTCATTTTACCCCTGAAAGTGCTAAAATATGAGACACTGGTCTAGTTCCAGACCCGTGTGTTCCGCCAGTTATTGAATTAGTCGTGGTGGTTTTGGAGATTTACGAACTGGGGTTGGCTTAGGAGTTTTAAAGGCTGGCGGTCCGGTTGTTTTATCACTTGTGCCGGTTGTATCGAGCGTAGCGCCTTTTTCTTTAATTTCGTCGTCAAGGTCTTTGGCGGTATCAGATGGTTTTGGCGGAACATACGGCTTCTTTTTTGACTTATCGCTTCCCTCCTTGGTCTTGCGAAGCACAATATATATTATTATCGCCAATATAACGTAACCGATGCCAAAGTAGAGATTTGTCTCTGTTAGTTTTGATGCCACATGATCGATCAGGTCGTTTGTTGGCTGTTTGAGCTGGCTTATAACCGTCTTATTATTGGCGGCTTCACGCTGCAGTCGGCTGACACCCAGTTCTGCTGCGAATTTTGAGGCGATCAATAAGATACCTGCTACCAATAGCACACTGGCGACTCGGCGCCAGCCTTTACGGCGTGGCGAAGCGATAAAGATGATGGCCAATAATGAAATCAGCGCTACCAATCCTAATGCCCAAGGAGCTTTTTGAGCGGCTTGGTAAAGCTGAGGCGCAAAAGAGGCTTTTACGTAATATGCCTTAGCCGTACTCTTGGGGTCGCGAGCCAAGGTGTCGGCGGTTAACACAGGATTAGTTAAGAAATCACTGGTGCGAATCTCATTTGCGATGCGGGCACCCTCTGCGGCTGGGTCTAAGCTGGCGGGGCGACACGTTACGGTCATAACATTAACCGGAATTTGCAGCATTGCTTGCTGCTCGGCGGTACAGACGGTTAGGCCTGATAGGCGAGCGGTTACGGCTGTGCCGACTTTTGTAGCAAAGTCTTCTTTTGCCTTAGTCAGGTCAATTTTGAACTCTGGTATGCTGGTTTTACCTGATAGCCAAGCGTAGTTGCTGTCGATGAATGTGTTTACGCTGTTTTCGATAACAGTTGGAGAGAATGCTTCAGTTGCGGCTCGTTGTACGATTGGATCTTTGAGTGAAATTGAGCCATCGCTGCCGGCCTTATCTTCGTCGTCTTGAGTACTATTTAAAACTGCCTGAACGGCGTTATCGTAGATTTTGCTCTCTGTTAACCAGCTTTTTACCTGCTCAGGATTACCAAAATTTTTGTTGATTGCTACAGCTGCGGCAATGTCGAGGAGGGTGATGAAAAGGATTAATGCGAAGAACGCCACCAAAACTTTTCTAAACCAATGCATGACCACAATTGTATCCGAAAACCCTACGGACTCACAACTTTTTTATGCAGCCATGTTCGCGAGCGTTCGCCTAATGCCAAAATCCATACCAGTAAAATCAAAAGCACCCAAAATATAAATGTCAGATACAGCCATCTACTCCATTCAAAATGCAGAATATATAAAAATTTGCGGTTTTGCTTCGGAGCTGTGTTGGCTGCAGGCTTCGGGTTTTGGCTTGCTTGAGGGTGTGGTGTAGTTGGGCTTTGTGTGCCAACGCTAGATGTCGAGCCAGACACAGCAGTTTGGGTTTGCGATGCTGACTGAGTTGTTGATGACGTGTGTGTACTTGGTTTTTCGGTCGAGGCAATAATTTGTGCGCTTAATGAGGAGGCTGATGGCGTGTTTGATGAAACTTGTCCGATGTAGGCGTCGCAAACATCGTCAATATTATCTCGGTCACTATCAACTTCACTATTTATTACGGTTGGGCAGCTGTCAGCTTGATTGGATTGACCATCACCATCGAAATCAATTGAATTTATTGGTACAAAAATCGGTTGCGTGATGTCTATGTTCTGATCAGCTTGATTTTTACCGATTATATCGATAGTGTGTCCGCCTGTGGTGATATTTAATGGCAGACTAAGCTGCCCGCTCAAATCGCCATTTTGGGTGGCCGTAAGTGTGTTGGCTATCTGCCCACTTGTACCATCAATCTGTAGCACATAGTTCGCAGCTGCTTTTAGCCCAAAATCAGATCCTTTTATGCTTAGATTGATGACACTTCCCCTTTCAATCACGCTTGAGGGCGTGATATTTGCAGGCAAGCGGTTTAATATCTGGCGGTTTGTCTTTGGTGCACTCAATAGCTTAGCGGTTGATGCGGTATTTTGGCTTGAATTTGTGTGGCCTAGAGCTAAGCGATTGGTAAGTTTCAAAATTTCGTTTTCCATCAACTGTTGACCCAAGGTATTTGGATGGTAGCTTTCTCGGCCAAGCATTCCGATGCCGAATATGCCAGCATCTTTACCGGCAGTGAGCCCATTTACAGCAACATTTTGGCTTTGGGTTTCGCACATTCTATGTCCAGCCAGAGCATTGCTTATATCAACGAAGTGAACCTGCGAGGCTTGCGATGCTAAAGCTATCGTTTTATTAAGGTAGTTGATGAGTTCCGTGCCGAATTCCAGCTCGGATTTACTCAAATGGACATTTAATGCGCAGTTGCCGCTGTCCAAGGCTATCTGCGGGTAACCGATTACATAAATTGTAGATGATGGTGCTTGCTGCTTAATTTGATTAAAAAGCGTTAGCCATTTTTGCTGGGTCCGATCAATGAGCTGCAAAATTTCGAGACGGTCCTCATAAGTGCTGAAGCAATCACTATCGCTCCGATGAATGCTAAGGTGCAGTCCAACACACTGCTCGAGGATTTTACCAAAACCAATATCATCACCACCAACAGACACCGTAATTATCGCAGGCTGATATTTGCCTACAAACCTTTGTTGCGCAACATATCCTGGCTTAAATTCAGTCATCACAGTGCTCAGTAAAGGCTGGTTTTCGTCTTTAAGATGCTTAAAGTCCAGCCCGTTTTTTATCTGGCCAGTGTAGTTGTCGCTCAAGCTTGCAATGTCGTTTATAACCGCACCTGAACAGGCAACCGAATGCCCGCCGAGACTTGAAAACAAGTCATTTGTTAATAGAAAAGGATATGAGCGTATAGATAAATGACACATATTATCTGGTAAGTCGGTACCTGATGTGTAATCAAATGCTCCTTCGCCAGATGTGTATGAATCGCCCATGCCCAGATAATCAATCAAATGGTCGATACCGGCTGTGGGCGCTAAGAGGTTAATAGTGCCAGTATCTCCGCTGTTGTAGGCCTCGAAACTAAGCAGATATTCATTAACAAAACGCAAATGCCTGATTGATTGCAGCCCAGGTATTTGGTCTTTTATAAATGGTAAGTAATCAAAATACTGACAATTCTCGGGTGTGAGGTTTGTGCCGACTACCGAGCAGTTTGTTAAATCGTAGACCCGTAACGACATACTATCTTTGTTGTAGATGGCCACTGAGTGGCCATCCCCAGAGATTGCAATACGAGATTGCAGAAGCGCCGGGCTACCAGATGTGCTATATGAGCGGGCAAAAGGTTTGAATTCAAAGCTAGCCAAGTCAATTCTTACAAAAGATCCATTTAACGTCTCTGCCACAAGCCAACTGCCGTCGCTGGAAAACGCCAAGGTTTCTGAATTAATGACTAGCTTTTGCCCGAGTTTATCCCTTATTTGGGTGTCGGGGATTGCTGAGAGCTGCTTGCTGGTAAGCTGCTGAAGGTTGTTTCTTTGATCTTTTAGGTATGGAGTTGGATTAGTGTAGAGGCTTATATAAGCGCCACCGGTACTTACGGTGTCAAGCACGAAAAGGCCGGTGTGATTAGGCCATGGCACTAAGACTTGATGAGTTGAAAAGGGTTGGAGCAGCAAGCCTTCATCCGTGCCGTTAAATATTGCTATACCGCTATCTGATTCAAGCAGACCTAGCCCGCTGGCACTGAAACAGCCATTTGCCATCTCACTGCTGGTTGGAAGGCGATAGGTCGCAAGTATGCAATCAGTATTATCGAGCAGCACAGGTGTGTTTCGAGTCGTGCTTGCCGGCCCAACCTGCTTGATTGTCTTTGCGGCGGGGTTTGCCCAGGATGGATTGATGGGCGACGAGGCTGCCTCTGTAAAAACCTGCCATGCTAGCGTGAAATATATTAAGCAGCCAATGGTTAAATACAGGCTGATTACTAACCAGTTAAGCTTGCTTTGTTTAGTTTTAGCCATTGAAATCGACTATCAAATAAGTAGCTTCAGGCGGCAAGCATAAGCGAGGGGGAAGTTGGGATATTTAATAAATAGTTAATTTCTCTCCCCTGCCCGTCTATACTTATATATATGCAAGACAGTATTTTTACGAAGATTATTAATGGAGAGATTCCTAGTCATAAGATTTATGAGGATGAAAAGACCTACGCCTTCTTGGATATTCATCCAAAAACCCCTGGCCACACCCTGGTAGTTCCAAAAAAACAGGTTGAATTTGTCTGGGATCTAGACGTAGAGGATTATATTGCGGTTATGGAAACGGCAAAGAAGGTCGCCAACAGGATGCGAGAGGTTCTTGATACGCGGTATGTTGGTGAGGCCGTCGTAGGCGATGAGGTGCCGCACGCCCATGTGCATGTCTACCCTTTCTCAACTAAAGCAGAGGTGCAAAGCTTTCCGGACCCAAATGGCGAGGTCGATAACGAT
>CAZXDL010000021.1:0-7097 GCA_964639505.1 uncultured Candidatus Saccharibacteria bacterium | reverse complement strand
TATTAGGCACGCCGCCAGCGTTCATCCTGAGCCAGGATCAAACTCTCCAAAAAAAAGAATCTGTCTTTGACTTCAGTCGAACATGTAGCACTGCTGCTACACTGACTATTTTCTAAAACAGTTCATGTACCCGAAGGTACAAAATGAACTGACGTTGATTTGCACTATTCAATTTTTAACGTTCAAATGGCCGTTTCTTGGGAGACTCTTAGTCAGCCCACGTCAAGCCATTCGTACTAGCATACAGCAGTTATAGTGCTTTGGTCAAGGGGTAAAATGACTTCATTTGTTGTAATCCCCGCATCAACCAAGACTCTGTCTAAGTTCACGCGAATTCATGGATAAAACCCACATGATATCCATGCTAAACCCATGAAGTCGCCAAAGTATTGATAAATGCTCTGTCTCGCTAGTTAACTGACTGTGCAATTTGCACTAGATCAGCGTGGCTAGCGCCGTTAGATAGGATTATACCGCCAGTGCCGGGCTGATCTAGGCGCAGTTTCGAGCCATCGAGCGCCGTGACCTTGCCGCCCGCCTCTTGGACAATTAGCGAGCTAGGGCCGATGTCGTGGAAATCATATTTAGCCTTTATCGTGCCATTGGCTCTACCGGTGGCAATGATCATGCAGGTATAGCCAGCACCATTTAACTGCTCTGTTTTGGCTCCAGCCTCATGCAGACTGTCGACGTATCGGTGCGTGCTGTTTTCACAAAGAATGTAGCTGTCTTTAAGCGGCTGGTCATTGACGTGGATTGGCTTGTCGTTGCAAAAGGCTCCCTGCCCCTTGACGGCATGATATAGCCGATCAGTATATGGGTTATAGACTACGGCCAGCTGATATTCGCCATCTTTAACCAGCCCGATTACGCAGGTGGTGTGCGGAATGCCTAATATGAAGCACTGGGTGCCATCAAGCGGATCGCAAACCCACTGCAACTCCTCAGAGCCAGTGCCGTGATCGCCTTCTTCGCCTAAAACGCCGTGATCTGGATATTTTTGCTGGATGGCTTTAATTATCAGATCATTAATGGCTTTATCAACCTGAGTAACAGGCGAATTATCTGATTTGAGTTCGATGTCGAGAGCTTTTTCAAAATTATATTTTATCAGCCGGCCCCCCTGCCGAGCCAGGTCTTTTGCGAAGGCTAGATAATCATCCATCGATTATTCGCTAGGAGTTTCGGTGGTTTCAGGTGTGGCGTCAGCAGCGGGTTGTGCTGCCTCAGGCTCATCTTCTTCGCTGTCGTTGGTCTTTTCGACTAAAGCGAGCGAAGTTACTTCATCGCCGTCATTGAGGCGCATAATGCGCACGCCTTGAGTTGCTCGGCCGAGGGCTGGGATGTTATTTAGACCCAGTCGAATGGTCTGACCCTGGCTGGAAATAATAATGACTTCTTCTTCGTCACTTACTAGAGTCTTAACACCGATTAGCTCGCCGGTTTTGTCGTTAACGACGGCCGAACGGATTCCAACGCCGCCGCGAGCATGTGGGGTGAACTGTGCGACCTTTGTACGCTTGCCGTAACCGTATTTACTTATGACAAAGATGTCCGAACCCTCTTCAACAATATCCATGCCGATAACGCGGTCACCAGGACGCAGACGGATGCCTCGGACGCCTCGGCTGACCCGGCCCATTGGTCGCGCGCCCTTTTCGTGGAAGCGGATCGCTTGGCCTTGAGAAGTGCTGATGACGACTTCATTATCGCCTGTTGTCATCCGAATCCACTTCAATTCATCGCCATCATCTAGGTTAATTGCGATCAGGCCGGAGCTGCGCACATTTTGGTACTGCTCAAAAGGTGTCTTCTTAACTACTCCCCTAACCGTACACATAATTAGATTAGCGGCATTGTGAGTTTTGCTGACGTTAATAACAGAGGTAACGGTTTCTTCTGGCTGGAGCTGTAGCAAGTTAACAATTGCCACACCCTTGGCGTTGAGGCCGACAGCTGGCACTTCGTAGGCCTTGATGCGGAAAACTCGGCCCTTATTAGTAAAGAACAGCAAGAAATCATGAGTCGAAGCGCTTACGACATGCTCAATAACGTCCTCTTCGCGAGTTGCCATGCCACGACGGCCCTTACCACCTCTGCCCTGGCGCTTATATTCGCCCAGCGGGCTGCGCTTGATGTAGTTAGCAGCAGTAAGCGTGACAGCGACTTGCTCGTCGGCAATTAGATCTTCATCGCTCATTTTACCTAGTTCGGAATTCACGACTTTAGTACGTCGATCATCGCCGTATTGCTTTTTGAGTTCAAGCAATTCATCGCGGATTATCTTTAATATCTTCTTTTCGTCGGCCAAAATGCCTTCGAGCTTGGCGATAAGCTTCATTAGCTCGGCCAGTTCGTCTTCGATCTTTTTACGCTCCAGGCCAGCCAGAGTGCGCAACTGCATCGCCAAAATAGCTTTGGCTTGTATTTCTGACAGTTTGAATTGCTTGATTAGGTTTGCCTGAGCATCTTCGGTCGTGTCGGAAGCGCGGATTGTCTTGATAACTTCGTCAATGTGATCGAGCGCGATCTTTAGCCCCTCTAAAACGTGAGCGCGCTCCTTAGCCTTTTTAAGCTCGAATTCGGTGCGGCGACGGATGACTACCTTGCGGTGCTTAATATGTTCGCTCAGGATGTCTTGGAGGCCGAGGACGCGGGGCTGGATACCATCGATCAGAGCCATCATATTGAAGTGGAAGCTCTGTTGCAGCTGAGTCATCTTAAACAGCTGATTGAGAATCTTTTTGGGGTATGCGTCCTTTTTGAGATCAATAACGATCCGAACTTCGCCGCGGGCGGTTTCGTCGCGCAGATCAGAAATGCCGACTAGTTTTTTGTCACGCACCAGATCGGCGATCTTTAGGACGAGGCTTTCTTTGTTTAGCGCATATGGGATTTCGGTAATAACAATCTGGTGCCGGCCCTTGGCACCTTCGACAATTTCGGCTACTCCGCGCGTGACGACACCGCCCCGCCCGGTCGCGTAAGCCGTACGGATTGATTCCTTGCCATAGATAATTCCACCTGTTGGGAAGTCGGGGCCTTTTACATGCTTTAACAGATCGTCTAAGGTTGCCTCGGGATTGTCGATCAATTCAACTTCAGCATCAACTAACTCGCTGAGATTGTGTGGTGGAATGTTGGTGGCCATACCGACCGCGATGCCAAGCTGACCGTTCAGCAGCAGATTTGGCAATTTTGAAGGCAAAACTGAAGGTTCCGTACGAGTAGTGTCATAGTTTTCGCGAAAATCGACGGTTTCTTTATCAATATCTGCTAGTAATTCATCGGCCAAACGCGCCATTTTAGCTTCGGTATATCGATAAGCGGCTGGCGGATCACCGTCCATACTACCGAAGTTACCTTGGCCATTAACCAACATGTAGCGCATTGCCCAAGGCTGCGCCATGCGAACCATGGCATCGTAAATACTGGAGTCTCCGTGCGGATGGTAGCGACCCATTACATCACCAACTACTGTGGCTGATTTGCGATGACGAGCCGTGCTGCGCAAACCAGATTCATTCATCGTATAAAGAATTCGTCTATGCACCGGCTTTAGACCATCCCTGACGTCAGGAAGCGCACGATCAATGATAACGCTCATGCTATAACGCAAATAGCTATCTTCCATGACGTTTTCGACAGTGCGTCGCTCGACGCTGCGCGAGTGACCAGAGTCTAAAATATCAGCCGCATGTACGACGCCGCGGCGTTTTTCTTCCATTGAAACTTCGCTGGCCACATAATTGTCGGGCTTAAGCTCTTCTGGCTCATTATTATCTGGAGTAGCGTCTTCAAATAATGCTGGTTGGTCGTTGTCTGCCATTTAAATATCCAGATCCTTTACGAATTTGGCATTGGCTTGGATAAAGCTTTTGCGTAATTCAACTTCGGTGCCCATTAGCTTGCTAAAGATTGTGTCGGCTTTTTCGGCATCATCAACTTTGACCTGAACCAGGACGCGCTTGGCAGGATTCATGGTTGTTTCAAATAATTGTTCAGCGTCCATTTCACCCAAGCCCTTGTAGCGTTTCTGCTCAACAAAACCAGCCTGCTTCAGGCGATCATCGTCAGCATTTACCTTTTGGCCTTCTTTTTTACGGGCGGCAATTGCATCATCTAGGGCTTTGTCTAGCTCAGCTTCGTCGTATATGAAAACTGGATTTTTGCGGCTTGAGCGGACAAGCTCAAACAGAGGTGGTTTTGCCAAATAGACATGTCCGCCATCGACAACTTCTTTCATATAGCGAAAGAAGAATGTCATTAGCAAAGTCGAAATATGACTGCCGTCGACATCGGCGTCAGTCATGATAATTATTCGGTCATAGCGCAAACCGTTAATGTCGAATGACTCTTCGATACCAACACCAAGAGCCTTGATCAAACTTACGATCTCGTTGTTAGCCAGCATCTTGTCTAAGCGGGCGCGCTCAACATTTAGGACCTTGCCGCGGAGTGGCAAAATTGCCTGAGTTTTGCTGTCGCGACCTGATTTAGCCGATCCGCCGGCACTGTCTCCCTCCACAAGATAAATTTCGGAGTTTTTAGGATCTTTAGACGAACAATCGGCCAGCTTACCGGGCATGCTAGCGCCATCAAGTACACCTTTACGCAAGATGTTATCGCGAGCAGCGCGGGCCGCTTTACGTGCTCGGGCGGCGAGCAAAGCCTTGCCGACAATTTTGCGTGCGACAGCTGGATGCTCTTCGAGGTAATAAGTCAGGTGCTCGTTCATGACAGTTTCGACGTAGCCGCGGACTTCTGGGTTACCGAGCTTGCCTTTTGTTTGACCTTCGAACTGGGGATCAGGTAGTTTAACCAAGATGATGGCAGTTAGGCCCTCGCGGGTATCTTCTCCAGAGAGGTTTTCTTCTTTTTCCTTAAGTAAGCCATTTTTGCGGGCATAATCATTGATGACACGGGTCAAGGCGGCACGGAAACCGGTCAAGTGCGAGCCGCCCTCGGGGTTGACCACATTGTTGGCAAAGGATTTGATAGTCTCAGTGTATGCGTCGGTGTACTGCATCGACACTTCGATCTGGGTGTCTTGGACGATCTTATCGACGTAGAAAATGTCATCATCGACAACTTCTTTGCCGATGTTGAGGTGCTTAACGTAGCTCTGGATGCCGCCCTCGAAGTAAAAACCGTAGCGCTTGCCAGTGGCCTCTTCCTCCAGAGAAGTATGAATTCCCTTTGTTAAGTATGCGGCATGGCGCAAGCGGTCAAGAATTATGTCGTAATTGAAAGCCACGCTCTCTTTAAAAATCGTTTCGTCTGGATAAAAAGTAATTTCGGTGCCCTGTTTGTCAGTCTTGCCTATGACTTTTAGGTCTGATAAAGGTACACCCTTGGCGTATTCCTGTTGGTGAGTTTTGCCGTCACGATGGACGGTCACGACTAGTTTATTGGCTAAGGCGTTGACCACGCTGGAGCCAACACCGTGCAGACCACCGGACACTTTGTAGCCGCCATCGCCGAACTTACCACCGGCGTGCAGCACGGTTAAGACAGTTTCTACAGTGCTCTTGCCGGTTTTAGGGTGAATATCAGTCGGAATACCGCGACCATTGTCGATTACAGTGACGCCACCATCGGCCAATAATTTGACTGAGACAGCCGTCGCATGACCAGCTAAAGCTTCATCAATACCATTGTCGACCAGCTCCCACACCAAGTGGTGCAGACCTTCTGGCCCAGTGCCACCAATGTACATGCCAGGCCGCTTACGTACTGGCTCCAATCCCTCAAGAACGGTAATCTGATCAGCAGAATAGCCGCTTTTTTTGTCTTTACCCTCAGCCAATTTACACCTCTAGTTTATAATTTATTAACACGATTTTAAGTGTTTTCCCACTGCTTTTATTATATCTAATTTCCCTCTTGTAAACAAGTGTGCGTATATGGTTAAATAAGCCACAGTTACATAAAAAGAAAAACATGTTTGAAAAATTATTATCACTAGTACCATACAACCCCGGCCTAGTGCCGCAGTTGGCCTTTTATAGCCGCCGTATGCGCGAAGAAGCCTCGATCCGCCGCACCGGCACGATCTTTTTGGTATTAGCCTTTTTTCTCCAATTCTTTGCAGTCCTTAGCCCACCTCAAGTTAGTGTGGCGGATACCAGCAACAACATCCTAAATAGTGGCGTGACTTCTGCAGCTGATGCCCGCGCTAAATGCATCAACGATACACAGGGATTTCAGCGAATTCTGCACTACTACGGTATTAGCTGTAGCGCCTTCGATCGAGCAGATAAAGACGTTGTAAACTCAAAACAGTACGACTACTTTTCAATGGGTCGCAACACAGCACCCTGTACTGACACACCTGTAAACATCCCAGGCGAAGGCAACAACGTCTATTGGCGCAATATGAAAGGTTGTTGGAAATCAAAAACAACTTGGGATGCCATTCATATCGTTAACCAAAACGGCAGAAATTTTTGGATTCTTTACGACTGCGGCAACTTGGTAGCCCGTGGCCTACCTTCTCCATCACCGCTTGAAGTAAGTGGTCCAGTTACAGGCGTAACATTCACGCCGGCACCAACGCCTACACCCAAACCTAGTCCGACACCTACTCCAACTCCAACGCCTACACCTACTCCGACACCTACTCCGACACCTACTCCAACGCCTACACCCGAAGTACCTTGCGAAAAAACAATTAGCAGCAGCAATGCCTACGCTTGTGTACAGGTGCGTAAAACTGCTTCTAACACCACGGCTGGAGTTGCTGATGCCAACGGAACCACCGCCAACGCTAACGACGTAATTGTATACACGCTTTACGCCAAAAACACCGGCAAAAAAGATGTCAAAAATTATATCTTCGAAGAAAACTTAGCTGATGTGCTTCAATACTCCGACGTAACCGATCTGCATGGTGGCACAATGGGCGCAGGCAATGTGGTTACTTGGCCAGCTATGGAGCTTAGCGCCGACGAAACCCGTACCGTTCAAATTACAGTAAAAGTTAAAGACCCTATCCCACAGACGCCAACGCCTACCAGCGATCCTTATAGTTTCGATTTAACAATGACGAACGTTTACGGTAACGCCGTTAATATCAAGTTACCAGGCGCACCTGC
>CAZXDL010000020.1:0-8467 GCA_964639505.1 uncultured Candidatus Saccharibacteria bacterium | reverse complement strand
ACCCCCAAACCAGGCGACACTAATAACGATAATGTAGTTAACATAATAGACCTATCAACCCTACTATCTAAATGGAATACTAACTACAGTGCAGCCGACTTTAACAAAGACAACACAGTAAACATATTTGATCTATCTATACTGCTGAGTAATTATGGGAAGTAGCTAAATATTGCCGGAGAATACTCTGGCGCGCCCAAGAGTTAATCTTAGAAATATTGTTTGCAAGTGTATGCTGACCGCGACGATCGCGAAGGCTACGAAGGCGTAAAGAAATCCTGTAATGCTTAATAGATCCGAAGCACTGGCATGGGCTGCTGTAATAGCGTAAGGGATGACCTGATCTATAAACATTTTGACCATTATTACTAAAGCGACAGCCGCAATGACTCTTAATATAATATGACCAACTGTGATCTCTAGTGTTTTTGTTGGGTTGGCATGGACGTAACCCATAGATTGCCTGATAGCTGCGGCGTCACTCAATGAATGCACCATAGCTGCCGTTATCATATAAACCAGCAAGCCTACTCCTGCCCAAACCACCAAAAGTGGCCAGCTGTCTTTAAGCTGTGGCCGCCCTTCGGAACCGACATATGTGCCAGGCTGCGTTAATTCTCGCTGCGGCTGATCTTGCTGCCAAACCACTAGTTGTCTCTGAAAGGAGCTGGTATTAAGCGAGAATGTCAGTATGACGCCAAGGCTTAAGATCAAGCCGGCCATTACGGCGATCATGCCACTTAACCAGGAAGGGGTAAGCAATAATCCGATAAGTTTTTTGTCTTGTCTGTCGATGCTAAACATGTGTGCCTTGCTTGCTAAAGGATAGACATAACGGTAGTGGTTGTCAATTATGTGATATCATATCGGTTAGAAATATGCGACTTTTTGATAGGGGAAATTCAAATGAGTAAGGTAGCCCATTATCTACAGGAGCACTTGGTGGGCGAGGTGATGACGAGCACTGACGCTCGTCGTTATTTCGCGACTGATGGTAGCATTTTACAGGTAGCGCCTTCCCTAATTGTTTACCCTAGAAACGAAAACGATGTTCGTAAAACCGCCCGTTTCAGCTGGCAGCTGGCCGAGCGGGGTCGTGTCATACCCGTAACGGCTCGGGGCTCTGGCACTGATCAATCCGGCGCTGCGTTGGGTAGTGGCATTATTCTAGTTTTTCCAGCTCATATGAATCGAGTGCTGGAGCTAGACATGAAATCAAGCACAGTTACGATTGAGCCGGGTATTAATTTTGGGAAACTTCAGCAGACTTTGTACTCACATGGCAGGTTTTTGCCGCCGTATCCGCCTAGTATTGAATACTCAACTGTTGGCGGCGCGATTGCCAATAATGACAGCGGCGAGAAGTCTGTTAAATACGGCAGCATGCGTGATTATGTTGCCAGCCTGCGCGTGGTATTGGCAAATGGAGAAGTAATCGAAACCCGTCGTTTAAGTAAACGTGAGTTAAGCAAGAAGCTTGGACTAGCCACTTTTGAAGGCGAAATTTATCGTCAAATCGATACTTTGCTAGAGGAGCAAAATGAGCTCGTTAAACAGCTCGTACGCGATGTCAGCAATAACAATGCAGGATATAGCCTAACAGACATTAAGCAAAAGGATGGCTCCTTTGACCTAACGCCATTATTTGTCGGCAGCCAAGGCACTCTCGGAATAATTACCGAAGCAATTGTAAATACAGAGCCTTACAGTACGCAAACGAACCTGATGATGGCACAGTTTGACAGTCTTGAACATGTACAGTCAGCTATTATCGAATTACGTGATATGTCCGAACCGCCTAGTGCAATTGAGCTTATTGATGATAATACGCTCAAACAAGTCCACGAGCTAAACCCAAATCAGCTAAAAGATATTTTATCCCCACCGTTTCCAGCTGTAACCTTACTGGTTGAATTCGATAACCAAGACAGGCACCTCAAAAAAATCCTTAAAAAGGCTGGCAAAATCCTTGATAAATATGCTGTCGAACATCAATCAACGGTTGACGCTGACCAACAGCAGCTTTTCTGGAAGCTCAGACAGTCCGTTAGCTCCGTAATTGGTAACAACAAAGGCTTGATAATACCGATTCCTCTGGTTGATGCTTCGGTTCCGATCGAGCGTCTGCGCGAATACATTGAGGGCGTTTACGCGATTTCGCAGGCCGGAAATATTAAGCCTGGTTTATGGGGTCACGCAGGTGATGGCAGTCTAAAACTCCAACCCAACCTAAACATTGGCCAAGTCGGCGATCGACAAAAAGCCTTTCGATTCTTAGACGAATATCACAAGCTAGTAATTGGGTTAGGTGGTACAATCAGCTCAACATCGGGTGATGGCCGTTTGCGTACTCCCTATCTTGAGAAAATGTATGGTGTCGAGCAGTACGCCTTGTTCCAAAAGATCAAAAATGTCTTTGACCCGTATGGCACGCTAAATCCAGGAGTTAAATTCGGCACCTCAGTTGACGATCTTAAAGAAATGGTTCGATCTGATTTCGGACATGATCACATTTACGATCATCTGCCACGATCTTGAATTTTTAGTCCAAAACAGATACGATGTTATAGCCTTTCACGCGGACGTGGTGGAATTGGTAGACACGCAGCCTTGAGGTGGCTGTGCCGAAAGGTGTGGAGGTTCAAGTCCTCTCGTCCGCACCACGAACGCGCAACATGGGTGATTAGCTCAGCTGGCTAGAGCACCTCGTTTACACCGAGGGGGTCGGGGGTTCGAATCCCTCATCACCCACCATAAACTTCCCGCAACCGCGGGATTTTTTATTTTTCAAGGCAGCTAAAAAGGATGAGTTAGGCGCCACTTAATTGGGGGCTGAGTTGGAGTTGAGGCCAGAATTATCGGCATGCTTTTTGTGTCATAAATCGGTGTTTTATTTAGAGCAACGCGGCCTGCACTATTACCAGACGAGGAATTAACTGGGATATTGTCTAAAATAATATTTGCTTTTGTAGTTTGGCCATTCCATTCAAAGACCGACATGGCATTGGCGGCCTTAGCAGTTACGCTACCGCCCCATGGTAAATTATAGGTACCAAGAGTCTGGTTTACCTTAACGATTGAATTTTGGGTGAAGTTGGTTTGAGCGCTTTTTAGTAGAGGGATGGAATCTTTCATTGACTGAAATAAGGAAGGTGCGTTGACTACGGCCGTGGTAATAACAATAGTTTTGTTGTTTTGTTTGGTCGTAGAGGCCGAAATGAATGCGCCGCCGGCTTCGTTAGAGTTACCAGTCTTCAGCCCAATGATGTTATTTATGCCAATTAGGTCATTCACATTCTTAATTGTGCCCGCGACTGGAATACCAGTGGCCGTGCTCTGGCCGGCGATTTGGGCTAGTACCGGGTTTTGCATGGCCAGAGCGCCGATTTTTGCGAGATCTGCCGCCGTGCTTACCGAATCAGCTGCCAGCCCGCTGGCATCAGCCCCAATATGAGTGCCAGTTAAACCCTGAGCTTTTAAGTATGAGTTGGCCGCGGCGGCATATGCGGGCAATGACCCGTAAGCCCAAATCGCCAAGCTGTCAGCCATGTTGTTGGCTGAGGGGAGCATGACGGTCTGCAGGGCTTGGTATTGGCTAATTTGCTCGCCGGCCAGCACAGGTACAACCGAGCCGTCGCGGGATACATAGTCTTTATAAATCGCGACATCTTTATCAGTGAGCGTGATCATCGGCCCCTGTTGGTTAAGAGATAATGGCTTTTGTTTGAGAACCATTAGAGCGGTAATAACTTTGGCGGTGCTAGCAGTAGGAACTGGCTTGTTGCCATTTTTTGTCTCGATTATGTCGCTACCAACAATCGATACTGCTGCTTGGCTATTTGGCCAAACGAGCGTAGATGCAGGTGCCTTTACGCTAATAACGGAATTAGCAACCTGGGGCTTTAAATCGGGTAGTGGCCGCAGCAAGCACCAAGCCGAGTAAGCTGCTAAAATTGCCAAAAAAAGAAGGACATTTCTTCGTCTATGGCTTCTCACCCTTGTTTTCATAATTATTTACATCATACATTACATGAGTCAGATGATGTATAATTGAAATACAAAGTAAAGGAGTAAATTAATGAGTGTGGCGTTAATAATTGCAATTGTTGTTGTAGTGCTATTGGTGGTTTTCTTGATTGCCGCCTACAACTCGTTAGTGCGCTTAAATCAGCAGTCCGACGAAGCTTGGAGTGACATAACGGTCCAGCTCAAGCGCCGATACGATCTGATACCAAACCTCGTAAACACCGTAAAAGGCTACGCGACGCACGAAAAGTCAGTCTTTGAAGATGTAACTAAAGCTCGCACAGCTGGCCTAAACGCTAACGGTGTGGCTGAGACCGCTAAAGCTGACAACATGTTCCAGCAGACCTTAAAGAGTCTGTTTGCGGTGGCAGAAGCTTACCCAGATCTTAAGGCTTCACAAAACTTCCAGCAGCTGCAGGCTGATATTACCGACACCGAAGATAAAATTCAAGCTTCACGCAGATTTTATAACGGCGTAGTGCGCGATTTTAACACCAAGCGCAAAACCTTCCCTACTAACATGGTCGCCAGCGTGCTTGGCTTCAAAAAAGATAAAGTTTTCTACGATGTTGACCAAGCTGAGACCGCAGCCGTTAACAAGCCTGTCGAAGTTAAGTTCTAGTTCAGTTTCGTATAGATGTATTCCAATATAGCCAGCAATAAGCGCAAAACTGTGTTTATTATGATCGGATTCGTGCTGTTTACTGCCCTCATCGTCTATATTCTTGATATGTTCCTGGGCGGCTCAATGACTGTGTTTTATGGTGGTCTGATTGGCGCGCTTATATATGTATTAATTACGTACTACTCGGGCTCAAAGATGGCGTTGTCTTTAAATCGGGCCAAAGAAATTCAAAAAAGCGATAATCCGAAACTGTGGCGTACGGTTGAAAACCTATCGATTACTAACGGCATGCCGATGCCAAAGGTTTTTATCATAGATGACCCAGCGATGAATGCTTTTGCGACCGGCCGTGATCCAAAGCATGCCATGGTGGCAGCCACTACCGGAATAATTAATGCTCTCGATGATGCCGAGCTTCAAGGTGTGATGGCGCACGAGATGGGTCATATCAAAAACTACGACATCCGGGTTAGTATGGTGGCCTTCGCCCTGACAGTCGTTATTTCGTTGCTGGCAGACATTATCTTGCGGCTAACTATATTTAGCGATAGCGACGAAACTCCACCTGCCGCCTATCTGGCAGGGCTAGCCGCGGCAATTTTAGCACCTCTGGTAGCGACTATGATACAGATGGCTATCTCGAGGCAAAGGGAGTATTTGGCCGATGCCACTGGCGCCTTAACTACCCGCTACCCCGAAGCTTTGGCCAGCGCACTAGAGAAAATTTCACAAAATAGCAGCACTATGAAGCACCAAAACACTTCTACTGCGCATTTATTTTTTGCCAACCCGCTCAAAAAAACCGCCATATCTGGCTTGTTTAGTACCCATCCACCGATTGAGGATCGCATCGCCCGACTTCGGAGCATGGGCACGCATGCTTAGCCATTACTAACGTATAATAATTGTATGACAAAAAACTCTGGGAAGACCGTATCTGCCAAAGCGGTGGCTAAGCCGGTGGCTGTCAGCTCTCACAAATCAGGCAAGCCTAGAAGGCTTAAACGACCTAAGTATAAAAGTCTGCGCTTACAAAAACGTATCAAGCATCATATAAAATTGCCCAGCGTATATCGCCTGACAAAAAAATCTTTCCGCACAGTTTGGGATCAAAAAGTGCTATTTATCGGCATAATTTTGATATATGGAGTTTTAAATCTGATTTTAGTGCAAGGGATTGCCGGTTCGACCGACACTGCCACATTAAAAGAAACGCTCGATCAAGTGTTTACTGGCCACTTTGCAGGTCTAGCCTCTGGTCTTAGTATCTTTACAATTATGCTTAGCTCGGCTGGCAACTCGACTAGCCAAGTTGCTGGCGCCTATCAAATGTTTTTGGCACTGATGGGCAGCCTAGCAATCATCTGGGCCCTGCGTGAAGTCTTAGCCGGTAAAAACGTCAGGATACGCGATCCATATTACCGTGGGATGTACCCACTTGTCCCATTCATTTTAATTATGTGTGTTGTCGCCCTGCAGCTGATCCCATTATTGATTGGATCGGGTTTGTACAGCATTGTAGTTAATAACGGTATCGCTGTTTTGTTTATCGAAAAATTTGTGTGGGCAATGCTTTATGGACTGCTGGCGCTACTGACGCTTTACATGTTAACTTCGTCAATTTTTGCGCTCTATATTGTCACTTTGCCAGACATGACACCGTTAAAAGCCCTGCGCTCAGCTCGTGAATTAGTGCGCTATCGCCGTTGGACGGTCTTGCGTAAAATTATCTGCTTGCCAATCATTTTATTAACCGCTGCAGCGCTGATTATGATACCGATCATCGTTTGGCTTACCCCGCTGGCGCAGTGGGCTTTCTTTGTACTGACAATGTCTGCTCTGCTGGCTGTCCATGCTTATATGTATACCTTATATCGAGAACTATTAAATGACTGATAATGACGCCCAGCGCATTCTTAAACTTCGTGAGTTGATCAACGATTATCGCTATCATTATCATGTTTTAGATGAGTCAATAATGAGTGAGGCGGCCGCCGATAGTCTCAAGCACGAATTGTCGGAGCTCGAAGCCAAGCACCCAGAACTGATCACTTCCGACTCGCCAACCCAACGTGTCGCCGGCGCGCCACTGCCGGGCTTTACTCAGGTTAAGCACAGCAGCCGCATGCTCAGTTTAAATGATGCCTTTGACGAATCTGAAGTTACGGCTTGGCGCGACCGCATTGTTAAGCTATTGCCCCAAAACACTAAACTCGAGTATTTCACGGATATAAAAATGGATGGATTTGCTGCTGCAGTGGTTTACGAGGATGGTGTTTTGGTAAAGGCTATAACACGTGGTGATGGTTTTGTTGGCGAAGACGTTACGGCTAACCTGCGCACGATTGAATCTGTACCGCTTAGTCTCAGAAAAGACAAAAAGTACGATAAGTTTTTAAAAGGGCGGACTGAAATACGTGGTGAAGTCGTTATGTATAAGGCTGATTTTGATAAGTTAAATAAAGCCCGAGCTGAAGCGGGGAAGCCGCTTTTTGCAAACCCGCGTAACACAGCGGCCGGCACGATACGGCAGCTCGACCCGTCGCTAGTTATCGGACGACCGCTTCATTTTAGAGCCTATGATCTAAGACGCGACCGCAGCGCTGACGTGCCTACTTATTCTTTTGCATACGAAGCTCTCAGAGGACTAGGATTTTTGGCCAATCAAGAGGCTAAAGTGCTCGGCAGTATTAAAGATGTCATGAAATTTGCCGAGACTTGGGAAAAGAAGCGTCTCGATCTGCCATTTAATACCGACGGATTGGTGATCAAGGTTAACGACCGAGCCATATATGATCGATTAGGCGTGGTGGGCAAAGCGCCGCGAGCGGCCGTCGCACTAAAATACCCAGCTGAACAGGCCACGACTAAAGTAAAAGATATATTTATTTCAATAGGTCGCACCGGAGCCGCTACTCCAGTCGCTATGCTCGAGCCGGTTGTGATTGCCGGCAGCACCGTGCAAATGGCGACTCTTCATAACGAAGGTGAAGTTGCTCGCAAAGATATAAGAGTCGGCGACACCGTAATTGTCCAAAAAGCAGGTGACATCATTCCAGAAGTAGTTGAACCTCTTGTAAAATTACGTGACGGATCTGAAAAGCCGTTTAAAATGCCAACAAGTTGCCCAGAGTGCGATACTAAACTTGTTAAGTATAAGGTCGAAGACGCCGTATGGCGTTGCCCCAACGAGCATTGCCCATCAAGATCGTGGAAAAGAATTGAGCATTATGCCAGCAAGTCAGCGCTTGATATTGAAGGTCTTGGCGAAAAAAATGTCATAGCTTTAATGCAAGCTGAACTTGTTAAGGATACGGCAGATATATATGCTCTAACAGAAGCAGAAGTATTAAAACTAGATAGATTTGCAGAAGTATCTGCCAAGAAACTTGTTAATGCCATTGCTGCCAAAAAATCTCCACCACTCAACCGCTTCATATACGGATTAGGTATCAGACAAATTGGCTCGCAAACTGCCGTAGACCTAGCAAACCATTTCAAGACAATCGAGGCGATCAGCAAAGCAACTATCGATGAGTTGTTTGCGGTGGATGGTATCGGTGAAATCGTGGCCGAATCAGTCGCAGAGTGGTTCGCCGAGCCCAGCAATCAAGAGCTTCTCGATAAGTTTAAAAAATATAATGTCTGGCCGCAAAAAGTTGAAACAGTCGGTGGCAAGCTGAGCGGCAAGAGCTTTGTGGTTACCGGCAGCCTAGAGAGTATGGGACGCGAGCAGGCAGGAGAACGTATTCGTGCGCTCGGTGGCACCTTTCAAAGCTCAGTTGGCAAAGACACTGATTACTTGGTTGTCGGTGC
>CAZXDL010000019.1:0-9216 GCA_964639505.1 uncultured Candidatus Saccharibacteria bacterium | reverse complement strand
TCAAACTTATTCCTTATCATTACCGTTACTTTTACCAAGCCCAAACAAGTAAAACGCCAGTGGTTAAGCTAACATCATATAGCTGGTAAACTATAGGTGCAGTTACCTATCTAACATTTCCCTGTTTTGGTTTTGGGTTAGGAGAATAATTATAGCATATAAATACTTTTCATACAATAGCGAGATCATCCCTGTCGCCAAAGCAGTGATTCCTCTTGATAATGTTGAATATTCATACGGTTTTGGGGTTTATGAATCTATTCGAGTTTCCAAACAAAAAATCCTTTTTGCAGATGAACACTGCGATCGGTTAATGGAATCGGCTCGCGTAATTGAGCTTGAGCATAATTTTACATCCAAGCAAGTCAGATTAAACATTGAAGAGCTGGTAAGCAAAAATCAAGTAGATAGCTGCAATATAAAAGTTTTATTAATCGGCGCAGCTGACATAAACGCCGCAAAGCTTTATGCCATCTGTCTAAATCCGCTTTATCCTGACCGCAAGCTCTATAAAAAAGGCGCCAAGTGTATTACACAAAACTATGAGCGGCCCTTCCCACACGCTAAAACACTAAATATGCTGCAAAGTTATTTAGCTTACCGAGAAGCTAAAAAGGCCGGCGCCTACGACGCCTTGGCGGTCAATCAAAACGGCGAAATTACGGAGGGAACTCGCACAAATTTCTTTGCGATTAAAGATAAGCTCATTACTTCGCCGCCTCAATCTGACATCTTGCTCGGCGTAACTCGTGATCATGTTATATCAGTCGCCAAACAAAGCGGTTTCGAAATAGTTGAAGCTAAGATTAAACTGGAAAATTTAGACCTTTATGATGGCTTCTTTTTGACGAGCACCTCAAGCAAAGTTATGCCATTGCGACAGATCGATGATCAGATGTTTGAAATACCAGATAGCCTACGCGAGCTAATGCTTCGGTTTGACGAGTTTTTGGCGCAGTTCACGCAGGACTGAAGCCGTGTAAAAGAAACTGTAGCCAAATAACAGATAGCTGGCTACCCAGCATAGATCGATTAGCGTGTAGGGCCATATGCTGTCGGAGTATTGTGTGCTGTATGATGCGAAAAGGATATCGCCTGACAACATGAATAGCATGGCAAAAAATATCATAATCCAAGAGTTAAACAGTTTGCCACCCTTAAAATCAAAAGCCAGTTTCAATACGTACATGGCAGGGACGATGATAATAAGGTCAGCGATGCCGTAGCTGGTAGCAATCCAGTTGGCCAAAAAGGTCGCATCAGGGTCGTAGGCTTTATATATTCCAAAATATGTGACTACAGCAACCAAAGCAACTAGGATTCCTCCCATAACAGTCGTTGTCGTTCGGTTGAATTCGCTCAATCTTGGCTTGTGCATTTTTACTTCAATCATAAGTCCAGCTAATATCAGCGGGTAAGCCAACAGATAAAAAACATCCGCTACAGACGGGAATGGCATTTTGTGGAAAACATATTGATACATAAAGAAAAGCGTTTCGCCGATAAAGAAAAACGCCATACCAGCCGCCAAAAAAGCCATAGATTTACCATGTATGTTACTGAGCTTATAGGTACCAGCTGCATAAAGGCCCATTACGGTAGCCAGCAAAGGTGGCAGTAGAAATATGATGCCTTGAAGCTTGGTTGAGGTATTGGCAAAATAAACACCCGCAATAGCTGAATATATAACCGCAAATATTATTGCGACACTTGATCGGTTCATTTTTCTTTCCTTATGCTAGCTATTTTTTTGTCCATCATTTCCGGCCCTAATAGACTTTGCAGCAGAGCGACAACTCCCTCGAGTATGCCTTCTTTGTCTTCAAACTTGTATAGATTATAGAAGTCTTCGCCAGCATCTTTTCCCATACTTTCAGAGACTATTTCAACTGCTGGTTTTAATATTGCTTCGGGTTCTTCCATACTTCTAATGCATTACCTTACCTCGAAGTATATCAAACAGACACAAACTATGTGTGATATGTATCAATCCTTAAAGGTTACGAGTTGCGTCAATATAAGCCATTTGCTTTTCGTTAGACGTCTGAAGGTAAATGACCGTTCAACCGGTCCGGCAGCGGCTAAATCAATATCGATAGGAAAAATATCCCCAGTATTTAGGGAGTTACAAATATTTTTAGCAGCGGTGTCTCGTGGAGTACCGCACAGTGTTGCATGAGGCTCAGCGAAGTCTGCCTCATCAAGCCCAGCCAAATGTCTCGCCTCTGAGATGTCCTCCATTAACGCTGCATTCAGCTCTGGATTAAATGTCAGGGCTACGAAGCTTCCTCCCCTTCCGCGTGGCACATCGCTCGCTTCGACAATCTGGCCTGACAATGCACGGTTCCCAACTTTTTTGCTTATATTTTCATATTCAGTTTTAAGTTGGTCAGCATCCTTTACCTTCCCGAGCGCGATAAGTCGTAAAAAAGCGCTTGGACTAAGTAAACTTACGCTAAGGGCCCAGCGGATGGGCACATCAGCTCCCATTACAATTCTGTTCATTTCCCTTTGTCGCGTTATACCATTACGCGTCTGTGTTGGATCACTAAGGCGAAGCCTTCGCTTTAATAAATAGTTTACAGATTCAATACCTTTATTTTGTCGAACAATTGCTTCAGTAACCATTAAACCATACTATAAAATTGTTTGAGTTTTTAGTCAAATGAGCCGGTTTCAACATCGCCAGCTCGCTTGTAATTTGCAAAAATAATTCCACTTGGCGTAGTTTTAGAGTCTGTCAGCTCAAATCCGGCCGGCATTGTTCCCTCGGCAAACAACTTTTTGCCTTTACCCAGAATCACAGGATAGGTCTTGAGCCACAGTTCATCGACCAGATCATTTTTTAGCAAGGTTTGTATCATATTTCCGCTGCCGTGGACCTGCAGCATTGGCCCATCGTCTTTCTTTAGCTGCTTTATCTTTGCAACTACATCGCCTTCGACCAGCACAGAATTTTTCCATTGCAGCTTCGGAGAAGAGCCCGAAACAACATATTTTGTAGTTGCATTAAAAGGATCTGCGATGGGTCCAGTTTGATGAGGCCAATAGCTTGCGAAAATGTCATAAGTTTTGCGACCCAGTAACAGATCAAACGGCATACTCATCTGCTCAAGCATGTTGCTAATTGAATTTTTATCAGAAAAGGGCACGGTCCAGCCACCATACTTGAATCCTCCTGAGGTGTCTTCTTCAGGCGCACCCGGTGCCTGCATAACACCATCAAGCGAAATAAAACTCAAAACAACTAATTTCCTCATTGGGATTTCTCCTCATTTAATTTAACAGCCTCTGCTACCAGCGCTTTGATACCTGCCTCATCAATCAGGTCGTTTTCATGAAACTCAATCGCTCGCACGCTGGAGCTATTCAAGCGAGCATTAAATAGATTATTTTTATCGCTTAATTGCGAACCCTTAAAAAATATTAGCTTTATATTATCTTTCCAGGTTTCAGCGAAGCAAATGATGCCGCCGTAAGTCCATACGGGTAAGCCTTCAGGCCGATTAGCCGTCTTCCATTTTATTTCTTCGGTGATTTTTGGGTCGGCATCATTGATTGTCGCCCGGATACGGCTTAGTAAGTCACCTTTCCAGCCGCCGTACTGCTGAATAATGTCATCAATTTGCTGCGAGGCAGATTTATCACTCATATTTGGTTGTTGCAATAAGGCGTCCTTGTTTTCTTTACTTGGGTGCTGTGCCCGGATCAAATTCTACTGTCCATTCGATACCGTACTTGTCTCTAAACATAGCAAAATAGGTGCCCCATGGGCTCTCTGACATAGGCATTTCGACTGAGCCCCCCTCTGAAAGACCATTAAATAATTTGTCTGCTTCTTCTTTGGATTCGGCTGTGATTGCTATCTTAGATCTGTTCTCGTTTTCATTTACAGGGCCCAGACTTGTCGGGACATCATTGGCAATTAAAGTATTTCTACCGATTGGTAAAACAATGCGCATTATTTTTTCTGCATCTTCTGCAGGAACAGGGAATTCGACGCTTTGGATATCTTTGAAACGCACAATCTTCTCAACTTCTCCACCAAAGACGGATTTATAAAAATTGAATGCCTCTTCGGCGTTTCCGTTGAAGTTAATATAAGGATTGATTGTTGCCATCTAAATTAGCCTTTCGATGAGTAGTTGTTTACCTATTTTAGCAAAGTAGTCTAGGGCTTTTATGCGGAGTTATTCTTCATCTCATCTAAACTTGCCTGCACGAGCTTTTTGATAAGTTTGGGCGACACTTCATTTTTTTCAGGAAAGCCTATTATGCCCGTACTGATCTTGCAGCCTTTCAGTTCACCTGCATGGTTTTTGGCCACTGGTGGTCGGACATGCAGCCTTATACAGGGAGCTTTATAGCTAAACCAAGCAAACATGCCGTTGTAGTCATAGCCTTCATAGCTGTAACCAGGAAAATTAAAATAGCTAACAGTTTCGATCGCATCGGGTGCAAGTTCGCGGATCGCAGATCTGATTGTCGTCAGCTTATCCTGAATTTCTTTGGGCTGCTGGGAGATGTATTCTGATACGCCACCTGGAACAATTTTTCTGCTTGCTTTACTCATCACTCATAATCATATCAAGTGTTTTACATCGAATATACCAAAATTGAGTTTGTTTATTCGGCCTGCTTCGAGCTACTCAAAACACCCTTTGGGCACCAAGCGAGTCCGTCTGAAGGATCGGCATTAACTCGCCAGCCTAATTTTATGCCCGCTACGCTAGCCGCGGTCTGGTCTTTAAGCATCATTAAACAGATTGGGGCGCCGATAATGTTTACACCCAATGCAAAACAGGCTTTTTCCGTACCAGCACCACAGCCCTGAGCAGAGAAAGCTTCTTCTGGCGCCAAAGCAGGTGTAGATTCTGGCGAACTATCGAGTGACATAATTAATTTCCATTTAAACTGATTATATCACTTTTAAGCTGTAATTACAAGTATAAATAGGTTTGCTTAAACTAGTGAATGTCTTTGGCCTTTATTTGCACATAAGCAAAATATGCAACTACGGCTCCAAGTAAGGCAATTAGTGGTTGCAGCGGGCTAAAGGTGTGTATCGTGATTGTTTCGTAGACAATCCATAGGACAGTAAACAACCCAAAAATCATACTTGATTTCAGAGCCCACTCTCGCTGTTTCAACACGCCATATATATTTATAGCCGGCCATAAGCCCATAAAAACTAGCAGGAATACACCTGGCCACGTATAAGTTTTAACGGGAGCATGTTTAAGCAGCACCAAAGAAGTATGCAGAATTGAGCCGTCCGGCTTCGCGATCATGGCAATACCGCCGAATATTCCACCTAATGCTATGAAGCCGAGACTGCCTAACAGCCAGTATCTAGCTTGTGTTCGTGCCATAAATAAAGTTTACGCCTTATTGAAAGCAGTGGCTATTTGATGCAGATTAATAACTGGGTTTTAGTTTTACAGAGGAAATTATCTTATAGCGCTAGGTGCTTCTGTCAGGGTACGAACGCAAAGTGAACCGAACCGTACCTCAACCGCAACCCCACAATTTAGAAATTCGTGCTGCCCAGAATCATTAACTACAATATGGTTACGAATCTGGCTATCATCCCCTGCCTCTAACGCATCAACCGCAGCAGCAGGAATGTCGCAAAAACCAGCCCTATCTCTCGTCATAAAGCCTTCGACGGGATCCCAAGTTTGAAAGGTACCATCTTCATGGTCAGGGAGGATGGTTACAGGTGTCGGTGTTCCTCTTATTTTAGCATCGCGCGTGACTTCAAATCGCATCCAAGTCTCCAAATAATAAAACAGAAATTATATTATAGCACTTGTTTGGCTATTTTGCAACAGCCGTAACTTAGGGCTGGGTATCACGCACCTACCTCAGCAAGAATGTAATCAACAATTTCATTAACAGATCGCGTGGCATCAATCTTGATGTAACCATACTTTGCAGATAATTCCTTGATCGTAGCAACTTGTTTAAGCGTTTGCTCTAATTCATGCTTCGTTTTGCCATAATCGTTAGTAGTTCTAGTTGCAAGTCTGTGACGAAGGGTGGCCTCGTCTAGAACTAATGTAAATATTTTCGAGAACAAATCCCATATCTCATCATCATTGGATGCAACACCGCAAAGAAAAACAGTTCGACCTTCACTTTGCTTAGCTAGCTCCTCTACCATTTCGCGAGAGATTTTCCAGGTATTATTGCTAATAAATTCTGATGTGCGATGGTGCGTTTTTACGGATGATTTAGGATGAATATTGCCCGTTTGATTATTATGCCAATGGGCGTACCCGTCTTCATCGACTCCATATGCTTCATAACCTCGTGATACTAATTCATTTAAAATAGTGGACTTACCTGTACCAGCAACTCCAGTTATGAAATATACAGACATGGATACATATTATCAAAGCGACAAAAAAGACCTCCATTTCTGGAGGGCATAATTCAAATATTTGGTGCAGCTCAGTAAGAAAAGTTTACACCTCATTGAGGGTGAGCTGGTTCGCTGGAGGAAGATTTTGGAAGTACCATATCAAGAGTTCATGTTATAGAAGTAAGAGCTGGGACTTACACACTTGGCTACAACTGTTACTGAGCTTCTGGTGGCTCTATAGTATGCAAGAACCCCTTAAGTACACGTATTGTGGCTTGCGTTTCTGGGTCAATTCCCTGGTCGGCAGACCAGTGCTCAATAGCTGTTTTGGCAGCTTCAGATACAAATTTCAGGGTTTTAGGAGCAATACTTAATTCTGCAGTTGCTTTGCCTCCTTTACCAACCTGTAAGGAGACAACTTCGGCATCTTCAAAGGCTCGAAATATTGCATCGTTTTCTCTGGTAATATGCCTGGCACGTCCTCTATTGTATAGACGCGTGAAGATATTCGAGCCTATTGGGAATGCGCCATCTGCTACATCATGCATCACTACATCCAAGGCTTTGATTTCAGCAAAATTCAGAGGCTTGGGCTCAACGTTCGGATTATCAAATGTCATAGTGATTCTCCTGTAGGTTCTAAACTATCATAAAAAAATGAATAGGGTAATCATTTGTAAATAAATAGACCTCCATCTCTGGAGGTCATAATGCTTATGCTTGGTGCGGGTAAAGGGACTCTAACCCTTGGCCTCGTCCTTGGCAAGGACGCGCTCTAAACAACTGAGCTACACCCGCATGGTGTTTTGGTGGCTCCTCTCGGACTCGAACCGAGGACACAAGGCTCTTCAAGCCTCTGCTCTACCAACTGAGCTAAAGAGCCGTTGACTCTGGTTATTTTACGGTATTTAACAGATTAGCACAAGTGTGTAGAGCTATTTGAATTCTTTGGCCATAAAGGCTTTGAGGTCGCTGACGGTGTCCATAAATTGAGCTGGGAATATTACCGTGCTGTTTTTCTCTGAAGCGATGTCGTTTAGGGTTTGTAGGTTTCTAAGCTGCAAGGCGATTGGGTGAGCGGCGATCACATCAGCGGCTTCGCCGAGTTTGACTGCGCTCATGGCTTCACCTTCGGCAGCGATAATTTTAGCTCGCTTCTCGCGCTCTGATTCAGCTTGTTTAGCCATGGCTCGCTGCATTGTGTCTGGAAGTTTGATGTCTTTACACTCAACCGTACTGACAAGTATTCCCCACTTTGCGGTATTTTCTTCGAGAATGTTTTTAATCTTTTCGTTTATTGCAGCGGTTTCGCTTAAGACTTCATCTAGTGAACTTTGACCAACGATATTGCGGACAGTTGTTTGAGCGATTTGGTAAGTTGCTGAAACGACGTTTTCGATTTCAACGATTGATTTAATCGGATCTTGGACTTGGTAATAGGCAACTGCTGAAACGCCGATAGAAACATTATCTTTAGTAATTATTTCCTGTGATTCGATCGGTAGAGTAACAATTCGGAGCGAGACTTTGCGCATGATATCGATGATCGGGATTATTATACGGAGACCTGGGCCTTTGATGCTCGCCCTGACTCTGCCTAGCCTAAAGACCACGCCACGTTCGTATTGATTAACTATCCGTACACCAAACGCTAGAAATACGCCGATACAAATAATAATAAAAATTGCCGCGCCAGACATAGGACCCTCCGTCAGTTACAGGTTTATTGTACGGTTCGTATACCGACTAAGCAATAGCAAAAATCTTGGATCACATCACTAACTTATTTAATTAAACACCTGCTTGTACTTGTCCTAAGCTATTTCTGCACATATACGACCGGATAGTACAGCCTTAACTGATTCGGCGCCAACAGCAAGTGCCTGCTCTACTTTTTTTGTCGATACTTCGAGCTGTGAAACGCGCGAACAATCCTCTGGCGGCGCTATTTGCAGCAATTTACTATCACTGCGTGTAGCAACTTGTAAATATTCGGCATCAGAGTTATATCTTTCAGGTCTGTGTTCGAGAAGGTCTGGCACAGAAGGATGAAGGCTATATCTCTTAGCAGTTTCAACCACGGCTCTGTGATAGCCTGTTTTTCGATATGATGCCGGCTTTGAGCGAAACACAAGTACATCAGTTGCTCCGTCATCAAATGCGGCCTGATACGGCATAGACTGAAGTAAGCCACCGTCTGCTATATGTTTGCCGCGAAAGTCTACAGCCTCTCTTCCGCCAACCAAAGGAATCGCGCAACTTGCTCTAACTGCCTGCATTACTTCATCTTCGCTCTCAAACCCAGACATTAATTCTAAACTTTTGGTATCCAAATCGACTCCGATAGCTTTAAACTCTACGCCCGAATTAAGTTTTATCAAATCGTATGGTCTTTTTTTTGCAATGATTTTATTAAACAAAAAGTCAAAGTTAATGACCGATCTTCCTAGCAGCAGCCTCCCTGGGTTAAAAAAGTTAAAGTTTGCCGTATCAACATAATTTTGTGCGCCAATTGCAGCCTGTCCCATCGCTGTATAGGAACCATTTAATGAACCCGCGGATGAGCCATAAATTCTATCGACAGTAAGGTCCAATAATCCAAGTTGTTCGTAAGCAGCGCACATTCCTGCTGAAAATGCTGCAGACATGCCACCGCCTTCAATGGCAATAGCTAAAATCCTATTATCTGATCTTTGGCCTGGCCGTGAACCCTCAGCAACGCGCTGATCAATCAAATCAAGCACAGGGTGATTAACTCCACCCGAACTTATATTTAATTCACTCATAATAATCCTGGTGGAGATACGGGGACTCGAACCCCGGACCTCTTGCATGCCATGCAAGCGCTC
>CAZXDL010000018.1:0-11919 GCA_964639505.1 uncultured Candidatus Saccharibacteria bacterium | reverse complement strand
TTTTTGTTTTTTAGCACTAAATAATATTTGAGTGAATAGTAGCACTATACACGCTTATGTCAATAGCAAAATTTCAAATTGGTGCCCCGGGTAGGATTCGAACCTACGACCTTAGGCTTAGAAGTCCTCTGCTCTATCCAGCTGAGCTACCAGGGCGGGCACCTTATATATAGGTATATTAATTGTACTGTATAATGTTTTTGAGTTTAAAAAATAAAAAATCATGTTTTTGTTATTTGCCGTACTCGTCGCATTCTTGATCCTCTCTGCCGGACTTGCTTGGTTTCTAATTAAGCAAGACCAAGGCGAAAAGGAGCCTGTCGGCGCGCTCTGGATGGCGTTCGGGCTCGGCGCACTTGGTGGCGTAATCGCGGCCGTACTCGAAAATTTGCTTATTTCAAATGAATCTCTCTCGCTAGGTGCTGACGTAAAATCGGTGTTCCTAGCAACCTTAGCAGTTGGCGTTATTGAAGAGGGCTGTAAGTTTTTGCCGCTGGCATTGGTAATTTTTAACAAACGTTATTTTAATGAACACACCGATGGTGTCATTTATTTTGCACTGGCTGGACTGGGCTTCGGATTACCCGAAAATATAATGTACGCCACTATGTTTGGGGCGCATGTCGGTATGGAAAGACTATTATTGACGCCGTTCTTTCACGCGGCGATTACAGGGATGGTCGGCTTCTATTTAATTAAGCTAAAATTGGCGCACAAATCGCCGCTTGGAATAATTCCAGTATTGATTGCTGCAATGTTGATACATGGCTTATATGACTTTGGCTTGCTAATAGGTGCGGTAGGTTTTGCCATTATGTCGCTGTTAATTACTGTTAGTCTTAGTGCGTCACTCTTCGTATTATTTTTTAAGGCCAAAGAGTTGGACCAGAATATGGGGCTGAGCGTAGTCGGGCACAATGCGTTTTGTCGATCGTGTGGCTGCCCAAATCCTCAGCACAATCTCTATTGCATAAAATGCGGTAAAAATGCTTAAATTAGCCTAACACTTAAAAATAAACAGAGAAAAATCATATGAAATGCCCGAAATGCAGTCAGCTTCTCGAGAACGGTGCCGCTTTTTGCGGTAATTGTGGACAGCCAATATTACAAGCAGCGCCTCAACCGCCGGTTCAAGCTCAGGCTGCTGTACAACCTCAATTTCAGCCTCCAGCGCCGCCACCAATATCGCCAATCTCTCAGGTCATGAACAACCAGATGGGGGGCGTGGGGCAGATGCCCCAGCCAAATCTTGCGGCTCCTGTCGCGCACGCTGGTAATGCGGGTGTGCCGACATACGCGCTTGCCACACAGGCTCAGCATTCCGGTGAGATGAAAGCATTATGGTCAGTCATTTGCGGTGTGGGCGGTTTAGCAGGCGCACTGTTAATTCCGATACTAGCCCTCGGGCTAGGTATTACTGGTTTGGTACTAGGAACGATGACACGCAAGTCTACACATCGGCTTATGAGTACAATCGGGCTGGTTATATCTACCCTGGCAATCTTAGGCGGGTTGGCTGGGTGGGCCTATAACGTCTCACACGATCCGGCGCTTCAAGAAAAAACTTCGCATACTACTCCTAAGACAAGTATGTCTGCCGCGACTATATCAACGCCATGCTATAGCCTAGGTTTCGCGACTAAGCTAGAAATTAAAAATGACGCTGACAGCTGTGATTTTCAGGCATATGACGGTAGTTCGTTCGACAAGTCTACAAATATTTTTAAAGTTTATGCCAACAATATCAAAGGCCTAAGCGAAACAAACCTAAACACTGCAGCAAAAACCGCCATTGAAACAGACATTCAAAAAACCTTGCCCGGTTTCACAATTAGCTCGCAGGGATCCACTACTTTTGCGGGCAGTCCGGCATATTACGCCAACGCAAGTCAAAGCTCGAGCGGCGTCGCGGTAATCGAGGCAGCCGTATTTCACAAAACCAGCAATGGCTACAATCTGTTTGTTTTAGTACATGGTGCCTACGGTCAAAAAGCCGGTTTAGATGAACTTGAGGCGGAGTGGCAATGGCAGTAATAAATCAATCTAAAGGCAAACATGTTTTTCCACTGGTTATGATCGGCCTCGCATTATTCGGTATTACAGCCATAGCCGCGGCTTCAGCCAGTAATAGCGGTACGATTTATACTTCTGTCGGCCAAGATCTATTTAAAAAGAGTGTTACGATTCAGAGAGGTAAAAAAGTAGTTGCAGAAGTTAAGTTGGTAAAGGCTAATCAAAACCAACTAAGTGCCTTAGGCAACTCACTTGGCGGTGAACAAGGTTTGAGCCAAGCAGGAGCAGTTGCTCAAACGACATTTATATTTCAAACGGCTGATCAAAACAATTAATCTTGGTGCGGGTGGGGAGAGTCGAACTCCCATCACTAGTTTGGAAAACTAGGATAATAACCGCTATACGACACCCGCGTCTCAAAAATTATAGCTTAAATATCGTGTAAGACGGTAATCTTGGCGCCAAGGCTGTTTAGTCTCTCGGCCAGATCTTCGTAGCCGCGATTGATGGTGTATACATTGCGCAGCACTGACTGTCCAGGCGCGGCCAACATGCCAATCAACAATAGACTTGCCGGTCTAAGCGCTGGCGGGCAGACAACATCCGCTGCAGTGAACTTAGTTGGACCAGTAATATATATGCGGTGCGGGTCAGCCAACTCGACCTGCGCGCCAACCTTGGTCATTTCGGTGTAATAAAGCGCGCGGTTTTCGTACATCCAGTCATGGATTAAGGTTCTGCCCTGACAAACAGAAGCAATCGGCACAAAATACGGCAAATTATCGGGGTTTAGGCCGGGGTATAAGTTAGGGTGCAGCTTTTCGGGTAAGGCAGTTAGTGGGCCGTCGCGTTTTTCGACTGTAACATCGCATAGGTCAGTTATGCCGTTCGTGGCCTTATATGACTCACTCATTTTTAATTTAACGCCCATTTTTTTAAGCTTCAGTATTTCGAGCCCAATCCAGCGGTAGGGTACACGTTCAATCGTAATCTTTGAATTCGTGGTTACTGCTGCTGATAGGAAAAACATGGCTTCGATTGGGTCTTCACTTGGGGCAAAGGTGACGTTCTTTTTGATTTTTTCGACACCTTTAATTTTAAGGAAGGGCGTGCCAATACCGTCGATCTGTACACCCAGCTTGCGTAAGAAGTGGCACAAATCCTGCACCATATAATCGCCGCTGGCAGCCTGTACAGAGGTCTCTTTAGTCATACGCGCCGCAGCCATCAAAACATTATTGGTTACAGTGTTGCCTGATTCGTATAGCACCATTTCACCTGGAGCTTTGGCATCGACAGTAACTCTGTAATAACCGCTTTTCGCAACGATATCCACTCCGAATTCTTCGAGTGCGAAAAGGTGCGGCTCGACGGTACGCGTGCCTAATTTACAGCCGCCGGCATAGGGGATTTTAAATTCATTGTAATCATGCAGCAAAGGGCCAATTAGCATCAAGACACTACGGGTTTTACGGGCGGCACCGGCATCAAGACCATCTAGGTCAAGTTTTTCTGGCCGACGGATTTCTAGATCGTTGCCGTTCATCCATTTAATTTGTACGCCAATGCTCTGAAGTACTTCGATAATTCGATTAACCTCTTCGATACGAGGGAAAGACTTAAACCTAGTTACGCCGTAATTAAGCAGGCTGGCGCAGAGCAGTGCAACAGCGGCATTTTTGCTGGTTTTTAATGGTATTGAACCCTTGAGCTCGTGACCGCCGTCAATTCGCAGATTTATGGCGCCACTGCTAAGACTAATTAGCTGCTTATTAAGGACGTCGCTAACGCGGCCGAGAGTTTCGAGACTAAGATTTTGTCGGCCGTGCTCGATGCGGTTAACTGCAGACTGAGATGTGTTTAAGCGACGAGCAAACTCGGCTTGAGTAAGACCTTTTTCTTGTCTTATCTGAGCAATTAATTGACCAATCTTTTCATTGGGTGAGGACATTGTGAAAAGATAATACCATATGTGGTGTTGTGAATCAATCTGTTATAATATGTCAGTAAAGGGTCGCGAACGGCGTGGGCGCGGCAAAACTAACTACGGGGGAATGCAATGAAAGACCAGATTATTGCTGATTTAATCGCCGCAGAAGAAAAACGCGAACGCGAAGGATTAGAGCTCATTCCTTCCGAGAACTATGTTACCCAAGACGTACTAGACGCAATGGGCAGTATTTTTACTAATAAATACTCCGAAGGCTACCCAGGTAAGCGCTATTACGGAGGCCAAGAGAATACTGACGTGCTCGAGCAGCTGGCAATTGACCGAGCCAAGAAGTTGTTTAAAGCAGATCACGCTAATGTCCAACCACACTCGGGTGCGCCGGCTAATGAAATAGTTTACTTCTCATGGATGGAGCCGGGTGATGCGATCCTAGCGATGGATCTTAGCCATGGTGGTCACTTAACCCACGGCAACCCGATGACTCAGTCCGCTAAACTATATAATTTTATCCCTTATAAAATGAAAGACCCCAGCACTGGCGAAATTGATTACGAAGAACTACGTCGTTTGGCTCGTAAGCACAAACCAAAAATTGTCTTAGCTGGCTTTAGCGCCTATCCGCGTGAGCTGGATTACGCTAAATTTGCTGAAATTGGCAACGAAGTCGGCGCCTTGCTCATGGCGGACATGGCGCACATCGCCGGCCTTATCGTGGGCGGAGTCGCAAAAAATCCGTTTGATTATGGTTTCCACGTCATCACCACTACCACGCACAAGACCTTACGCGGTCCTCGCGGTGGTTTGATTTTGAGCAAGGGGACAGTTAGTACGCCGCTACGTGCGCCTGAAAAAACCCTCGAAAACATACCTACACTTATCGACCGAGCGGTCTTCCCGGGTATGCAAGGTGGTCCTCATGAGCATATTATCGCCGCTAAAGCTGTTGCTTTTGGCGAGGCGCTCAAACCAGAGTTTAAAACCTATGCCAAGCAGATAGTAAAAAACGCCAGCGCTTTAGCAGATGCCATGGTAAAGCAAGGTTTCTCACTGGTAACAGGTGGCACCAGCAACCACCTAATTTTAGCCGACGTGCATACCAGCTTTGGTATAGACGGCAAGGTTGCCGAGGAGGCACTCGACAAAATTGGCCTGACATTAAATAAAAACTCGATACCAGATGACACCTTGCCACCATTTCGACCTAGTGGTATCCGACTTGGCACGCCGGCCATTACCACACGCGGCATGAAAGAAAAAGACATGGCTAAAATTGCCGATTGGATGAAAAAAGCCATAGATAACAGAGAGGACGACAAAATCCTTAACAAGTTAAGGGATGAAGTGAAAAGTTTCGCGCTAAAGTTCCCGTTGCCAAGTGACAGCTAAGGCAGTATTTCAGGCTCCTGCACTAAAGTCACCCCAAATTTATTTTGAACCGTTTCAACAATTTTTTGCTTAAAAGCTAATAAGTCAGCCGTGCTCTTAGCGGATTCGTTTACCAAAACTAACGATTGTTTCGGCCAAGTCGCCATACCGGTCGTCGGATCATGGTGATCAACGAATCCAGCCTGAGAAATTAGCCAAGCTGCTGATAATTTAACTGAGTCATCGCCAGCAGGCCAGTTTGGCATTGGGGCGTCAGGGTTATTTATGCCTGAGAATTCGGCTTTTGTGATGATTGGATTGGCAAAGAAGGAGCCCGTATTTTTGACGAGCGCTGGGTCAGGCAATTTACTGTTGCGTATATCAATCACGGCCTGTCGCAAGGCTTGGGGGGTAAAGGCTGTAATTCCATGGGCAGAGAAATAAGTTTGGACCGCTCCATAAAAAGGTGGTACCGGATTACCTTTTGTAAGGTGTAAAGTCAGGCCAGTTATTAAATATCGGCCACGGTCTTGAGACTTAAATCGGCTGTTGCGGTAGGAAAATCCGCAGTCTGACCCGGCAAGGGTAACAAACTGATCGGTTTGGGTATCGTAGGCTTCAACCGTTGTAAGTGTCTGTGAAATTTCTTGGCCGTAAGCCCCAACGTTTTGAATTGGCGTGGCTCCCGCACTGCCAGGTATAAGACTCAATGCTTCGATACCGGTAAGCCCAGCGGCAACGCTGCGTTCGACGACACTATCCCAAACCTCGCCAGCTCCTATAATTAAATAAGAGTTTTCCTCGTCGACCTTTTGATGTTCGTAGCCGGGAATTTTATTTACCAAAACCAAGCCCTTAAAGCCTTCATCTTTCCAAATGATATTGCTACCGCCACCAATCATTAAGACCGGCAGTTGTTTGGATTTGGCCCATTGTACAGCCTTGGTTAATTCAGGCCGGCTGGTAATGTCAGTTAGGTAGGCTGCTACGCCGCCTAGTCCCATGGTCGAATAGCCGCTAAGGCCGACGTTCTCAAGGATGTTCATGCTAATAGTATTACATAATCTATTAGCTTCTGCTTACGCTTGCTTTAGGCCTATGCCAAGGATTAAAATAGAAGTACATGAGCGAGTCACCTGCACCATTCATGAGTTTGGGGAATCATCTTAAGTACGTTCGTGAACAGGCTAGGCAAAGTCTGGCTGAGGTTTCAGGAGCGGTAGAAATAGATGAGGCTTATTTGCAGCGCATCGAGGCAGGAGTTGAGCGACCAGCCGAAGACATCCTTTTGCTTCTAATTAGCCACTTCGGGGTTAAAGATCGTGAGGCAGTCCAGCTTTGGGAATCCGCCGAATATGACAGCGACTTGCCTGACGAATTCAAACCAGAAAACGAGCTTTCACAACTCGGCAACAAACCTGTCGTCATGCTAATGGCAATGGACATGCGGACGGTTTACAGCGACGGCATTGAAGTCGTTGCCACTCCTGCCGGCGTTACGATGAATTTCTCGCAAACCTTGGCCGGATCACAAAGCTCTCCAGTAGCTAGGATTGGCATGAGTCAGCAGCAGGCTGAGCAAGTTATCAAAAGCCTTCAGACGGCCTTACTGCACGCCAAATACAACAATGGCAATAAACTTCTGCCACCAGCAAAAGACGACAAAGCTTAAGCTGTTAAATATCTTACAGACCATCTATGCTAACAGGCATAACCTGTTTTAGTGCATCACTTGATCAAACAAACAGGACCAAAACTATGACAATAGAACAAATGCTACGTAATCTCCATGATTTGGCCGAAAACACATCGATTAGTAAACCGGTCGCCAAAACCAAAAAGTAATATTAAGCCTTCCGAGGCTTTTTTTGTTTAGAGGGCAATGTGCTCTCCTTGGCGATTTGTATGATGGTGCCCGTAAGCACGATGGCGGCGATTGCCTGCGAAGCGGTTAATCCCTGATCTAGCCATATCCAGCCAACTACAACCGCCGAAGCTGGCCATGCCAACTCGAGTATGGCTGCCCTTGATGCCAATACCCTCTGAAGTCCGAAATAATAGATTATCAAGGCCACTAAACCGGTCGAAAAGGTTATCGCGACTAGATACATAAACTGATTCAATGTAATTGAGCCTAGCGATGCTGTGCTGCCAGATAGCAGCACAAAGCCGAGTGCGAAAATTGGCGTAAAACCGAACCTAAGTGCTGTGATATGGATTGACGAAGTGTCTTTTAAGGCATATTTGGAAAACGCGGTTGAAGTACCCCAAGCTGCCGCCGCACCGACCGCAAAAAGCGCAGCGATGACCGTGCCTGAGCCAGTAGAGAAGTTCACTGCATATTTTGGGAACGTAACAAAATAAGCTGCGACAAGTGCTACAGCTGATAAGCCAAAAAAGCGGCGCGTTAATGGTTCTTTTAACAGAATTGCCGAAGCGATGATCGCAAAGATTGGATTCAGTTGCTGCAACAGTACTACTACCGAAAAAGGAATAAATTGAATCCTGCCCAGAGCCGCCGTATATAAAATTGTGCCAACGGCCCCTGATAGAAACGACACGCCAATAATCGCATACCATTGCTTGCGTGTTAATTTTTTAAAGGCTTTTAACGAGGTTAGAATTATTGGTGCCAAAACCACTAGACCAAGTAAATGTTCGTAAAACACGATCACCGGAGCCGGTAACACATACAAATGACGGCGCAACAGCCCGTCAACACTCCAGAGTAGGGCTGCCACAATAACAGCAGCTGAGCCATATCTCATATATTTCATAGCTATCCTTTTCTGTCATTGCTCCCACAATGACTCCCGCCTAAGCGAGTCCCGACTATACGGTCGGCCCATGAGTTTCACATGGTCATCCAAAGCCTAAGGGCTTTGGTCGACGGCTATACGTCCGATTGGCGAATTTCACGCCACCCCAGGAAATTAAATTTATAGTAATCCAATAATACTATGTAACAAGATCTTGGCCAAAGTATTTATTTTGTAACGTAGGGTTGAACTGCCGCTGTGGTTTGTGCAAGATCTGGTTCAGCATAAATCTTGGGGTCATTTTTGTCGTAGGTGGCAAAGTATGGGCATGCCGTGTCCGTACTTTTAACGGTTTTTGTAGCTAATTTTTTGCCGGTTTTTGCCTCGTATATTGTTAGCTGATATGTAACGGAATATAGGTCGATACTTTTTCCTTCAAACTCGCAGGTTTTTATTTTTTGGTTGCTGCTACGGCTGAAACAGCCAACTAGTTGCGTAGCCGCCTCATTTTTATAGTCTGATTGCCAAGTTTGATCTTTGAAATATAAAGATGAAGATATATATGCACCCGGCTGCAGGGAAGGTGTATATAGCTTTATGCGGTGTGGGCTGGCGCCAGTGTAAGCTGCAGCAGTTGAAAGCCCTTTGCCTTTACACACAACATCTAGCTCTCCACTACTAACTGTATCTGACGCGCCATTACTGGTCTCGTCACCACTTGATTTGGTGTTGGTCGATGTTTGCGCTGATTCTTTATCAGTCGACTTGTTAAGAGCGACTGCAGTACATGCGCCGATTAAAACGATAAAAATTAGAATGCCGATAATTAAGATTTTATTGTTTTTGCGTTTTGGTCGCGGAGCAGGGCCATAGTTGGGTTGCACAGGCTGTTGAGCTAGCGATTGAGGCTGATACTGTTGCTGAGGCGGCTGTTGATATGGTGCTTGCGGCTGCCCTGCATAGGGATCGGTCGGGAATGCCTGCTGTTGAGGGTATGTGGGCGGTTGTGGCTGTACCGGTGGTACTGGTTGGGGTTGTTGTGGCTGGGGCTGGAGCGGGTCGTTGTTGTTAGGTTCCATAGCATAACCTTTTTAAGTTGATACTATTGTACTACAGGTCTTCGACCAACGCTGTAGTAGCTAAAACCAGCTTTTTTCATCTGAGGATTATGCCAGATATTGCGACCGTCAAAAACGACTGGTTTCTGCAACAGTGCTTTTATTTGTGTTAAGTCGCTCTCAATGAATTCTGGCCATTCGGTGGCGACAATCAGGGCTTCCGAGTCTTTAAGAACATCATATTTGTCATCTAGAATTTCAACACTCTTATTATCTTTATAAATTGCACGGACGTTGTCCGCTGCTTCAGGGTCATAGGCTTTGACCTTGGCACCAGCTTTTACAAGCTCATCAATGATCGTTAGGGCAGGGGCTTCACGGATGTCATCAGTATGTGGCTTAAAAGCTAAGCCCCAGAGTGTGAAGATTTTACCCTTTAGATCGCCATTAAAATGATCGCTTAACTTGTTAACTAATAAACGCTGCTGCTGATTATTAACAGCAATTGCCGAAGTTAACAGCTTAAAATCATAATCATGCTGTTTGGCCATATGATCAAGAGCGCGGATGTCTTTAGGAAAGCAGCTGCCGCCACAGCCAATACCAGGGTGCAAAAATTTGTGGCCGATTCGACTGTCCGATCCGATTATTTGTCGTAGCATATCGATGTCGGCATTCATAAATTCAGCCAGATTGGCCATTTCATTCATGAAGCTTACCTTTGTAACTAAAAAGGTATTGGCCGCATACTTTGCTAATTCAGCCGTAGCTGTGTCGGTTACGTAAAGCGGCCGGTCGTAGTCGACAAACGCCTCATATAATTTCGTCATAACTGCTTCCGCCTTTTTGCTCGATACTCCAATAACGACACGCTCCGGCTCCATAAAATCTTGGACGGCGTGACCTTCACGCAAAAACTCAGGATTCGACACTACATCAAAATCTGTTTTTGCGCTGGCAGAAATTGCTTGTTTGACAGCCTCAGCTGTGCCAACTGGTACCGTACTCTTATTTATAACCACACAGTATGACTGGGGCATGATCTTGCCAAGCTGTTTGGCGACACTAATCACTGCGCTAAGATCTGCCGAGCCATCGTCTTGTGGCGGGGTAGGTAGAGCAAGAAAGATCGCTTCGGCTATTGAGACTGCTTTGGATAGATCAGTCGTAAACGATAGGCGACCGTGCTCTATATTAGATTTCATCATTTCTGCTAAGCCCGGCTCAAAGATTGGCGATTGGCCTCTTTTCATTTCAGCAACTTTTGCTCGGTTGTTATCAACGCATATTACATCGTGCCCAGCGTCAGCCAGACAGCATCCGGTTACTAAACCAACATATCCAGTACCAACAATAGTTACTCGCATAGAGTTTAATTATATCCCAGTTATTTCCTTAATATGAACGGAGCTTGCTTATTAAAATCTGTGTTTTCTGCCAGATTTACAAGGCTGGTCGCGACAGCTTTACGGTGAATCATTGCGAGTGGTAGTGGCCGCTTAAGAGTCAGCGTAAATCGGTTAGGATTGCCATGCTCTTCCATAAGAGAAGATCTGACGACCGTCCAGTCAAGTTTACTGGCCGCCAACTGCAAAATATGGTCTTCGCCGTCATGAAGGATTCTAGGAGCGGCGATAACAAGCATTAGTCGGCTGACAAAATGAAGCAGTTCAAACTTATCGCCGGGCGCATTAGCGCCGTGACCAGTAAGAGAAATAATTCGTTTGACATTATTTTGCTGCATGGCGGGTATTATATTTTGCATACCCGATTTCAAAATATCTTTGTTGGGCGTGCCCCAGCTACCAAGGGCCGATATTACTGCATCGGACCCTTTAATCGCTTCAATCACCGCTTCGGGGTTATAAACGTCGCCGTTTACAATGCGGAGTTTCTTATCCTTGGGTAAATCAGCACTGCTATGAACAAAAGCCACCACTTTATAGCCGCGTTTTAGCGCTTCATCAACTACGATTCGACCGACTTTGCCAGTCGCGCCAAAAACAGTTATTTGCATGGCAGTTTTAGTTTTTATAGTCCTAGAAGCTGCTTCTTTTTAGCATCAAACTCTTCTTGAGTTAAGATGCCATCAGCTTTGAGCTGTCCAAGTTTTTCGAGCTGTACATATACTTCGTCTTGGCTTGGTGCGGCTGGAGCAGCCGGGGCTGCCTGATATTGCTGTTGAGGTTGCTCCTCGGCGGCCCAGCGTTCAGCTTGGCGTCGACTAACATTGTTCGAAACATGAGTTGCGGTGCCGGCGATTACGGCTGTACGAGCTACGCCTCTTAGTAGTCCTGGCATTTATTTACCCTCCTTTGAATCTAATTCTTTGGTTGCTTCAGGATGAATTCGTCCTTCGTCCAGCAAAGTCCCATTGGCGTTGATGATTGCTTGCTTCAGGCCTTTTGCCCAAAGCTGTTCGACTATAAGTAGCCCAGCAGAACTATTATCCTCTAGTAACTCGCCGACCTCGGCAATATCATCCTCGCTTATCAATCCACCCTCAAGCTTTAGATTGCCAGTATCAGTTAGCTCGACTGACGTGACTTGACCCTCAGCGTCTCGGACAATAAGACCGACATCAAGCACAGCGATCGTGCCATCAGCAACGACTTTTTCAAGTTCTTTAAGTATTTCACCTTTAAAATTGTTTCCTTGGAAACCTACGATAATATAGTCAATCGGTCCGCGCATCAAATTACCTCTCTTTAATTTATATAACTAATTATACCTCGTTATGCAGATTTGTAAGTAGAAAATCTTAATCACCAAG
>CAZXDL010000017.1:1348-12173 GCA_964639505.1 uncultured Candidatus Saccharibacteria bacterium | reverse complement strand
TATTTAGCTAACAAAACTTAACTATACTTTATCAAGTAATTGACCTTTTCTCAAGGTCTAGATAACGAAGTTCACAAGCTTGTTTGGTACAAATATAGTCTTGCGAATGGCCTGGTCTTTGAGATAGCCCGCGACCTTCTGATTGGTCTTGGCAGCTTCGACGACTTTTGCCTCTTCAGCATCGGTTTCGATTTCAACCTCACCCCTCAGTTTGCCGTTTACTTGAATTACAATGGTTACTTTGTCTTGAACCAAGAATTTTTCGTCATAAACAGGCCATTTCGAGGCATGGATTGATTCGTCTTGACCAAGCTGTTCCCATAATTCTTCGCTGATGTGCGGAGCAAATGGTGCGAGCAATTGGAGCAGTGTTTCTAGTGCCCATTGCCATTCAGTCGAGGCGAACTTATCTTCAACCTTAATGTGGTAGAGCTCATTAACCAGCTCCATCATCGCAGCGATGGCAGTGTTAAAGCCCATTTCTTCAAGATCGTGTGTAACCTTTTTAATGGCTTTATGGACTGCCCTTTGCAGCTCGATTGATTCGGCTATGCCGCCATCAGTTTCATTAAACTCCTCGACAAGAGTCCAGATCCTCTGCAAAAATCTATGCGTACCGCCCAACCCACCGGTGCTCCAGCTGGCGTTTTGATTATAGGGCGCAATGAACATCTCGAGTAAACGAAGTGCGTCAGCACCGTAGCCGCTATCAATCACCTCAAGTGGATCTATTACGTTCCCCTTGCTCTTGCTCATTTTACTGCCGTCTTCGGCATTGATATAACCGTTATAAACCAATTTTTTAACTGGCTCACGTTTGGACTCATCGATTAGGCCGTGGTCCGCAAAAATGTACGACCAAAACCTGAAATACAGCAGGTGCGACACGGCGTGATCACCACCAAAATAATAGTCGAGTGGCATCCAGTAGTTGGCTTTTGCTGGATCCCACGCCTGTTTATCATTTTGCGCATCGGTGTAGCGCAGTATGTACCAGCTGCTACAGGCGTAGCCATCCATAGTGTCAGTTTCGCGCTTGGCTGGGCCGCCGCATTTTGGGCATTCCACATTGACCCAGTCGTCCGCCGCAGCTAACACGGATGTCGCCTCGCCTGTCGGCGCGAAATTTTCAATCTCTGGCAACACAACCGGCAATTGATCTAAGGGCACAGGCACTGCGCCGTCTTTTTGGCAATGAATAATTGGTATAGGCGCGCCCCAGTAACGCTGCCTCGAGATCAGCCAGTCATGGATCTTATAACTAACCTTGGGTTCGGCTAATTTTTGCTTCACTAAATAATCGATAATATTTTGGCGGTTCTCGCCGGCGACTTTACCGTTAAATTCGGCGGGCTCAACTAAGATGCCATGCTTCATGTCGTTGTAGCAGTACTCTAGGTTTCGTACCTTTTCAGCTTCAGTCTTGTCAGCGGGAAAAAGTACAGGCTTAAGATTTATCTTATACTTCTTGGCAAAAGCAAAATCACGATCGTCATGCGCCGAACATTTGACAATACCAGTGCCATAATCAGCCAAAGCAAAGCTGGCGATCCAAATCGGCAAGTCGCCGTTGCCTACCGGATCGACAATATAACGCCCGGTAAACACTCCTTCCATCATCTCGTCGCCTTTTTGACCTAGGGCGTCCCGTTTACGGGTAATCTCCTGCGCCTGAGCCAAAATTTCGTCGGCATTGTCTTGGCCTTTTAATAGTTCTGGCAGAAATGGATGATCGGGCGCAATCACCACAAAAGTATCAGCATTAAAAGCCTCAAAATGAGCCGAAAATGTCTGAATCGTCAGGTCGGTATCTTTAACCGGCGCCGTAAAAAGCATACCTTCACTGCGGCCTATCCAGTTTTTTTGCTGAGATTTAATACTCTCCGGCCAATCAAGTGCGTCCGTGTTTTCGAGCAGACGGTCGGCATATTCTGTAATCTTAAAAAACCACTGCCTTAAATGCTTCTTAACAACCGGCAAATCTTCGTGCCGCCAGCAGCAGCCATTAATAACCTGCTCGTTAGCTAAAACAGTACGACACTCGTTGCACCACCATTGTGCGCTTTCAGCCTGATAAGCCAGACCGTATTTATACAGCTGCAGAAATATCCATTGCGTCCAGCGGTAATAATCAGGGTGTGAAGTGTTTATTTCACGCGACCAATCAAAACTTGTGCCCAGACGCATCAACTGGTTTTTAAATGTCTTGATGTTTGTTTCGGTAGTTATGCGAGGTGGAGTACCAGTTTTAATGGCATAGTTTTCGGCTGGCAAACCAAACGCATCCCAGCCCATTGCCGAAAGCACATTGTATCCCTGTTGGCGCTTGAAACGAGCTACTGTATCAGAAATTGAATAGACCCTTACGTGGCCAACATGCAGCCCGCTACCGCTTGGATATGGCAGCATGGGGGTAACATACCGTTTCTCTTTGGACGGGTCTTCTGTTGCCTGATAAATCTTATCGGCTTCCCATTTCGCTTGCCACTTGGGCTCAATATCTTTTGGATTGTACCGCTGCAAAATAACTCCTACGCTTTACCAAAAATTATAGCGGAAATAAGAGAAATGCCCTACGCTGCCGCACTTTTCCCCAAAAATCGATAAAGACTGGAAGGCGCAGGTTGTACGACATCAGGCCGTCCATCGAATAATTCCTCTAAAGCTCGCCATATTCTTTGTTGAGAAACAATATCATGGACCTTTTCAAGAGTTTTTAATCCGGCTGCTTCAATAGCCGCTTGGGCCAATCTCGATTTATTGGGTGTTCTAGTTTCGCGGATGACTACTATGCCGGTATCTTTTAAGATTCGTGAGGCTTCAGCCAGCAATTGAGGTGTGCCAATGCCTGATTTTTCAAATAGCGGATCGCCAAACACATTGCTTATTACAACTTCATCGGCTATACCGGCTTCTAATTCAGCTAGTGGATTTATAGGGTCAGAGACAAATGTGATATTTGTGCCGTTTCTTACAGATCTTGGAGTTACGGCATGTGCTAGGATTCCCTGCAAACCATCCCGGCGCCTGACCATCCAGGTTTCCGCGCCGATGTAGCGACGATCGCCAGTTAACTGTGGCTGTTGATAGGCAACGGGATATGAGCCGTGACCGACTTCAACCATCAGGAACGGATCTGCCTCGGCTCTGTCTTGCAAATATCCGCTGACATCAAATTCAGGGTTATGAGGGGCTTGGCCTCGACCATCAGGTAAAATCATATACTATACGATAACATAAATTTAGCAGTTTGCAATGTTAGCTATTCCCACTCCGTAGTCGCGGGCGGCTTGTTTGTTAAGTCTAAAAATACGTTTGATATGCCAGGAACTTGGGAAATAATGCGTGCCGCGATCCGTTCGAGGAAATCTTTTGGCAAATCGCGCTCTGGCAGCATCGCTTGAACAGTCATAAACGTACTGGTAGTTACCGGTCTTAAAACTATCGACCGATCACCAGATTTTTTGAAACTTAGCGGTATTAAGATCACTGGAAACTGCTTGATTTGGTCTAGTAGGTTGGCAGCGCGCATTTCATCAAAAACAATTTTGTCGGCTAGACGCAGTTGTTGGCGTTCATCGGCGCCAAGAGTAGTTTTAGTGAGCGATGATTTGCTTAGCGGATCACTCCCCAAACGATAAATTACCCTGTTGACCGTCTCGCGGAAGTGCGATGGTAAATCAGCACTAAGTTTGGCTAGCTGATCAGATGTAAGTTCTCCTTCAAACGCTGCAACTGACAAGTGCGACCTTTCGTCGCCACCGACGCCAACGCTGCGAATAGGCAACAAATGAACATCACAGCCTGGGAAGTTTTCATGAAGAAAGGCTTGGATTTCAGCCTCGGCGGGCACTGGGGCAAGATCACTATCAGACTTGTCAGAAGCGATGATACGTATGGCTAGGCCAGGCCCAGGAAAAGGCTGACGCTGGACGAGCTCTTTTGGAAGCCCCAACTTATGACCGACTTCACGCACCTCGTCTTTAAACAAATCATCAATTGGTTCAATCAGGAGCCCGGCAGATTTAAGATCTTGTACTTCTTGTACTTGATTATGATGTGTCTTGATAGTTTGAGTATGGCTATCGCCGGTGCTGTGTCCGCTTTCGATCCGGTCAGCAGCATTAGTGCCCTGCAAAAGCAACGCGACAGAAAGCTTTAGATCGGCAATCAAGCGATTTTGTATTTCAACAAAAACTTTGCCGATAATTTTACGCTTGGCCTCAGGATCAGTCGCAGTAATAAGTGGGCCAATGACTTGTCCGTCGATTTCAATTGTGCCTTGCTCAAAATCTTTGACTGCATCGACCTTTTTAACTGGTAAGCCAGCGGCTTGCAGTGCCTCGATGACCATGTCGTCTTCATCGCGCATAAAGCCACTATCAATGTAATACGCGTGGAGACGTTCAGCTGGGATGACTTCGGCCGCCAAAGCCGCTGCCACACTTGAGTCAACACCACCGCTAACAAACGCGATCACATGTCGGTCGCCTGCTAAATCAGCAATTTGTTGTTTTTTGGCTTCTATCAAATCGTGCATTAATTTACTTTGAAAGGCTGGATCTGGCTGCAGCCCAGCAATCGACAAGAAGTTTTTAAACAGCTGGTAGCCTTCTGGGGTGTCGTCGAAAACTTCAGGATGAAATTGAACGCCGATTTTATTATCGAGAGCAATTGATGAATAGGCGGTCGAGCCGTCGCTCAATTGGTGAGAGCCCAGCACTTGAAAACCTTGTGGAATAGTTTTTACAAAATCTCCATGTGTGAATAAGCCTGTCAGATCTTTTTTAATTCCTTTATAAAGCGGATGCGAGACATCAACCTGCGTCGTGACCCGACCGTCTTCGCGGATGGCGTTTTTGGCGACCTCTCCACCGTGCGACGTGACCATAGCCTGCATTCCATAGCAAATTCCTAGAATTGGAAGCGAACTTTGCCAGATAGCTTTGTCAGGCTGGGGTGCCTCTTGGGCGTGGGAGCTTGCAGGGCTGCCAGAAATAATTATCGCGCCGTATTTATCTTCTATTTGATTTCGAGGTGTACTTAGTGGCAAAACATCAGCTGGCAAACCTTGCCTCTCAATCGCCTTGCGAACTAGGTCAACATATTGACCGCCAGCGTCAAGAATGGCAACACGATTGGACATTACTATAATTATAGCACGGCTCTGATCTGTTAAATCACTTAACGGGCGTTAACCATTGCTTAAATGAGCTTGTTTTAACACTGGCAAAATCATCATATAGTTTCATAAATTGCTTGGTAATTTTGCCAGGCTTGCCATTACCAATCGGACGATGGTCGATCGAGATTACCGGCACAACACTCATACTGCTGCCGCATAAAAATATCTCGTCGGCAATGTAAAGTTCACTGCGGTCAATTATTCGCTCTTGGCAACTTAACCCTTGTTTGTCGGCAAGCTTAAAAACGCTGTCTCGTGTTATGCCTTCGAGTAAGTCAGCTGAACCATCGGGCGTAATAAGGTTGCCGCCTCTGACGATAAACATATTTGAAACTGTGCTTTCGGTGACGTGGCCCTGTTCATCAAGCGCAATTGCGTCATCAAAACCATTCACAACAGCCTCGTGTTTCATCAAGGCCGCATTAACATAACTGCCGTTAATTTTGGCGCGTGATGGGATTGAGTTGTCTGGCGTCCTGCGCCAGCTAGACACCGTAAGGGTGGCACCAGTCCGTGGCAAAAGCGGAGCTGCCGGATAGACGAAGGCAGAAATGCTGTGTTTTAAATCTTTCATCCGCGTGCCTTTTAGTATGTCATCAACAAATACAGTCACTCGCACTAGACTGTTTTGTTTAGTCTTGTTTTTTATCAAGAGTTCGCTCATGGTGGCTTCAAACTTTTGATAATCCCAACTACTTAGAAAATCTTCAAAAGCGAGTATGCGTGCAGAATTTTGCAGACGTTTAAAATGTCTATCGAGCCGAAACATATTTAGCTGCTTAGTTTTATCGTCATAAAATACCGGAAAAACAGTATAGATGCTTAACCCGTAAAGCACTGGGGCGCTGGCAATGCTTAGATTTGCCTGATCGAACGGGATAAAATCATCTCTAAAATATGCAACCGAGTTTTGCAGCTCCTTCATCGCTAGAATTGCTGCAAAAAGTTAGTATTAAAGGCTGTCGCAAGCGCTTGACGCTCACCGAATTGTTCTTTGCCATAGCTGACTAGCTTTTGCACCAGATCAACATTGCTTATGCCGGCTTTGTTCCAATTGTGTGCGTATAATCCACCCGGCAAAGGATTTACTTCGTTAAAATATACTTCGCCGGTTTTCTCGTCGATCAGCATATCAACCCGAGCTATACCACTACAACCAAAGGCTTTGTAGATAGCCAGACCGACAGACTCAGCTTTAGCATAGATTTTTTGTGGTAGTTCGGCTGGAATCTGACTGTAGCCTTGCGAGCCTTTAGTGCCGGACTTTTTACCGCCACCTTTTTTGCCGTTACCTAGATATTTCGTCTCAAAATCAAAGAAATCTTCGGGCTTAGTAAGTGGCCGCTCGAGCATGGCCGGCTGAGGCTGATCGTTACCCATGATCGGCAGGGTTACTTCGATTAAATTTGAAACAGCTTCTTCGATGATAATTTTGTCGTCATAATGGGCAGCCACTTCAAGCCCGTTACGAAGTTCGGTATCATTAGTCACGCGGCTAATGCCAATGCTTGAGCCAAGGTGAGCCGGCTTAATAAACAATGGGTACTTTAACGCACCTGTCGTGGCGCTAATGACCTTACCAGCAGTGCGTTCGACATCAGACTTGGTAAACGACAAAAATTTGGAAACGGGAATTTTATTAGCGCTGGCTACTTCTTTTGCAAGAACTTTGTCCATTGCTATAGATGAAGCGCTAACGCCACAGCCAACATACGGAACCCCAGCCATTTCAAGCAAACCCATTAGAGCACCGTCTTCGCCATATGTACCGTGCATGGCCGGAAAAACTAGGTCGATTTTACGCGACTGCTTACGACCGGCGATTCCACTCGATTTAATCAACATCATGCCACTATCAAACTGAACGCTTGCAGGCTGAGACCTGTGTATATAATCTTTAATGTCTCCAGACGTAAATAGCTTGATGTCTTTGAGTTTTTCATCCCAGTACCAAGCTCCGTCTTTTGCAATATAGACAGCCTCTACACGGTATTTTTTTGATAACTCAAGGGGTTTTATTATATTTGCCAACGCCGTAACGATTGATACATCGTGCTCGGCGGAGCGTCCGCCAAATATCACTGCGATTGTTTCCATAAGCATAATTGTAATGCACGTTAACTACAATTTCAACCTACAATTAAGCAATACAATTAATGCTACGCGTAGTTGTCGGTCCAGTCGTTTTGCATAACAACTAGATCGCCACTGGCGACAAAATGGGTGAGATTAGTATAAAACTCTAGCGGGTTGTTTTCGATTTGAAGCTTACCTTCAAAATTAGCTTTATCGAGGCCTTGCTTTATAAAATCGGTCACTGAATTCTTCATTAAGACCACTAAATCTGGCTTGGCATCAGCGATCAGCTTGCCAACCTCTAGGTGCACGCGCTCGGTTTCTTCGCCCTGGTCAACGAGACCTGGGGTCACATAGATCTTGCGCTGAGCTGATAGGTTGGCTAGCAGTTGAGTCCCAGCCCGTATTCCCTCGAGATTGCCGTTATAGGTGTCATCTACAACCCAGGCGCCGGCAAGTTGATATGGCTCCATGCGGTGCTCAAACGGCTCTGTTTTGGAAATTCCAACTTGAACTTGCTTCTCATTTAAGCCTAGCTCCAGCGCAAAGGCAGCTACAAACGCTAAAAAACCGACCTGATGATTGCCGACGAGTTTGCTCTCAAGTGGAATAGAGCGTTTACCCTTTTCTAAACTAAAACGGGTGCCTGTTAAGTCAGTCTCGGCATCACTCACCTTCCAGCCAAGCGCCGCACGCGTACTAAACTCGTGAAATTCAGATTTGATAAATGGCTTAGTGTCTGCCGAGTCGGTATTTACATAAACATTTTTATTATTTAGGTATTTAGCGACCGAGAAAATATCTTGGCCGGCAGCCTTAAATGTCTTGTACTTATCAAGGTGTGCCGGTGCCAAGCCAGTAATAATCGCGTGTGTCGGATGGGTTAGCTTCGCGAAGCGAGCCACGTCACCAGGCGCACCCTCACCGTATTCAATAATTAAAACATCTTCGTCGCCGTCAAGTTTTTTGGAGAAATAGGCGTGGCTTATGCTTACATTTTTGTTTGCAGGCGTAGCTGCGACTTTTAAGCCTTCACTCAACACAGTATTAAGCAGTTCTTTCATAGTTGTTTTGCCATAGCTGCCAGCAATCGCGATTTTTTTGGCTGGATGCTCGGCAAAAACTTTTTCAGAAAGTGTTACCTGCCTTTTTTGGGCCGGCTTAGAAATAAGCCATCTTCCGAGCACAAGTGGGACAACCAGCAAATGCGCCCAAATAAATGGATATGACAATATTATCGCCAAGCCAAACCCGACGCCACCAACAAAACCACTAAAAAGCCCGAGATAAATAAGTATTAGGCCAATCGCGATCTGCGTTAGAATGCCAAAACCAAGAAATAGAAGCAGCATCTTTGCTGGACCGGTTTTTTCGAGGCTACGTCTTTGTGAAACAGTACTAAAATCTTTGGTCCGCCAAATCCATTTCAGGTAAGATTTTTCGTCATATTCACTGGCCTGCAGCATATATACCAGCGTTGCTGGATAATTTGGCAAGTAGAGGTGAATAATGCTGCCGATCATTTTAAAAACTCCTGAATCAGCCCTTCAACCTTCTGGGCTTCATCTTGATGGACAAAATGGCCCGCTCCATCAATAATCTCAAGTTTTGAATCTTTAATTAGCCGCTTGTATTGTTGGCCGTCTTGGACTGGCACAGCCTTGTCTTCAGTCCCATTGATGATCAGAGTTGGTAGATCTAAATTTGCCGCATCGTTTTGGACGTCTTGCCGGACTGTTTTTTTGAAGGTTTCCTCCAGCTCTGGAGCAACCAGCATGTCTGATCCGGCCGTTGCGTAAAGGCTTTGCCGCAGTGCCTTACGATATCGCTCTGGCATCCATATTGTCGCAATATTGCCGGTTTTAGCGATGATGTTTAAAATGAGCCTCCTGGATTTCTGCTTTGTCCTGATACCTGAAGCGGCCAGTAAAACCAGCCGTTTTGGTTGCAGTTTTTTTAGTCCGAGTGCACGGACGGCGACTGCTCCACCGTTGCTATGACCAATTACGGCGTATGGCTGCTTCAAATCCAACTTGGTAAAGCAGCTCGCTATAAACTCTGAGTAGTTATCGAGGTCCCAGACTTCCTTAGGGTTTTGGGTGCCGCCAAAGCCAGGCAAGTCCACGCTGAGCACTCGGTAGTTTTTAGCCAACGCTTGCGAAAGATCAGCTAGTCCCTTAGAGCTATCGCCCCAACCATGTAAAAGAAAAATCAGCTTACCCTGACCAGTTAGCTGGTAGTTTGTCATCAAACCGTTGACTATAACGTTCACTGCTTAAGTATATCAAGAGCCATCGAGGTTGTTTGCGACTGCAGTTGTTCGCCCATTTACAGTACCTTCAAATGTTGCAGTCAAAGTGTATTTTGAGCAGTTAGTATCATCTGCTTCACAGCTCCTGCCGGAGGAGTCGGTCACTTGATATGCATAGACACCTGCTGCAGGTGCAGCCACCAAAAGCTTGCTGGTGGCGCTGGGATCTTGGAGCGCCTGTGTATCGAAACTTTTCATGTTTGTTTTTAGCCAACTAGCATTGTTTAGATCAGCTCGGCTCGGGTAGTAACCGTTTTGGGTATAGAATGCCTCAACATTAGTTTGGAGACTTTTAATATCACTGGATCGTTCTGAATTACGAGCCTTAGATTGAATACTGTTGCTCGAGCTTGATTTAGGGGCGCTGCTTGGTGTGGTAACCGGCAACTCGCTCAATAAATCGCCATAACCCAACTGACTTAGGACGTCAGCCAATGTCTTGGCGCCGGCAGGTTTTTCGATTTTTATAGCTTGGTTAGTCGGCTTTATGGAAACTTTCATGTTAAACGATACATCGGCATAACCCGTACTCTTAACATCTAGCGAAAAATCCGTTGACTGAGTTTTGGTATTGAGGTTCATAACAGCTTTGGCTGTGGTCTTGCTGCCTTCGTCTTTCGACTGCCCAGCAATAAAGAACGGAAAATCATCACCACCAGTATAGTCGAGACCTACGTCTATATAGTTATTAACCGCGTTGGATTTATCGGCAAAACGCACTTTGTAAATTAGTCTAGTATCTATATCTGACCACATATCAAAGGTATCGGTTGACTTAATAGTGTCGGCCGATTCTTTTAAAGACGCAAAAACACTATCAAAAATTCCATCATAGCCATTGTTTTTTAGCCAAGTATTGAGCTTGCTGGCTTTTAAAGCGGCCTGCTGGGCATCAATGTAGCGCTTTACGTTCTCTTTTTGAAGGGCCACAGTGTAATGATAGGTGTTGTGGCCATCGACAGACTCCATACCGTGTTTTTCGGTTACGGTCATTACAGCTTTATCTTTATCAGTACTAAATAGATATTCCTGATTCACTTTACCAAAGCCTTCAGCCGCACTCATTAACTGGGCCGAGCTTGGTGGTAACATTTCTTTTGCAGAAGCAGTACCGTTACTCGCCGCTAGAGAGTCCAATAGTGTATGGTCTATTACGATCCATTGGTCATCAATACTTGCTAATGGCGCGTCGAGATCGGAGCTTCCAAGCAGACTTCCCAGACCTTTGAGGCCACTAGCTTTAACGTAGATAT
>CAZXDL010000017.1:0-1248 GCA_964639505.1 uncultured Candidatus Saccharibacteria bacterium | reverse complement strand
GAGCTTCCAAGCAGACTTCCCAGACCTTTGAGGCCACTAGCTTTAACGTAGATATCTTGTGATCCGCTCTGGCTGTCGATCAAACGACCGTCAAATTTAACTCGCGTGCCTTCCAGACCAACATCAAATGATAGTTCGCCGTTTTTATCATCCGACTTGAAAGCAATTTTTCCGTCAGTCGAGTAGTCGCCAGATTTGATCTGAAACGAACCGGTTCCGCTAGTGCCTTTATAGTTGGCTTTAGACTCATTATTTACATACTCAATCAGCTTGTCATAGCCTTTAGCGGTATTTTTTAGCGACTGACTATAGATTACCGATGGATTTGTCTTATAGCCGAAGTAATAAGCCGCAAAGCCTACTCCTATTAATAAAACGACAAATCCAGCGATTACAGGCTTGCTTTTAAAACTAAACTTGCGCTTTTTTGGACTGCCAGGCATAGAAGGCGTAAAAACCTTATCATTGGGCTGCGCTGTCACATCAGCTCCGACGAATGCACCGCCGATAACTGCAGGCGCAATTGGTTCAGGCTGTGCAGTCACGGGCTGCGGATTGTTCGGCGAGACTACCGTAGAGGGCGATACTGTTGGAGCAGCCGGTACAAACGGAGGTGGGCTTGGTACAACCGGTGGTTGTGTTGGCGAAGGCGGACTCGGATCAGCGGGGGCTACCGGAGCCGTAGATGCCGGCGGGCTTAGAGGCGTGATTGACCTTGATTGAAAGGCTGAATTAGCCAGCTGTGGTTGACTCGCACCCAGCTCATTTTGTGAATACGGGCTAGTTGGGTTAGGGGATCCTGATGGTCCAGGGTTATCGGGCACTAGGGGGTTAACATTCGGTTCCATGATCCGAACCGCTCCTAAGCGGCTTTTAGGAATATTGCTTATGATTATACATAAGCGTTATCAGGAACCAAAGAAAATCTTAGATGGTGGGCGAGGTGGGACTTGAACCCACAAGGCTTATTCAGCCAACGGATTTTAAGTCCGTCGCGTATACCAATTCCGCCACTCGCCCACTTCCCGGTTAAAGGAATATGGAGGCGCGTACGAGATTCGCACTCGTGTACAGGGTTTTGCAGACCCTTGCCTAACTCCTCGGCCAACGCGCCACAACAGGGCTATTATAGCCTATGAGGCCTCGCCTACGAAGTTATACTAGCCGCCTATCTCCAATTCAATACCGCCGCGGCCGCGTATTGCAGACCTAACTGCTTCAACCTTCCGCATAGGTTCGTCATGCCGC
>CAZXDL010000016.1:5359-13153 GCA_964639505.1 uncultured Candidatus Saccharibacteria bacterium | reverse complement strand
CGGCGCGGTCTTGCCAGGGTGAGAAACGTCGACGATTTTTTTAGTGTCTTTCTTTTTTGACTCAGCCATCGGATCTTTCCTGTTTATGAAGTTGGCGGTAGGCGCTATCAATTATGCCGGAAAATTTTTTATAGTTCAGGCTGGCACTGCCTGGAAGCAAGCCGTCAACACCTTCGATTGAAAGGTAAGCTCCTGCAGTTTGATCGTCAACACTGCCGCCGTAGATAACGCGCATGTTTTTAGAAACATCGGCGCCATATAGCTCGGAAACTTGGTAGCGAATTTGGTCGATTACTTTTTTTACATCGTCGGGCTTGGCTAGTTCGCCGCCAAACGTGCTGATTGCCCAAACCGGCTCGTAAGCTATTACCGTACGCTCTACTTCCTCGGCAGTTAGGTTAGAAAGCGCCGTAACAACCTGATCATGAATTACGCGCTTGGTTTCACCGTTAGACCGTTCGTGCTGAGTCTCGCCCACGCACAGAATAGGCGTAATGTCGTTACGTATCGCTGCCTGTACCTTATCGCGGATTGTCTCCAGATTTTCATTAAAATAGATACGGCGCTCGGAGTGACCCACGATCGCATAATCGATCAGCCCGCTCAACATCGTGAAACTAACTTCACCAGTAAAAGCACCTTCATCTTTAAAATATCCGTTTTGCGCTGCCAGCTTAAACTTGCGCTTGTCGAGCTCGGTGCTTATAGGTTGCAACGTTAAAAGGCTAGGCGCCAAGACGACTTCGATATCTTTATGTACCTGAATGTGATCACTCAACCGCTTAACCAGCAGGCTGGCCTGATGGACATCTAGATTCATTTTCCAGTTACCGACGATAAGCGTGCGTTTCATAATACTTATGGTTATTGTACCTTACTTTTTATCCCTTAGCGCCTCGACACCGGGTAGTTTTCGTCCACCCATTAGCTCTAGGCTGGCACCGCCTCCGGTAGAAACATGGCCAAAAAATTCGACGAGCTTGCGCGATTCAAGATAACCAACCGTATCACCACCGCCGACAACCGTAAAAGGCTTATGGCCAAGATCACCTAGGAGCGCCTCGATAACAGTTTGTGTGCCATGCGATGTTGGGCCGATTGGTCCTTGTAGACCTGGTGTTTCGGTGACGCCCATAGTACCGTTCCAAACAACTGTATTGGCTAGCTGAATTCCGCCGGCAATAAAAGAAGCACTAAACGGACCAATGTCGAGAATCATTTCTCTGGAGTGGATTTGGCTGGCTTTAGCCGGTACGCGCTTAGGATAATTCTCGATGTCGGCCATGGTATGTGTGGTCCATTCGACAATTCGAGTTGGCGCGGTTTTATCGATTGCTTCGGCCAGTACGCCATCGTGGGGCACGGCAAAAATAAACTGGCGCTTTTTTGACTCAGCCTCGGCTTTACGTAGAATTTCTTTGGCAAGCGGCAGATCTTTTTTGTCGTACAGGCTTTTGCCGACATCTATGCCGCGCGCAGCCAAAAATGGGTTAGCCATGGCGCCACCGATTGCTATGAAGTCAGCGATATCGATGAAGCGTTCCAATATTTCAATTTTGTCAGTTATCTTGGCACCACCGACAATTGCCATTAGTGGCCGAACGGGTTTTTCCATAACATTTGTGATGGTGTCGACTTCTTTTTCGAGCAATAGGCCGGCTACGCTTGGCAAAAATTTGGTAATAGCATCAGTGCTGGCGTGAGCGCGGTGCACGACACCGAAGCCATCCTGCACAAAGATATCAGCCGAGCTAGCCAGCTTTTTTGCGAATTTGTCGTCGTTGGCTTCTTCTTCGGCATGATAACGGAGGTTTTCGAGCAGCAGTACTTCGCCTTTTTGCATGCCTTTTATGGCTCGGTCGGCCGAGTCCCCGACGCAATCCAACGCAAATTCAACTGGGCGATCTAATAGCTGTTGCAGGCGCTTCGCAACAGGAAACAAGCTGTTCGCCGAGTCATCCGGACCAGTCGGGCGGCCCAGATGAGAGCAGATGATCAAATTTTTGGCGTGATCAAGGATGTAATTAACCGTCGGCAAAGATTGTTTAATGCGGTAATCGTCGGTAATTTTGCCCTTTTCGAGCGGCACATTGTAGTCCGCCCGTAATAAAACCGTTTTACCACTTAGATCAACATCGCGAATTGTCTGCTTGGTAAACATCCACCCGTCCTTAACACTAATGCTTTATCTAGAAGTATATCGTGCCGAGAGTAAATTATAAAGTTGTTTCGTCATCTGGCAGCACTAGTTGCACGAAATATGCCGCACCAACAAGCAGCGTCGCAAACAGTCCGCCAAACAAGACGATTTCAAGAGTCTTATTTTCGTTTTTCTCAACCTCTTCTAAGTTGCGACCGCTCAAGACATAATAATCATTTGCCGAAGTCGTGACTGCAGCAATTCTGACATTATCCGCCGGCTCCCACGTAACGGCGTTATATTCTGGTCCGCTAGACGCCTGCAAGATGCCAATCGGAGCCTTAGGTATTTTCCCATTTAGATAGCCCGATCCAACAACAACATTGCCCTTTTTATCATAAATAATCGTAAATGGTGCTAAGCTCGTAGCCATGTCGACTTTTTGACCCGGCAAGACTGAATCCGGAACACGGGCTTTTAATAAAGCGGCGGTGTCTTCGGCCATTTGAATCTGCGGACTATTGGCGTCATTGCGTTGTGCCTGTTGTACTGCGGCATAAATAGTTAAAAATCCTGTCCAGAGAACCGCCAAGGCGATTAACCAGGAAAGAATTTTCTTCATCTACTAATTTTAATACAACTTAACAGATTGACCGTGACATTTCTCACAGCTTGATTTTTGCAAAACTAGGCGGATAATAGGCTTCAGAGGGTAACAATAAACATTTAAAATCAATCTTTGAATAGATAGGAGATTATCATGGCGCACGGAGAAAGAGCTCCCAAATTCGCCGGTGACGAAACAGTTGTAGCGCCTAAAATGCAGCTAGGCGTTGTTACATTATTAAGGCTCGCAGAGGATCAACGCGACAGAGTTGCTGAAGACGTAAGAGCAGGCAAAGAATTTGCTGACGGTGAAATTGACTTCAACGGAAGGCTACTTGAGATATATAAAGGCATGCTTCGTGAACAAGGTGTTGTGATGATGCCAGAAGATCAAATTACCGGAGATGTATTAGAAGGTGGTGATGCTGAGCTAAGGATCAACTACGGTCAAACACCGGGCAGCCAAGCGGCCTAATTGCTACAATGGTGACCTCACGGAGAATCGAACTCCGATTGCCAGGATGAAAACCTGGTGTCCTAGCCGTTAGACGATGAGGCCATGAGTAGGTAAAGTACGGTTATTGCTAAAATTGCAGCAGCCGGATCATCTTATCACATCTGTTAATTAGCGTCTAGCCGAGCTGTCTGCGGTTTTTTGTTTGGGGTGGTCGCAGGGTTGGCCACTGGATGGCCACTCAGTGGCCATCTGCACAAACCTTAAGTACATATTCTCAGCAAAGTCTAAGTACAAAACCTGTACAGAATCACGCGTAAGTTGCAAGCTCAGCGATGCGGTTTCGGCAAATCCCTAGCAACTCCGCAAGCCTTACGCAATAAGCAAAAATCCCCCCTGTTACTGGGAGGATCTTCGCTTAAGTTTTTGTCTATTTCGAGCGGTCAGTCATGCTCATCTAACTGCTGTTAGCGTAGCACAAACTTGACGTTTACGCTAGTGTTTATCCACAGTATGTTACAGGCTGCCGAGGCGGCGAGCAAGCATACGTCGATATCCAAGAGTACCAGCAGCTGTTACGGCTGCGAAGATTCCAGCAACTTGACCAGGACCAGTGTTAACCAATGTGGTTGGACCGACTGGAGTTGTTGGAGGAGGTACAACTTTACCGCTCTTGAAGGTTACTGCTTGGCTACATGATGTACCGGCACCACCAGATACGATGTCAGCTTGACCCTCAACCGTAAATCTAACTGTTGCTGTTACATTGTAGGTTCCATCAGCACCATATTGGTGAGATTGGCCAACAACCTTAGTAGCGTCTTCAACAGTTGTAGACTTGCCGTCACCCCAGTTGATGACTACATTCTTAACCTGTGCGTTTGAAGCGCTATACTTGAATGAATTAACATTCACTGTTCGGTTCTTATCAGCTGTAATGCTAAACATTTCACACTTAGCAGCTACTGGCGGAGGAGTTTCAACCTTCACAACCTTAACAACTAGGACTACGTAAACACGATCATCCCAACAGCCCCAGACATCACCAGAAACCGATCGGCTCTGAATTGGTACACCTGCTCCCAAGATATTGCTGTTAAGCTGAGTAACACCGCTGTTTTTGCTGTACTGAGTGGCGTTGACATATTCTAACTTAACCTTCTGACCGTTACAGTTAATCGCTAGATTGTCGTATACGCTAGCTGCGTTATCAGCGCTGATTGTGGCACTCGAGCTGAAGCTAGTAGCTTCGTTAGTAGGCAATGAAATCTTAACTTTAGTACCGTGTGCCACGCTTGGACCGTTGCCGTTGTCGTTACCGCTGGCACTGGCGCCGTTGTGCACATAAACTCGCATCTGCAACAGTTGACCATTGCTACATGTAGTGCTGATTGGGTCGCCGAAAGGCGTAGTGCCATCGTTGATGTTGTTATCAATTGGGGCACGACCTTGGTAGAAGCCTGCTTCACCACCAACTGGTGCTGGAAGAGGTACATCGCCCGTAAAGACATTAAATGCAGGGATTGGTGATGCGTGAGTCGTATCACCCGTGTAAGGAATCGCGCTAGCAACACCAGCAGTAAGCACTAGACCTGCTGCTACGGCAACGAGGCCGGCAGTCAGTTTATTGAGTATATTTGGCTTGTTCATAGTTATATCCTTCCTCATTCCTTAATTAGCAAGTTGTGTAGCCTGGGACTGGGACACACTCGCCTCCAGAACCTTTATCTCCAGTAGTGGTTGTTGTAGTTGTGGTTGGAGGGGGTGGGGGTGGTGTAGTTGTGGTTGTTGTAGGTGGGGTAGTCTCAGTCTTTGGTGGAGGTGCAGTAGTGGTAGTTGGAGGGGTTGTTTCGGTACGGGTTGGGGTTGTAGGTGTGCCACTGTTAGGAGTGTTTTCGGGACCTTGGTGTGAAGGGTGAGGGCCTTGGTTAGAACCAGTTTGGTTCTCGGGGCTATTACCTCGTTGGTTGCCACCGCCACCGCCGTTATTGTGGCCGTTGCTGCCTTGGCGATTGCCTTGGTTGCTGCCACCGCCAGTACTTGTGCCGTTGTTGCCACGATTTTGTGAAAGCTTATTGCCGCCACCTTGAGTATTGTTGCTTGCAGTTTTGCCAGCAATGCCTCGGTGCTTGTGGCTTTGACCACTTTGTGCAGGCTTCAATCCTTTAACAAAGATCTGTCCTTCTTCAGTAATTAGGACGCTTGGGAAACCTTGTAGGTCCTGGCCATTTACTTCTTTAGTAGTGCTACGAAGCTTAAGTTCAATTCCCTTAAATACCTTGGTTGCGACCTGAGGCTTTGTTAGTTCGGCACCGTTAATTTCGTAGTTTTTACTACGCGTTGCACGGAATTCAGAAACAGGTTCGCCCGGTTGTGCCCAGTCATCAGTATATTCTGCAACCTGAGTTACAAAATCGTAGGCTTCCTTACAGTCTGCTTGAGCAGCTTCTTGCCCCTGAGCAGTGCTGTAGGCAGCAATTCGGTCATTGAAAGCGGCAATGTAATTGTAGTTAGGATCATTAGCATCTTCGCGAGTGCCTGGGATTACTGAAGTTGCCATTAAAGCAGCTAAAGTATCTGGGCTACCACCAGCGACTGTACCACCCTGAGCGAATAGTGCGCCGATGTAGTTCTTAGCACTATCAGGGCTGGTTATAGCGGCTCGAGGGAGAAACGAGCCAGAGTTGAATCTCACAGGATTGTTTGTGCCAGCGTCTGATGCGACGAAATCAGCACATGCTTCACCGCTATTTGTAGCAGCGGATGCAGCCTCTGGTCCAACACCAGAACCTGGGTGGTTGTTTGAGTTATTTATAAATGTAGCAGCAGCTCCGCCAAGAAGCGTCAATGCCACGCCGCCAGCAACTACTGTAGCAGTCTGTAAGCCTGAACGAGCTTCCGCAATGCTTGGTCCTGCATCGATCTGCGCAGTTGCACCTGCTGGGCCCGCATACGCTAACTGAGGATCAAATTCACCTATTCGTGTCATAATTTAGTTCTCCCTAAATTAAGTAATAATTAATCGTTTCTTCCAAAACACTTTTAACACTAGCAGTATATCACGGTATTTGCATTTTGTCAACATTGTTTTTATGCTTTTTTATTTTATTGCTCAAGCTTATCTAAAGCGGCAGCTAACTGACTGTCAGCCGCTTGGGGGTCAAAGCCAATAACAGGGAAATCTCGGCGGTTAAATACTATTTGTGCGACAGGAATGCCAGCTTGCTGGAGACCAGCAATGGTCCTAATGTGAGCTTCGGTTAAACCGGCGTTAAAAGGGTCAAGCTTGCGTGGCTTATCCGTATCAATCTCACCACCATTAGCGGTTGGCAGCCTACCAACACCGGCTGGATATGCAAGGTCAAAGGGGTGATTGGCCTTGATCGCAACCGTAGCTGGAAACTGCCTTTTGTCTTGTTGAGCAAGCGGCAGGTTCATGAAGTCACTGATCACAATGCTCAGACCGTTGTTGCACAGCTCTGCGATGGTTTTTGCTTCTACTAATGGGTCGCCATTTGTCTGAATTGCCTCGACATGTGCCGGTGCCTCGGCTTGAGCTGCTTCACCCACCTCATAGCTGCGCAACATGTCCGTCATACCTGGCAGTGACTCGCCAATAATCTCATGAGCGACTTCGGCTAGGCTACGCTTAGCCGCCTGGATGTCGTAGAAATCGGCCTGATTACTCTTGCGCTGGTGCAAAATTACCTGCAACAACAGGGGCCGCTCGGGGATGACAATATCAACATGCGGCTCACCGGTTACGCCTTCCCAAATCGAAAGCGGGTTAATGTCACCGGCGTCGTGAAGTTCAGGGTCAAAGGCTTCTTCGCCGACATCTAAGCCAATTCCACCGGCCACGATTTCAGCACCTTCATGAAAGCCAAAAGTATGTTGCTGGTTGGCAGCAACGCGCATCAGAGCGGCTTCGGTTTCTGGCATTAAAATCATGCTTTTCCCCTGTTAAATTAACCGTTTACGGCTGCATTGACGTGTGCGTCAAGACTTTGGCCATTTGTACGCTTCAAGGCGCCTAAGCGAGCAGCAAACACCATGCGTACAGCGTCAACCAAATCTTGCTCAGTAACAACATGTTCTTTTGTTCTAATCGCGCCGAGAGTTTTTGCGTTTTTCTCGATCTGCATGCCGATTCGACGATCAGTTTCGGCAATTTTGTAATCGCCTAGCAAAGAGTCGGCGACATTAATCGCTGATCGGCTAATCTTGTCTTCCATTGCCGGATCAACGGCAGTAGCAATTGCATATTTCCTAAGAGCTTGAATACCGGCAAGACTTACGACAGGTTCAATTGGTTCGGGAGTAAATTTACGTACAGCACGGTCAAGAGCTAATCTCTCCTCTCTAGTACCCTTTTCACCCATCAGTGCACCGGCCGTGAATCTTGAGGCCATAGCGTCAGATACTGTAAAGGTAGATTGGCGTGACTCTGATGGGTTTTGCGTCGCAACCAGCATAACTAAGTTTGCCAGTCGTTGCACACCTTGAGTCGTTTCGAGTTCACCCGTCTCAAGCACAGGCAGCAAAGCCTGAAGTGCGAGCGGGTTCACGCGGTTTAGCTCGTCAATTCGGATGA
>CAZXDL010000016.1:0-5259 GCA_964639505.1 uncultured Candidatus Saccharibacteria bacterium | reverse complement strand
AGCAAAGCCTGAAGTGCGAGCGGGTTCACGCGGTTTAGCTCGTCAATTCGGATGACTTTGGTGCTTGGAGTAATGATGCCATCAATTTCGCGTGTCGCTGTTTCAACAGTTTTTTCACCGTCTTCATCTATATCTGTCCGTGTAACGATTCGACCACCGACAAGTTGGGTAGCCTTGATATCGTGTTGAGCTGGAACCAAGACGACGTCTTCGCGAGGAATATCGCTTACGAGATGATGTGCATTACGAGCTAATGTACTCTTACCGCCACCAGGCAGGCCTGACAGGATCAGATCAGAACCCAATACCAGAGAGGCCAGCACCGCCTCTTTAGCGTGCTCTTCACCGTACAATACATTGCCAAGCTGCTCCATACCACGATTGTGGTAGTTAATTGCCTCGCCAGCAGCTATTGGTGCTTCACCGTTTATAATTCCACTCATTTAAATTCCTCCCGGGCGTGTGCCCAATGCATAATTTTTACGTCGACGGAAATAACCTATTCCGGCTATCAGGCTCAAGCCACCTAGAATTTTCAACAAATCTTTGCCCGGTACTTCTGCGGTTGGGGTCTCAGGCGCCAAGGTGTTGGTTACTTCTTTAATAACCTTATCTACGTTAAGTTCGTTAGCTGCCCAGTATCGGCCGTGCGTATGACGTGCAATTTGCTGCAGATCAGCTACCTTTTTAGGGTTGTTTTTTCCCTGTTTCTCGACGTTTACGATAAATATGGGGGTTTCATTGTCACGAGCAGTTTTAGTTAGGTGCTGGGAACTGCCGATTGTGTTGCCATTTGTAATGACTACAACCCCTGAATTAGCCTTGGTGCTGGTGCTGTTTGAAGCATCGACTCGTGCGGCACGGTCAAGAGCTAAACCGGTGGCTTGACTCAGTGGCGCGTCGCCAAAGGGCTTGTCTTTGCTGACTTTGGCAAATGTGAAACTACGCACTGTGCCTGATCCAGCAACCAATGCCTCGCCTTTTACTTTACGATCACCGATAGCTCTTACTAAACCATCGACCTGCTCAACAGCCGGCTTGGCTCCAAAGTCAAGTTGAGTTGCGCCAGAGTGGTCGACAACGACTTCAAGGCCTGGAGTGGTTGGCTTGGCAGGCTCGGATTTAGTCCAGCCCAATGCTGAGGTACCGGCTGCCACGGCGCCTGTTAAAGCTAAGGGCGCCAACACGTAACGACCAGCCAAATGTGCAACATTTGATAAACGAGATGAAACACCCTGTTCGGCAGCTGGCGAAAGCATAGCACTGTCAGATAGACGAGCTTGTTTTTCGGCAGCCTTGTGGCTAGCTATTTGCTCGGCCATCAGGCCAACCCCGTAGCCAGCTACGGTGGCGAGTTCTGCAATTTCTACAGGTGAAGGTGACATAAAAGGTATTCTACATTAAAAGTGTAGATTTGTCAATTACCTTTTATGGTTATTTTTGGTCGGCTTCTTTTGTGGCGGTTTCTACTTTTTCGGCTTCAGCCTTGGCTTCGGTATCGGGTTTTTTAACTTCAGTTTCCGCTGGGGTGGCCCCTGGTGCCACATCCTTGGGTTTCTCAGGTACATAACCGGCGGGCACTGCCATTTTGGCCTTACTAAAGACAAAACCAAACGTGCTGCCCTTGTTTTCTTTGGTTTCAAAAATCAGGGCGCCACCTTGGGCAATAATCACCTTTTTAGCCATAAATAGTCCAAGCCCAGTGCCGTCGGGTCGAGCTTGGCGAGCATTGCCGGCGCGATAAAACTTGGTAAACAGATGCGGCCGTTCGCTCTTGGGCACGCCGATTCCATTGTCAACCACCCGCAGCTCAACAGTGGTCGGCAAATCAATCAGCTTAATATCGATCTTGCCGCCGGCAGGGGTGTAATAGATGGCGTTATCTGAAAAGTTCATCACAATCTGACGAATCTTAGTCTCGTCTAGCATTAACTCAGGGAAATCTTTCGGCTTATCATAAGTCAGGGTCAAATTCCGGCTGGCAGCGGTTTCTTTAAGCTGAGCAATTTCTTCTTCTACCAGATTAGCTAGATTAACAGGGGCGTTATTGATGACGAATTTACCGGTACGCAGGCGGGACACGTTTAACAGATCAGCGATCAGATAGACCATCCGCTGGGAACTGTAATAAGACTGCGTCAACAGCTTGCGCTGGGCTTCATTAATCTTGCCGGCGTCGCCCTCCAGCACCATTGAAACATAGCCTTTAACAGAGGTCAACGGAGTGCGCAGCTGGTGCGAAGCCATACTAACGAAGTCATCCTTGGCCTCATCAAGCTCGCGTAGCTTGTTATTTGAAACGCGCAGCTGACGCACGATGTGCTGGTTTTCCTCAAACAGCAATTTGTTATCTAGCGCCACGCCGATACTCTCACTCAAACGGTCAATTAATAGCGTCTGAGCTTCACCAACCTGAGCAGCAGGCTCATAAAAACCCACCACCAAGACGCCTACAAGATGCCGTCGCACCACCAGTTTTACCTCATATAAAGTCTTGAGTGGCATCTTATGCATGACGCGCTGGATGCTTTCTTCGGGGTAATCCACGTATTGGGTTAACTCCTTAGGGGTCAGCTCCTCGAGTGATAAAAGCCGTTTGCTGTCAGGGTGGTGCAGCCACTCATCAGATAGCGCCAGATGAATCGGCCGCCTAATCAATAAGGCCAAGTTGTGCCCCAAGAAGTCTTTACCACTCCAGCCATTTAGCACCAACTCTTCTCGATCATGGTTTGACTTGGTAAATAAACCAACAAAAGCATACTCAGCCGCTTGCGTGATCGCCTCTGTTATATGCTCACAAACATCCTTAAGATTAGCGTGCGACTCCAAGACAATAGCGTCAATTGTTTGAAGCAGTGATAAAGTCCGGTTAGTATCAGCCAACTCCTTATTGCGCCGATACATCTCCTCGGTAACATGCTCAATATCCTTCTCGAGCTGTTTGCGCTTAGTAAAAGGATTAGCCGACTTAGCAGCCGGAGCCGGTTTGGTTTCGACGTCTTCAGGCATCTAGCCCACCCTCCTGGCCTATTTCAGCACTTCTTGCAGAGTATTAGCCGGCAATTGCGCCATTAGTCCGGCAGCAGCCTGTTTAGAAACTTCGACCGAGATTTGGCCAAACAACTCTTTGTACTTATTAATCAGATCTTCGATGACTTTTACCTTATTGCCACCGACTTCAACTTCTTTTTTGTCCCAATTAACTTTAAGATTAGAAACCCGCTGAGCCTGCTCAACAGCCACAGGGCCAATAATTGCCTCTTGCCCAGAAATGATCTTAACAGCAATCTGCTCATAGACATCCATGCTCATGCCTCTTTCTCCGAGCTAGCTTCATCCTTCTCAGCAGGTTTTTCAGATGCTTCAGCGGAAACCGCAGTCTTAGCTTTCAAACCAGTATAGATGCTCAGGAATTTAATCATCGCCGTAGCCATCAGAAAATACGATGTCAGATAAAGCAGATCAACGAACTTACCTGGAACATATGTACCCCTGTGAACTGTGTAAATAAAAGAGAAGTCAGAAATGTATTGAACGGCGAGAGCAAAAATAACAAGTAGAATTCCAGCCTTCATATAACCGCCAAGTAGCTTCCGTGATAAAAGATATGCGGTGATGGCAATAGATATATATATCGCTTGCCCAACAGGATAACCAATATCCAAAACTACTGTCATAGCGTGGGAAGTATCATAACTATAGCCCTTTAGAAGAACCGTGTAAGATATTGCGAGCAGCACAACTGGCACAAAAATTGCTATTAATTTCCCCTTCGTTTCCTTAAGTGAGAACTTTGCGCCCGACACTTTTGTTAGATAGAGCGCAGCAATAATATAGAGGATCACACTTCCAAAATACGCGATGTCTCCAACAGAAGGATAAGGCAAATCTGTATGCGCGATTTGCGTATAGTAACTCGATATTAACTGCCCCGCCTCTTGAGCCAATAGACCTAGCGAAAAGAAAAACAATGCTTTTCCTAGAACTGTCTTGAGACCACCCCACTTTTTCATAGCAATAAAGCCGATAATTGCTCCAGTAAGTGCCACTAGGCCATAGGTATTTTCAAACCAGTTAACTGATGAGCCCTGAGCTTCAACGACGCTTTGGAAGCTAATCCACCAGCCAAGAAAACCAAAATATACTAACGTGACAGCAATTTGAAGTTTGTTTTTTTGTATCATGATGTTTAATTCAATTATCCATTAAGGATTCTACATGTCAATATTAACACAAGCTTTGTCTGACATGAATATAGGGGTCTTGTTTTATACTTGGGGTGTATGTTGCCAGACTTTCCAGAATTTATTCCTCTCACGATTGAACTCAAGGATCCGTATAACCAGGCTATTAGCCCATATACCCCTTATTCAGACATATCTTTTGCCACCTTACAGATCTGGTGGAATGTGAGTGAAAAACTCTCGGTTTCATTATTAAATGGAAATTTAGTAATTGATTACAATCTATTCCACGATGAAGATAATTCTGGCTTAAGCCTTGTAGGTAAAACCAACGTGGATGATGCAATTCAAAAACTCTTTGAGTATCTTAAAGATAACCAGCGTAAGCAAAAGCTCGTACATATTCCTGAGTTTGTGGTTATCGAGATCAAAGATAGGTCCGGACTAGAAATTATCGAAGAGACTGATTACAACGAATATATTTTAGATAGCTCGGCCTTTGCGGCCCTTGAAGGCCCTGAATATAAGACTCTGCGCAAAAAGATCAAACGTTTCCACAGAACTGTCGAAAATAGACAGTTGGAAATTAGAGAACTTGACCTGTCACTGGGTGATATTCAAGATCAGCTATTTAAGTCTATCTCCGAGTGGCAGACCAAAAACAAACCAGAGAACGATCCCGAGAACACCGAGCACGAAGCGCTTACTCAAACTTTCAGTAATGCAAGTCAATTGGACATTAAAAACTTGGCCGTATATGTGGACAAAGAGCTTCATGGTTTCATGGTTTATCACCGCCCACTAAACAAAGAATATTACGTGTTGCACCACCTCAAAGCAAACTATGAATTACCCTATATCTCTGACTTTTTACATCATGAGGTTGCAAAAAAAGCAGTTAGCGAAGATGTTAAAAAATTAAATATTGAGATGGATTTAGGAATTGAGAAACTTCGAGAGCATAAGATGACATTGCGACCTTCTGAAGTTTTGAAAAAGTATACGATTACCCCTGTAAATAAATAGTTGAAATCTCAAAATTTGTGGTATAGTGTCTTTTAGTACAAATAAAAAC
>CAZXDL010000015.1:15201-16611 GCA_964639505.1 uncultured Candidatus Saccharibacteria bacterium | reverse complement strand
ACCTGCGACCCCTTGGTTCGAAGCCAAGTACTCTAATCCGCTGAGCTACGGGCGCATATGCCGTATACTATTTTAACAGAGTAGAACAGGGGACCCTAGTGCCACAATTAACCAGCTTCGCGCAAGTCAGCAAATATCTATCGCGGTTTTACGAAAATTCACGCGTTGAATACTCGTTGGACAACATGCGTCGCCTTATGCAATATTTAGATAATCCGCAAGATCAACTGCGTGTGATTCACATTGCTGGCACTTCTGGCAAGACGTCGACAGCTTATTATTTAGCTGAGCTGCTTACAAAAGGCGGCTATAAGACTGGGCTAACGATTTCGCCTCACATCGACCACGTAAATGAACGCGTCCAAATAAACGGCCGGCCGATCAGTGAAAAAGATTTTTGCGAATCAATTAGTGTGTTTCTTGAGCTTATTGCTAAAAGTCCAGTCAAGCCTTCTTGGTTTGAGACAGTCGTGGCATTCGCGTACTGGTATTTCGCCGAACAACAGGTGGAATACGCAGTAGTTGAAGTCGGCTTAGGCGGCTTAAAGGACGGTACCAATGTCATCAATCATGCTGACAAAGTCTGCGTGATTACAGATATCGGTTTTGATCATGTTGGGATTCTCGGTAATACGTTGGCTGAAATAGCTCAGCAAAAAGCCGGCATCATTCAGCCGGGTAATGTTGTTTTTGTATACCGACAGACCAAGGAAATTATGGATGTGATAAAGACTAAAACTCTGGCTATGCAGGGCAAACTGAAAGTGATTGACGACTTTCATCCAAACGATTTCCAAAAGCGAAATTGGCACCTAGCACACACAGTTTATGAATACTTAGGCGAAAGGGATAATCTTAGATACTTAACAAGTAAAGAATTAGAAGAAACCAAGCGGATTGTTGTCCCTGGACGGATGGATATCAGAAAAATAGGCGACAAAACTCTCATAATGGACGGCGCTCACAATGTACAAAAAATGACTGCCTTCATAGCTAGGTTTAGAGAGCTTTATCCTGATATAAAACCGGCAATTTTAATAGGCGTAAAAGATGGCAAAGAATTTAAGGAACTCGTGCCAATACTTAAACCAATTGCTTCGCGAGTTATAACTACAAGCTTCGAGAGTTCGCAAGATTTACCTATCAAATCGATGAACTCAGACGAACTTGCGGCGGTATTTAAGTCATTTGATATTAAAACTAAGTCTATCCCAGACCATCAATTAGCATTACACACCCTTTTAAGATGCCCCGAGAGCGTACTGATAATTACTGGCTCGTTTTATTTGCTTGGCCAAATTAGACAGGACGATTTAAAATGATTCGACTAATCGCGGCAATTGATCAAAAAAGGGGAATTGCTAAGGATGGCGAGATGCCATGGGATATCCCTGAAGACGAAGCTTATTT
>CAZXDL010000015.1:7228-15101 GCA_964639505.1 uncultured Candidatus Saccharibacteria bacterium | reverse complement strand
TCGCTGACACCTTAGGCATTTTCATCGGTGCTTTTATACTCGCAAATTTATTTGATCCACCGTTTTATTTATTTTAGTGATGGTGTTTATGCATAACTGCGTGGCCTTTGCCGCGAGCGATAAGATATCTGTTTATCGGAAAAGCCACGCAAAATGCCACGGCTAAAGACAGGATTAGGCTGACCCAAAAAAGCATGCTGCCTAGGCTGGCGTGTATTGCGTTTGGCACTGCTAGTATAAAAGCATTATCGGCAATTTCCATCGTTAAAATTGAAGCAGTATCAGCAATCAGCGCCAACTTGAGAGCTTTACGAAAAGTTATGCCATGCTTTATAAGTGGGAACATACTGAAGCTATAGCCAAAAACAAATGCCAAACCTACTGATAATGCGACGCTAGGCATGGTCGACCATACCAAGATTGTGCTGATAATCATTCCCAATATTTCACCGATCGCACACCCTGTTAGGCAGTGTAATGTCGCGCTGGCTGAAATTCTATTTAGTGATTGCTCCATCTTGAGGTATCATACTAGGATTAACGGGTGTAAGGAAAGGGAAACTCCAACCTTAGCTTATGAAAAAGTGGAATATTGTAATTTTGTTGTGCATCGCTCAGTTTGTCATGGTGCTTGATAGCACGGTCATGAATGTTTCTATGTCTGAGGTTGCAGCTGACCTTAATACAAACATATCTGGTTTACAGATGGCAATTACCTTTTACACTCTTACAATGGCCGCCTTCATGATGACTGGAGGCAGACTTGGCGATATTTGGGGCAGGTTAAAGGCTTTTAGAATTGGTTCCGTTGTCTATTCTATTGGCTCGCTGTTAACCGCATTGAGCGGTTCATTAACAATGCTGTTAATTGGCTGGTCGCTAATCGAAGGGTTAGGCGCGATTCTGGTTATCCCAGCGATCGCGGCGCTCATCGCTGCTAATTACAGTGGTAAAGATAGAGTTGTTGCATTCGCGGCAATTGGCGGTATTTCTGGGGCTGCGGCCGCAGCCGGACCTTTAATCGGCGGCTTTATGACGACCTATCTGTCGTGGCGTTACGTATTTGCGGCCGAAACGGTCACGATGATTATTTTGCTTATTTGGTCTCGGCAGATAAAAGAGGAGCGCGTTAAATCAACCGAAAAACTTGATGTGCCAAGCGCGATTATGTCCGCCTCCGGTATGGCTTTGGTTGTATACGGTATTTTGCAAAGCAAAACTTGGGGTTGGGTCATCCCCGCTGGTAAGCCGGAACTTTTTGGTCAATCCATCGCACCATTCGGGATATCAATCGTCGCCTACTTAATTATTATTGGTTTGATAATACTGCGCTTCTTTTACAAGCGACAACAAAAGCTGGAAGCCACCAATGGCAAGCAGCTAATTTCTGTTTCGATGTTTAAGCTACCGCATTTGCGCGCCGGGCTGCTGGTGCTCATGGCTCAGTACTTTATCACTGCCTCGCTGTTTTTCGTAATTCCAGTTTATCTGCAGGTTGTACTGGGCTATGACGCATTAAAGACGGGTGTTAAGATTATTCCGCTTTCAATCGGTCTGATATTAATGTCGGTTGTCGGCTCCAGATTAGCGATAAAATACACAACCAAGCAAATTATTAAATGGGGACAGTACTGTTTGATTTTAGGCTCGGCGATCATTTTGTCGTCAATAAACGCCGATTTAAAGGGATTCTTATTTGGTCTTGGATTGTTCGTTGCAGGTGGTGGGCTGGGCTTGTTAGCGTCCCAAATTGGCAACGTTATTATGACTTCTGTTAAGCCAGAAGAAACGTCGCAAGCCGGTGGATTGCAGGGTACATCTCAAAACCTTGGTTCGTCGCTCGGCACAGCCCTGATTGGCTCAGTTTTGATTACCTCCCTAACCGCTGGATTTGTCAGTTCAATCAACTCTTCCACATTGCCGCAAAACATTAAAACCTACATTAGCGACAACACTACTGCCGGAGTTCAGGTGGTAAGTGCGACGCAGGTTGAGGACTACGCGGTAAGCAAAGGCGTTTCACAGTCAGATGCTGAACAAATCAGCCAAATCTATAAAGAGTCGCAGATTGGCGGCTTGCGCGAGGCGGCATTCTTTATCGTAGTCTTTGCCGGTGGATCACTGATCCTGTCTAAGAATATTCCAAATAAAAAGATTGCTTAGCTATTTCTTGTCGGGCTGGGCGCCAATAGCCTCAACGATCAGGACTAGCAGTAGGATGAGTGTGGCATATATGGTTAACGACTTGGGAGTCAGCCGAACAATCAGCATCATAAACGTCAAGACCACTACGATTGACCACTGAATTTGTCGTTTGTAGTTTTGGAACCACTTGACCACGCTACTGGTGCTCGAGCCAAATAAGCTCTCGTGAACACGGCCAGTTAATACGTATACACCCTGATTTTTTACAGCCAGTGCTGATCGCGATTGGCCGGTTATCCAGGCTACAAAACCAACTAGTAGAGCGGTCACCATAATGGTAACTGTTTGTACAAACAAGGATTGAGTTAAAATCTGCAGAGCGCTTCTTACGCCGTCAGCATATTGCGGATCGGCCCGACCAACAATATTTTCGATGCCAGCGTTCCTAGCGATCAATGTTAATGCCATTGCTGCGGCTGTAGAAAGGCTAAACAAGTAAAGTGTGCGGCGGCGTCCTTGACGACCTTTGCTAAGCAGAACAGCCGCACTCACAGTAATGACCAGGAGTACAATCGACAAAATTCTCCAGGTGTCAATTTTGGTTATAACACGATGAATTGTAGGTAAAGATTTTGAGTTGATTACAGTCAAATTGCCGGCCTTTGGCGGTAATTTTTTGTTGGCCAAAAACGACAATTTAGTCGTTGAGAGTTGAGATGATACCTGGGTATAAATGTCATTTAGGCTGATGTCACCGTTGCCTTTGTAATTGGTCGCAAATGTAATTACTCGATCATGCCACTTGGCAGAGGTTTTATTCCAGCGATCGACGAACCTATCGCTTGAAACGGCTTTGTTTAAAAGGGAATTTGTCTGACCCTTAAGTTGTGAGGTTAATTGTGGGGCGAGGAATTTTGCCTTTTCCGGTAGTGCATCTTGAGTTATTTGCTCGACGTCGACATTATCAAATATTTGATTTGTCGTATACAGAGCGACTGCCTGCTGAACTTCTTGATTTTGGATGATAGGAGCGGTAGCAGCAACAAAGCGGTCTTGTTTTACTATTGTATTGCCAGTCCAAAACACAATATTACCGAGCGTTACGAGCACGACTGCAAAGAATATTAAGATTCCTACACCTAGACGGCGCCAAAAAGTACGGCCTAAGCTGCCGGAATTTTTTTTACTGGTCTTGGCAGCTAACTTCTTGTTTTCGGCTTTGAGTTTGGCGTTTTCAGCCTTAAGTGCGTTGACGCTGGTTTTAGGGGATGCTTTCTTTGCCACTTTTTAACGCTTTCTCCCACCGGTATTCGTTTTGTATTATACAACTACAATTCAATTTTGTCTATTATATTACCATCACCTACATGCCTCTAAAAACTTGTCTCACTTGGCATTGATCGCTTTGAGTCGCGTTTCAACTAATTCTTTGATAATTTCTTTTGGCAGAGGCATGTTGAGCGTGAACTGAATAGTGCCTTTAGATATTTTATAGCCTTTTAGCTTTTGCTGAGTACTGGCGATTGGATCAGCTCCTGGAAATACGCTCATGTGATCTTTAAATCCGCCGTAAGCAAACAGATATTTTCCCTTGTATTTGAAACCAGGCAGGCCGTATGTGATGACTTCCTGTGCCTCTGGTACGAGTGTTTTAACAGTCTGCCTAATCTGTTCTAACTCTTTACGCTGCAAGGGGTCAAGCTGATCTAGGTAATTATCGATTTCAGACATGATCCTATTTTGAATTGGCCTGTTTTTTGTCGAGAGCCTTTTTAAAGATTACTAAGGGTAACAACAGGTTAGCAATTAACGCACAGAGCCAGACAATCAATGTCGCCAGTATCCAGGTTGAAACACCACTAATCGATAGTCCGTCAGAAAAGATGTCGGTAACCAGCAAGCCGACAAACGTGGTGACCAAAGCAATACCACCCAGCAATGACGGTACGTTTGATAAGGCTATTTTTGCCAGCAGAGGACCGGCTACTACTTCAGTAACTGTAAAAATCAAGACTGCAGTTACAAAGGCGAGGCTGTTGATCGTGAAACCGTCTAATAGAATCGAGGCGATTACCAGCCCGACAGTATTTGCCAACAGAGTCAGAACGAGGCTAGCGAGTAATCGGATCATATCGGTAGTATATCAAACCTTTGAAGCTTGCTATATGCAGGAATAGTCGTAGTCGAGATTTTTTGAAATGTACTGGGTTAAGGTGATTGTGCCGTTGGCGGTCAGTGGGGAAGCGTTGCACGCTTGTTTGGCGGTACTTAAGTTAGCTCCACCTGGTCGCCAGTTTTTTAAACCGTTTAAATTACTGGTGTTTGATACAGAATTGCCGACAATCTGACTCCATTGAAAGCCTGTCGAGTAAAGCCCGACTCGCCCGCCGACTGACTGGAAGTATGCCGCCATGCCTTCTAATACAGTCGCGTTGCTCAAGGTATTAAAGTTAGTTACCGGAGCTTTCCAGGTATTCATGGTTTCGACATCAAGCCACCAAGTGTACTGCGCCGGCTCTGTATTTATGCCTGCCTTGGTTGCAGCTGGTGTAAAGCGATCAGTCACGTCCTCGCTCGCGCGATTCCAGCCGTATTGCCAGGCGCAGGCTAGTGTGTCGCCGCCGTTACACTCCCCGATTGGGTTTTGCGAAGTACTGCTAGTTGGCCATGATGAAGTGCCGAGGCCGCCGGGGTTAGCGGTGTTGACGTAAACTTGGATCTTTTCTTGAGAAGTACCGCCAAGTGATTTGTTGGCCCAAACTAATTGATCTTTTAAGCAGCTGTTGGTGGTGGTTGCTAAGCCGCCGTTTATGCCAATGATGCCAAAGGCTTGAGTCTTAGGCACTTGCTTGCCACATTGAGGGTAAGAAATGTCGATACCAAGTGGAGTATTGCTTGCGGTATTTGTAGAAGGTTTCGCAGCCAGCGCGCTTGGAGCTATTACCAGGAGGGCGGTTAGGCTCAACAATAAGCTAGACAATATTCTTTTCATATATTCTAGTATACCAAAGTAGCTTAATTTAGATTAATGCTCTTAGCGATTGCTTCAACCTGCGGCAGGTATTTAGTGTAATTATAGGCGGACGATATTTTTGTGCCCTGATAGTTTGTCGATTCATGTTGGTAAACTCGCATTGTTAATATCACGCCCTTTTCATCGTCTTTAGATATGTAATAGGTAACATCGCGATATCCACCAAGCACCTCTGGAGGACCGGTTGCACTATGATCTTTGAAGTTCTCTTCGTGTCGCCAGGCTTTTGCGCCGTTAATGACCAGGTCCTTATTTATGGCGTTTTTGTCAGCCGATGCATTTAGAACTGATTTTTTTAATTCAGCCAGCGAGCGGGTCGGATTTCCGTCAAGATCAGTCGCTTTATCCGATAAATCAACCACAACAATCGAAGCTACCCAGGTGTTTTCTCCCTCGATTGCTTTAAAATCACCAGGGATTATAGTTAAAAATGAACCAGAAAAAGGCTCACTAGCCGATGCGTTAGATGTATTTGCCACTGGCTCAAGGTATTTTGCTTGCCAGTTTTCGGGGAGCTGAAGACTGTATACATTGTCTTTATCTGTAAATTTAGTAGTTTTTGTTACGGTCGCGGATTTGTTTGATGTAGTTGTTTGAGGAGTGCTAATATCCGACGATTCTTTATTAGCATTCCAAACGTAATATCCTATAAAGCTGACCAGCCCGACCAGAATCAATATTAACAAGCCTTCAACTGCACTAAATCCAGATTGTTTTTTGTTTTTATTCATAAGCGCATTTTATACAAAACCCTTTCTGGCGTCTAGAGTGCCCCGTTTGGTTAAATATTAAATTATTCGACGACTTTTGTTGTTAAAACTAATAGAGTTGGCCACTGAGTGGCCAACCCCAAAAGACCTAAGACACAAAAAGCCTAGACTTAAGACATAATGCTCCGGACTTTGGAGATTTAGAAGGGTTGTCGAATAATAGTTTTAAGTTTTTCCGGAGCCGTGCGCCGAGGGTCGCCTAGATAAATTTCGTGATGGTGCTTATTACTTTCCTCTAATACTCCACCTTGTTCGCGAATAAATTGATGGAGATGCTGAATAGTTGGACCTTCATCCGCGTATGGACCGACATGCAAAACTTGAGCTGCTCGGCCTTCATCATACGACTCAAAGCGTATCTTGTCGATTGCTTTGGGAGCTTGTTTCAACCGAACCTGCTCGACTGCCTGCTTATAAAGTTCCTCGCTTACATCATTGGGCTGCATGATCATGGCCGTCCAAAGCCAATTGCTTTTATCATCGGTGGAAAAATCTGCCATATTCTCGGTCCACCACAATCCTTCAAGCGGCATAACGCCAAAATCTTTGCCATATTTGTTTTTGCTGGTGAACTTAATCGTATAGGCAACTGGGTAAAGGGTTTGAATTGCGTCGATATATTGCTGACTAGTATTAGGGTCGCCCTTGCCGTCAATCATAATAAAGTTCATCTTTGGAACCTGCACCACAACTGGCTTGCCAACCTTCGCGGCATAAAACTGCTTGAGTTCTTTTTTGTAATCTACTTTATCCATTTTTTGGGGGGAGGGGGATTAGCATGCTGGTGCGGAGTTTATAGGCTTTAAAGTCGGGCCGATCGGCGTATTTATTCTCGAGTAATGGCACTCCCGAAACCTTAACTATAAGATAGGTGATCATGGCTGGTCCGACTAAACCGAGCCAGCCATAGCTGCACGAAAGGGCGATAAGCCCGATCGCCCACCACTGAGTAATTTCGCCAAAATAGTTAGGATGCCTAGAGTATTGCCACAGCCCCTCGGTCATTAACTTACCTTTGTTTTTTGGATTTCGAAGGAAGTTTTTGAGCTGCCTATCGCCAACACTCTCAAATATAAATCCAACGAGCCATACAATCGCACCGATAACGACAACAGGGTAAACACCGCTTTCGGCGTAAGTGTTAATTATCAAAACAGGGGAAACAATAATCAGCATCAACAATCCTTGCAAGATAAAAATTTGTAGGTACGACCTGATAGGCAACCATTTACCCCATTGTTCACGCCATGCTTTATAACGATAATCCTCAGATTTTTTGATATTTCTTTGACCAATGTGCCACGACAGCCTAAGTCCCCAAATAAGTACAAGAGCGGTGGTCAAAACTGCCGTCAGGGACTGGTTGCCGGTAAAAAGTAAACTGGCTACGCTGGCAACTACAAAACCGAGCCCCCAAGCTATATCGGCGACATCATTACGTTTAATAATTAAAGCGATGATGTACCAGATTGACATATAAACCCAAACAACAATCGTCGTAAAACTTAACGTGTTAAGCAATTCGCTGGGCATGGACTTATTTAATGATAGCTTTAAGTATCGAGACAGCTACAACAGAAACGGCAGCGGTTATTATTATTCCCCAAATGATATCAACAACTGTTACTACGGCTGGCCAATTTTTTATGGTGGACTGATTAGTAAGATCGTATGTAGCGTATGTCACCAAACCGAATAATCCACCAAGCGCAGCGACTTTAATCAGGCTATGCGCGTCTTTCCAGCCTGGGTAAACCACAAAAGCTGTAACTCCCAAAATAAATATCAGATAAAAAGCTACCGCTGCAAACCAATTTGGTTTGTCTGCCAATAAGAAGCCGATATGCTTTTTATAAAACGACGGGGCAATTAGACCGAGCCAGGCCGCATCGAGCACAGCCATCGTAAAAAGTGAGGTTATGTA
>CAZXDL010000015.1:0-7128 GCA_964639505.1 uncultured Candidatus Saccharibacteria bacterium | reverse complement strand
CCGAGAAATTTCAAAAATTTATAGATTGTGCCGTCGTGTCGACCCAGCCATTTAATGACTTTTCGTTTTAATTGAAAGGCGATATAGGTGAGAATCTCTAAAACTATCGATGCAAAAAATATCGTCGAAAAGCTTTTGGCGTAAACGATCGAGGTGTAATCGTTGAAAAGTCCAAGTACCAAAGTGTAAATAAGAGTTCCAATGACTAACTCTTGGAAAGCCAACTGCCTTTGATTATAGGATTGCCTTGAGTCTGACATAGGTTGATTTTAGCAAAGATCAATCATGCCCATGCTTAATTAAACAAATGTTAAGATGTAGCTACAGATGGGCCAAAAAAGAAAAATCTCAAAGTTAGCTCCCCGCAACGTCTTATCGTATGTTCTCAAAGAGGAAAGACGCAGCAGCATTCTTATTTTTATCGCTGCTATAACCGCGTTAATTTTAGCCAACAGCAAATGGTCAAGTGCGTATTTTAGCTTCTTACAACAAGACTTCACACTCGGTGCAATTACTTTTGATCTCCAGCATTGGATAAACGAAGGCTTAATGGCCATATTCTTTTTAGTAGTTGTTCTAGAGATAAAACGTGAATTTATTGATGGAGAACTAAGATCATGGAAGAAGGCATCATTTTTAGTTTTTTGTGCAATTGGTGGTATGGTTGTGCCCGCCCTGATATTTTCTGCACTAAACCCCTACCCGCCAGAGAGCACTGGTTGGGCGATCCCAATTTCTACAGATACAGCAATTGCACTTGGTGTGATCGGGTTATTAGGTAGAAAAATACCGAGAAATCTAAAAATATTTTTACTTGCCGTCGCAATAATTGACGACATAATTTCTATTACCGTTATTGGTTTATATTACAGTCGGCCAACCAACATGTTCTTTTTAATGGCGGCGATAGGGTTAAGCATTTTATTAATATATGCAAGGTCAAAAAAGCTGAGACTAGTGAGCTTTGCCGTGTTTGGGTTTGCTATGTGGTATTGCTTACTTATGGCAGGCATTACTGGGACGATTGCGGGTGTTATTATCGCCATTATCGCCCCTCTTACCACTAGGCGTGCGAATGCATCGAATTTGCAAGGATCTGAAATCGTAGAAGATATGTTGCTTCCTGTAACTGCATTTCTAATAGTCCCACTCTTTGTATTTGCAAATGCGGGGCTTGATTTTAGTAAGGTATCACTGTCGCATGGGAATGGACTTATGGTGTTTGTTGGTGTTGCCCTAGGTTTATTTATCGGAAAACCGGTCGGTATTTTTGCGGGAGGCTGGATCTCGGCAAAACTAAAAATCGCTCATAAGCCCCGAGGTGTTAACTGGATACAGATATTAGGCGTCGGGTTTATTGCTGGTATTGGATTTACGATATCTATCTTGATAGCCGATCTTGCTTATAACTCTAATTCCGATTTTCAAAATGCAGCAATTTTAGGTGTTTTCGCCGCATCAATAATATCCGGATTTGTAGGAGTGATGCTTTTAAAGGCTTCGAGCCGACTGCCAGCTCTTAAAAAGTGACCTTAAATTAAAAACATTTTGAAATGCCGTGGTAGTCGCTACAGCAAGCGCTAAAGCAACTATTTTTTAACTAACTTAATACCCAGTATCTTAAAAACCAGAGCTGTAATTGCAATATAAGCCGAGGCTATTATTGAAAAGAATATGAAGTCTCCAATAAATTGTGTGCCATCGCCGGCACACATACTACTGATAGAATCACCCTCTCGTGCTAGATTATGAACTTGCTGGCAAGCATCACTCCAGATGTACCAACAAACAAAGGTAAGCAAAATGCTAATGGACAGGACGAGATAGATAAAAGTGAGATACTTCTTCACCTGGTGAGTATACCAAAGCTAAACCAGTAACTATGCATAAGCGGACTAAGGGACCACGGTAGACGCTGTAGCACCCAGAATATCTGGGTGCTACAAATTGTCATAGTTAGCAGTTTGGATTCCGCGTGGATCTTGGCAACAAACCGAATCTGCTTCTCCGGCAGGTCCACCCCCAGGCTGAACATTTGCACGCTTAACTATATTTCTAAGCGCTTGTTCTGCGGTCGAGGATAATATTGAGGTGCTAACAGCAGTGTCATGGAACTGGATATCGCGTATCGGACGAGGTGTCTGTGGCAGCCAACAATCGGCTTCTGATATGGCACAGCGAAGAGAAAACGCAATTGGACAGTCTATACACCGAACAGGCAACTCTTGCATTAATCTATCGGCTATTGCTTCTAGTTTAGGGCCGCGTTCGGTTAATGTTCGCGGAGTCCTCTCAAACTCGGGAATAACATCAGTCATGAAGTTTACAGTAAACTAAAAAAATTGATAGGTCAACACTTGGGGAACACGTTGTACGCTATCGCAACAGAAATCCAGCTATTGTTTGTCTCTACTTAGTTTCCGGCACCCAACAGACTTATAGTAATAGGGCCTATTGCACCTTGCGTGTTCGCAACGACCATTATTGCTAAAAGAAGACAGCAAACAAATGTTGCCGAACCACCAAGAATTAGCACCCTATCTTTAATTGTCCATTCCGAATCGCTATCTCTCGACTTCGTAATTAGATAGTCCCAAACCCGAATCGTCCCAATAATAAAAACGACAAGTAGTATCCCGCAAATAATCGCCTTGGGTCGTTGCCACTCAATACGATCTTGAACCTTAGCCTTAAGCGCAGGTGGAAATGTTTTGCTGCCAGACTCTACCCAGTTAATCAGTGCTTTACCGCTAACACTGTCACTTGGTACCGCAGTGTAGCTCGCGAGGGTCGTTAAGCCGGGTAACGGCTTAAGCGCTGTAGATAAATTAGCAACCCATACTAATGCAAAAAATAAACAAAAAATGGTTAACACTGAGCCAAGAGCAAAGTACACCTTCTTTTCAAATGGCCATTTAAATTTGCGGATTTTAGCCACTTTCTTAAATCTAAGCCAGAAATAAACGGTCAGGACTAGGGAAACTAATAACACGATTCCTCCAGTGATAACCAAAACAGCATGATACTTTGTGTAATCGTGAACGAGTGTCCTAATTGCAGGGTTAGTTTGCCAGTTTGAATTGAGATGTTCGACTAAAGTGTTTTGCAGCTGACTATTCATAGCAATAACTATAACAAACAAAAAAGACCCCCTAAGAAGTCTTTCACGATGCTTATGATTGGAGGGCCAGGAGGGACTCGAACCCTCGACACCCTGCTTAAGAGGCAGGTGCTCTAACCAGCTGAGCTACTGGCCCCGAAATATGCCAGTGGCATATTTTGTAGACGCGAGCGAAGCGTCGTCCAAACCAGAACTTTAGCAAATTACCTCTGTTTTGGCAAGTGCGGAAGCTTTGTTACAATAGGGGTAATGCGACTATTGAATGGTAGAGAATTGGCCGGTTTTATCAAAGAGCGGCAGGCGAAGCAAGTCCGTGTGCTTCGGCAAGAGCACGGAATAGAGCCTAAGCTTGCGATTGTAACTACTGCCGAAGACAACCCTGTAATCGCCACCTACATGCGTATGAAAAAGCGTTATGGCGCCGATATTTTGATCGATGTCGACATTCATAAAGTTCACCAAAAAGATGTACGAGAATTACTTAACAAGTTAAGTAATGATGATTCCGTGCATGCGATAATTGTGCAGCTGCCGCTAGAGGACATGTCTGAAGCAAAAGAAATTTTAGAGTTAGTCCCTGCCCACAAAGATGTTGACGGACTTGGCCAAGATCCAAAGTTTGACCCGGCTACGGCTTTGGCGATTTTGTGGTTACTAACGGGCTACAACATAGATCTCGATAATAAGAAAGTTTTATTGGTTGGCCGTGGCAAATTGGTTGGTGCCCCGCTTGAGAAATTATTGTTGGCTTCGGGAATTACTCCGGCTATAGCCGATAAACAAACCAAAGACGTTAAAGCTGAATGCCTAAAGGCTGATGTCATCGTAACAGCCACTGGCGTGCATGGGCTGATAAAGCCTGACATGTTGAAGCACGGCGCTGTAGTTGTCGATGCCGGCGTGGCCAGTGAAGGCGGCAAGACGGTCGGCGACGTCGCACCACAAGTTTATGAAGAGCGCGACGACTTAACAATTACACCAGTAAAAGGTGGTGTTGGTCCGCTGACGGTTTGTGCGCTATTTGATAACGTTATTCGGGCAGCCGAGCGCGTGGCTGCAACACAGGCAAAATGAAAATTGGTGTCTTTGACTCTGGTGTAGGTGGACAATCAGTGGCCAACTCTATCAGTGCGGCGTTGCCCGAGGCAGAAGTCATTTTGCGCGAAGACCGTGAGCATGTGCCATATGGTACTAGGCAGCCCCAAGAAATACTTGGTTTTGTGGTGCCAATTTTTGAAGACATGATAAAAGAGGGCTGCGACGTGATCGTCGTCGCCTGCAATACTGTCACTACGACGCTGATAAATGATTTACGACAAAAGTTTACGACTCCGCTAATTGGGATTGAGCCCATGATAAAACCGGCCGCCCAAATGACCAAAACAGGGGTAATCACGGTCTGCGCGACGCCAGCGACCCTCAAGAGCGAGCGTTATAAATGGCTAAAAAACCAATACGCCAAAGAAATCACTGTGCTCGAGCCAGAGTGCGGCGACTGGCCGCTAATGATCGAAGAAAACGCGGTTAACGAGCACGAGATCAGCCAGCGCATCAGCCACACACTTGATCAAAATGCCGACGTTATCGTATTAGCCTGCACGCATTTTCATTGGATTGAAGACGAGATAAACGAGATCGCGAAGGGCAAAGCTACCGTGATTCAGCCAACTGAGGCAATTATCGAGCAGCTTAAACGAGTGCTTGCACAGCTGCAGTAAACTTTTCGCCGCGTTCTTTATAATTTTTAAACATGTCGAAGCTGGTTGAAGCGGCTGACAGCAATACAATATCGCCAGATGAAGCTAGCTCATGCGCTTGATTGACGATTTCCTCGATATTGTCGGCGCCGACGGTGATCTTATCAAAACCATTGGCCCGCAGCGCAGCTGCAATTTCTGGACCGGTTTCGCCGATCGCGATAACATGCTTGAGATTTTTAATTTGAGCAGCAGCTTTGCCGAGCTCATCAAACGGGATGCCTTTTGAGCGGCCACCTAAGATCGCGATGATTGGTTCGTCAAAAGCTTGCAAAGCGACTAAGGCAGTTTGAGGCGTTGTGCCAAAACTATCATCGTAGTAGCGTACTCCCTCTAGCTCGCGTACCAGTTCGAGACGATGTGGCAGGCCAGTAAAATTGGTTAAGACAAAACGGATTCGCTCAACATCCTGTGTAATTTGCCATACTGCCGTGATGGCGGCGCAGACATTTTGCCAGTTATGCTCACCTAGCAGGCGCAACTCTTTAGTTTTGCATATTTCATGACCATCAATAGTGATCGCGCCGTGCTCGACAACGGCGCCTGGTTTAGCAAAATATGGGATTTTTTGACCTGGACTGGCCGAGGCGACTTGCCTAGAGGTTTCATTATCAGCGAAGTAGACGGCAATATCTTGAGGCGTTTGATGGGCAAACATTTGGGCTTTAGCTTGAGTGTACTCATCGACATCTGGGTGCCAGTCGAGGTGTTCGGGCACGACCATCACGCAGACAGCGATATGAGGCGAAGACTGTAGATCAATTAATTGAAAACTTGATAATTCCAACACGACCCAAGCAGACTCGTTTAATTCGTTTAAAAAGGTTAGGGGTGGCAGTCCAATGTTGCCGCCAAGATGTGCTGTGTGGCCAGTCGCCTCGAGCATGTTGGTAATAAGCGCACTTGTTGTCCCCTTACCCTTAGTGCCAGTGACGCCAATGATGTTTTTAGTCAGCGAAACCCGTAAAAATTCATTTATATGCGAAGAAATTTTATCAGCAACATTAGGGTTTTTTTCTAATATCTTACGCGGTTGGAGGCCAGCGGTGCGCACCAACAGATCAAAACGATCCAAATTATCTAGATAGCCATCACCAAGCACCGAATCCACTCCCTCCGGTACTTCGATATCAGGGTTACGATCGCAAATTGTTATCTCATGATCGCCCTTAGCAAAGTAATCGTAAGAAGCCTTTCCCTCGACGTCATACCCCAAAATAGCAATTTTCATAAGCCTATTATGACAGATCAGTGTTTAAAACTAGGCGAGTTGTTTTTTGACGATTTCGGCAACTTGCTTAGGAGTCATGTCAGCCTTCAAAATCACGCCACTAACGCCAAGTTCTTTTACGACAGGTGGGATTTCTTGCTCACCCATATTGGTCAGGATAATAACTTTGATATCTTTGCCCCAAGGCTGTTTGCGGAGTTCACCCAACATGACATCGCCCGTCATCTCGGGCATCATGATATCGAGCAAAATGATATCGGGCTTCATGTGCTCGGCTAGCTCTAGGCCGATTTTGCCATTATCAGCTGTTTCTACCGTGTAGCCTTCGCCTTCAAACTTGAAGCGGTACATCTGGCTTATGGCTTGGTCATCTTCGATGATTGCGATTTTTGGCATAGTTGTAGTATACGCTCTAACGGGCGGCGCGGGCTAGTTTAAAAGCAGGTAGTTTGTCCTTTTTGGCGGTGCGCCAAGAGGTTGATTCAAATACGGCTACAGCCAAAGCGCAAGTTGGTAAATCTGCGCATTTTCCGCCGACGACATGCATTCGTGGAGCGCTCATTTCAATACCACGGTTAGCAGCCAAAGCCATCAAAGAATGTCGAATATCAGCCCGCACCTCAGCTTCGCTATGCCCCTCATGCTCAACCAACAAGCCGGCCTTAGTCTTAGGGTCTTGGATCCAACCAATCCCTGCCCAAACTTCTTGATTACGCTGAGAAGTACGCTTTTGCGCCATCACGACATAGAGGCGATCACCCCATTCGCCCTCTGGTTTTTCAGGTTTATCTGCAATAGAAACTTTACTATTTGGCGGCAATACTGAACTCAAATAAATTAAGTTAAAGTTTGCCACACCGGCATGAACTAGTGCCTGGTCAAAAGCTGATAATTCCGTAGGACCGATACCGAGCCCACCGGATAACTGTATATTCATTGATTCTTCCTTAATGCGTGCATTTTTGTTTTTATTTGTACTAAAAGACACTATACCACAAATTTTGAGATTTCAACTATTT
>CAZXDL010000014.1:0-16675 GCA_964639505.1 uncultured Candidatus Saccharibacteria bacterium | reverse complement strand
CACCTAAAGACATATAAGAGGTGCGTTGGGTCTTTTAATTTAGCTCAAAACGTTATAAAACACCCATTCCCGTTTACTAGGGCGATGCGATTCGAACTAACTTAGTTAAACTTTTTAGGCCTCGGTTTTCGCTCGATATAGACCTTTTTGTCTTTGAGGAACAGTTCGCCGGTAACAAATTGGAGAATTTCGCGTTTTTCCTCTTTGGTGCCGTTTTGCAGCACATATTTCGCATAAGATTTTAGATCAATCGCTGGCTTATTTACTAGCGCTTTGCCAGTTTGCCCTAGTATTACGTTGAATTTTCCGTATCGTTCCAGTTCTTCTTTGAACTGGGCTTGAGCGCCGATTTCATCCAGCTCTAGCTTGTCTATTAGGCCTAGAAGCTCAACCATGAGGTCTGCTTCGCGGATATAGGGTTCAATACAATCCAGATCACTGGTTCTGCCGCAATGGTAGTACACGTAGCGCCTAACTTCGCCAGTTTCCAGCCGTTTCAGGTGATCTTCGGCCGTAATGCCAGCTTTACAGTTACCGCACTTCAATATCTTGGTAAAGCTAAATTCTTTGCTACCGGTCGGTGCTCTGGGCGCAACCGCTAGCTGAATTTGTACCTCGTCGAACAATTCCTTGCTAATAATTGGTCGGTGTTTACCTTTGTGCATAGTTTCGCTGGTTTTAGGGTACTGAAACTCACCGTAATAGAATGGATTTTTCAAAGTTCGGTAAATGTGGCTTAAGCCGAGTCGGTTACCATGTTTTGACTGGAAGTCTATCTCATCCAGCCATCTTTTGATGTCACGGCCAGTCCAGGCTGATTTGGCGACTCGCTCGAACATTTCAATAATGGTTGGTGACCTCTCCGGGTCAACGATTATTTTCTCTTCACCCAGCCCATTATTCAGATAGCCTACTGGCGCTACGCCAGGCCGCCAGCCGTTGGCAGCTTTGTTGTGTAGCCCTCGTATAACATTCATACCCCTGTTATCGTTCTCCAGCTTGGCCTGGGAACCGAGAATCATCAGTAGGAACTTCTCATTTGGTGAGTTAGTGAAGGTTTGGCCATGAGTACGAATCTCTATTAACTTACCTTGGTCCATTAAATCCACCAGAATGCCCAAATCTCCAGCATTTCTGCTCAGACGATCAGGAGCCCACGTCACAATCCCGCTAAAATAGCCAAGCTTAATGTCCTTAATCAGCCGATTATAGACTGGCCGGGTACCTGACTCCTTGGAAGAATGGCTTTCTTTGCGAATTTCACTGATTTCAATGTTCCAGTGTTCGGCTAGAAGCAGCATTTCTTTGATCTGCTGCTCTATGGAAAGAGCCTGCCGTTCATCCTGTTCGCTTGATTTTCGAGCGTACAGGCACCAGCGAATCGGTGCTGTTTTAGGTGCATTCTGTATCTGTTGGAGTACTGTTGATTCCATCAAGGACAAGGTACCGCAACTGTGGTCGAAGTCTAGCATTTAGCCCGATTATAATCCTAAACACAACCACAGTTATATCAAGGACAAGAGATGCCGCCAGATACTTGCTATGCCGACAATAGTAGACTCTTTAAGCAAAGATAGTCCCTGAGAGACAACTTTGATAAACTAACAATTAATGACTATAAAGGTTTTAATTTTTGGAATGGCAAAAGATTTAATGGGTGGTAACCAAGTTTCATTAAAAATAGATGGTGATTGTGTTTATCCAGAAGAATTAAAACAAATTTTGATTATAAAATATCCGAGACTACAAGAAGCATCAAATTTTATGATTGCAGTTAATAAAGAGTACTCCAGGAACGAGACCAAAATCAAAGATAGCGACGAGGTAGCAATAATACCGCCCACTAATGGCGGTTAACTAATACGATATGATTGACATAAAGATAACTGATAAACCGCTTCAGGTTGAAAAATGCTTCAAAAGAATTACGTCAGATCATAGTGGCTGTGTAAATATCTTTGTCGGCACGGTGAGAGCAGACAACATGGGTAAGAAAGTGCTCTATTTGGAGTTTGAGTCATATGAAGATATGGCCATAAATGAAATTAAAAATATTGCGAATGCAATTAAAGAGAAGTTCAACGTAAAGAACATCCTTATTCACCACCGGCTAGGTAAAGTCGAAGTAGGCGAAGCGCCGATTATTATAGCCATTTCTGCTTCACACCGCAGAGAGGCAATTGAAGCAATCGGTTATACGATTGATACTTTTAAGAAATCCGTTCCTATTTGGAAGAAGGAAGTCTACGAAGATGGAGAAGCGTGGGTTTCGGTACACCCTTAGTAAAATTTTATTTGCGGAAACCTTCAACACCACCAGAGAGGACAAGTATTTTTACATTAGGATTATCTTGGATTGCCTTTTTGGCAGCTTGAGTACTTCTGACATCTGTCCTGCAATAAAAAACAGTCGACTTTGAGGGATCTAATTTAGTCTCTCGCTTCATGTATTTATCTAAAGGTACATTGGTACCCCCTAGGTTAAAACTTTCGTGCTCCTCCTCAGTACGAACATCAATAATCTGATAATTTTTGTCATTTTGAATGTTAATAAAGTCTTCCGCGCTGATTGTTGTAAACTCGGTTGTGTTAGACCCAAGAGTCTCAATTTTTACAGACGAGCGGACTGGTAAACTAACCGCGTAGCTCTGCATAGATAATGTATCGAAGATTAGCAGTTTGTTTGTAAGCATCTCGCCAATACCTGTAATGTACTTTATGACTTCTGATGCTTGTATGCAGCCAATTATGCCGGCTACGGTTGGGATAACGCCTCCGTCGGCACAATTAGGTATATCTCTATCGTCCACGTTCGAGAAAATATCTCTATAATTCGACGAATATGTATCACCTTTCTTGATGTTCCATACACCCACCTGTCCTTCATACTTATAAATAGCACCGTAGACTAGGGGCTTTCCCGACAAAACACAGGCATCGTTAAGCAAATACCTGGTATCAAAATTATCGCTGCAATCTACGACCATATCGTAATCCCCAATAATCCTCATAACATTTTCATGTACTATTCGAGGATGACAAACTATTTTTACTTCTGGGTTTTGCTGGAGGAGTAATTCTTTTGCAACTGAAGTCTTTGGCTTACCGATATCACTCTTTTTATAAAGAATTTGCCGATGAAGATTTTTGACGTTAACCTTATCGTCATCGGCCAGTCCTAGTGTGCCGATTCCAGCAGCCGTGAGATAGAGAGCAGCCGGACAGCCCAAGCCTCCAGCACCTACAATCAACACCTTGGCCATTTTCAACTTTTTTTGTGAGGAAATCCCAAATCCGTCTAGTGGAATTTGGCAGCTATACCTAGCAAAATCATCATGCTGTGTCATTTAACACCTATTAACTCTCGCGCCTGAATCATATCAGCGGGGGTATTAACATTAACTACCGTACTTGGAAGTTTAGGATCAATCAGCTTAACAATGTCCGCGCTTTTTATCAGTGCTTTTCTGGGGCAAGAAATCGCGTCTGTTTTGAATGACTCTAATAAAATTTGAAGACTGGCTGGTTCCCATATGGCTGCTAGAGGTTCCGGCAAGCCATTAGCGGGACTTTTATACGCGGTCGCGATGAAATTAGTATCACGATTCTTAATAAGAGTTTCTGCCGCTTCATCATCAAAAAAGGGTAAATCACACGCCACTACCAGCCAACTAGCTTTAGGATATTCTTTCATTGCAGAGATTAAAGCTCCATAAGGCCCATCGACACAGACGAAATTATCTAAAATTGTTCTGTAGTTCAAATCTTCTATTTCTTTAGCTTGATCTTGGCGACAGGAAATATATGTATCCTGACAGTGTCTGTTCAGTAAGTCAGCCAAATAATACCTCTGTTTTTTACCATACCAATCGATTAGGCCCTTATCCTCACCCATCCTGCGACTTTTACCGCCAGCCAAAACCAGTCCGAAAAGCTTCTCGTCCATGATTATATTGTCTCATTCTTGTACAGCCAGAGTCTGCACAGGCTGTTTTGTTTGTAAACTGGTTGCCCTGCAGGCAATTCTATAAATGCGTTTGCTGAGCTAATACTCGTGTAGTCTCCAGAAGTATTGTTAGTCACGGGCTTGGCTCGCAAGCATGCACTGGCATCAAGATAGGTTTTTACTAGAACGAAGTGTGTTAACGCTGGGTTGATATTTACATCCTGATCGAGTATCGCTGTGACGATCGGCCGTGGCTTGACGCCCAAAGAGAGCTCGAGCCAAGGTATAACGTATCTCACCATTGATATGTAGACCGACACAGGATTTCCCGGTAGCCCGAAGATCGGCTTATCTTTAAGCGACCCAAACCATAATGGTTTACCTGGTTTTTGCTCGACGCCGTGGAAATATTTTGTAGCGCCTAGCTTGGCTAACGCAGTTTGGACATAGTCGTATTTACCTTTTGAAACGCCACCAACTGTTATGACAGCGTCAAAAGTCTTCAATGCTTTCCTGATATTTTGCATGATTAATTTTTCGTCGTCTTTGACGTGAATCATTTCGGCCTCTGCGCCGTAACTACACAAAAGGCTGTAAATTGCTAGGTCGTTTGATCTTCTTATCTGATAATCATTAACGGTTTTATCGGGATCAACCAGCTCGTCACCACTTGTAATAATAGCTATCTTGGGCGGGCTCACTACACGAACAGAGGTTTTGCCTACACTCGCCATTGTCGCTAGGAGATCCGAAGTTATAATCTGACCTGGGTGAGCCAGTAGGCTGTCTTGCTGTTTGTCTGAACCTTTGACGTGCACAAACTGGCCTTTTGATATATTCCCAACGGTTATAATCGCCAAATCACCTTTTATAACTACATCCTCTATGCGGACTACTGTATCTACGGTCTTACCCAATGCTGCGCCTGTCATTATCTGAATGCATTCACCAGCATTTTTTATTTTAATAGGCAGTGCGCCGGCAGCCTGTATGCCTGTTATTTTGAACGTGCCTTTATTAGCTGTTACAAAGTCTTTATGGCTAATCGCAACGCCATCCATTGTCGCTCTATCAAAAGCCGGAATATCTCTATCGGCCATTATTGGCTCATCAATAATCTTGCCAAGCGAATTCGCAAAATCAATACGGCTGGAGCCAAGCCCAATTTTGTGGCGTAAAACAATTCTTGCGGCTTTATCTACGTCTATCACTACCTTAAATCATAACTCAATACAATGATGGAGCAACAGAAGTTTATAAAACTATTTACAGTTATATGGTTTTATTCTATAATTGGAACTATGAGTAAAGGGCAATTCGAAGTAAAACTACCTCACGTTGAGGGTATTTCTGCTGAAGTTTTAATGGGTACCTTGCCAACAATAGACGAACTCATCGAGCTTGATGGGATGATGCCGTTAATCATAGTGTCCGAAATGCCCGACCCGATTGTGGCAACTAAAGTTATGGTAGGGGTTAGACCTTTTGATGGGCACGATGGGGTGCCCCTCATTGGAGTTCGCTTCCTCGGCAATATAGATTTATCAGATACTCAAGAAGTAGAAGATGGTATGGACGCCTTATTGCATCAAGGTCTAGATGATGGCCCTCCAATTGAAAGCGATATAGATAAAGCCATCCGACAACAAGTTAACAAGTCTGATACTTCTATAATTTTAAGCTCCAGTTCTGTCATAGGCTCAGAAGAAACAAAACTACCCAAAAAAGATCTGTGTGCGTTCACCAGCAAAGTTTTTGCTACATCGCTGACAATTATCAGGAACCGCAATATAACAACCGGGGATCCCTCAAGCGCTAAATCTAGTCATTTGGGCAGTTTTGTACTATCGGCAACTTAGTTCTACCGCGCTTTGTATGTAGACAGGTCCTTAAACCGTTTGTTTATGTAAAAGAAAGCAATTAGAGCGCCGAGGGCCAGCATCATTAGAGCTATGGAGTATGAATGCGTCTTTTGATATGTAAATCCAAGAATTAACGGTGGTAAAAAGCCGCCTAGTCCTCCACTGGCACCTACAATTCCCGTAACACTACCCATGATGTCTGGCTTAGATAATTTTCCAACCAGCGCAAAAACTGCACCATTGCCACAGCCAAGCGCGAATGCCAAAGACAAATAAGCTATCGTGGTGCGCAACTGCAACGTTGGCTGCAATGCAACGAACATAGCCAAAACGACTACAGCTATTAGAACAATCCGGATAACATGTTTGCCGCCAACCTTATCGGCTAGCCAACCACCGACTGGTCGGGCCAAGGTTGCTAACAATACAAACCCTGCTGCTCGCGAGGCTGCGTCTGTCAAAGAAAGCCCGTAGGATACTTTTAGTAAAACGGGTAGATATACACCAAACGCAACAAAAGCACCAAAAGTAATAACATATACGGTTGCAAGGTCCCAGGTTATGCGGCTTTTTGCGGCAGAGGCGAATCTTTTAAAAGAAGAGCCCTTCGGTGGCTTCCATCCTGGAGCATTTCTACCCCAAACTATAAATATCATAGACATAACAAACAAGAGAGACGCTACTAGATAGTACGTCCATTGTCGGCCGATCGCATCATCTAGCCTAGGTGTAAGAAACCCCGATACGGCAGTTCCAGCATTTCCCATGCTATAAATTCCAAGTACCAATCCACGTTTTTCGGGCGGAAACCAGGCGCTTACAAAAGGAATTCCCACTACAAAGGCCGCGCCACCGATACCCAAAAAGATAGCAACCAAGATTAATTGTGTATAAGTATCCGAGAAAGCTAGAGCAATGACGGGTATCATAGCCAGTAAACACGTAACTGCAAACACGATACGCCCACCAAACTTATCAGTTATCATGCCCAAAATAATACGTCCGAGTGAACCTACTATGACCGGCACAGCCAAAAGCAAGGACAACGATAATGGGTTGAGTGACAGCTCACTGGCATATCTTGCGCCCAGCGGGCTGAGTAATGACCATGCCCAGAAATTAATAATCAGAGCAAGCGTTGCAATTGTTAGGGCGAAGTACGCGGCGTGAGGTTGATTATTAATGGTTTTAGCTGACATCTGAGCTAAATTGCGGCTTCCCAATCAAAGAAAACGGTATCTTCGCGATAACCGCCACGACCCGCTCCAACATGATCGAAACTTTCGACAAATTCGATTGATCTGATGTATTTTGCCATTTTATAGCCATACTTCTTTTCGCAACGTAGTCTGAGCGGGGCTCCGTGATCCATAGGCAGAGTTTCGCCGTTCATTTCGTAGGCGAGGATAGTTTGGTCGTCGTACATGTCTTCCGCCCGTAACCCAGAATAATATGCACGCCCTTGATCATCGATATCGTAGCAGTGAAACAGCACGTATTTGGCATTAGCTTTTGGTTTGCATAGCCTCATCACATCAGCCATAGGTAAACCACCCCATTCAGCGACAGCAGTCCAGCCTTGTATACAGTTGTGCTTTGTTATCTGGTCCTGTTTCTTGAGCGCTTTTATATCTTCAAGTGACATGTCCAAGGGTTCATCGACTAACCCGTAAACTTTGAGTCGCCAATCTTTAAAATTGTTAGCCTTAAGCTTTTCATATTCTTCTGACTTTGGCGGATAGCCGTTGACTCTAAAGAACGGCGAAATATCTTTCTTTGAGTAATGCTGTCTAGATTTCAACTTGCCAAAAAACAAACGTACCACAGGTGTATAAAACTTAATTAATATCCGGCGCAACCTCACTTGATCGCCCAATGTAAAGAACGATGCCCAGACGTTAAATGCCACGAGCAAGATCAACGCCATTAAGAAAATGGTGAGGGCTAACGCAAAGTTAACATCGGTACTACCTAGGGTTATTCTTTTAACGCTGTCATAAAAGTGAAACCCAAGTGCCATGGTTATGTGCACGAGTATGAACAACGAGAAAGCAACCATTCCTATGAAGTGAAAACTTCTGGCAACTTGCCGTCGCCCGCCAAAAAGATTTAAGAACTTGGGGAATCGTGCTACTAACGCAGGAGATAATGCGATTCCGGTTATAATCATTGCAGGAGCTAATATGAACACAACTCCGGCGTACGTTAACTGCTGAAGCGCGTTATAGCCACCGGCTTCGGGCGGGATGTTAAACGTCAAATAGCTGTACATAATGTCAATAGCTCTGTGAAACACACCAAAATCAGTTGGTATAAGCCTGCGCCACTGACCAGTTGTAAACAAAAATCCCATGTAAATAAAACCAGTGACTAGCCATATAATTGCAGTTGTGAAATGCCAATGACGTGCGGAGCCTAGATTATGGTTACCTCCTGGTAATGCTAGCTTGCCGGGGTCTTCGGCTTCGTCAAGTGACGTCCAAAGCTTATCTTTTGGCATAATCTTTTTACCAAATCGTAACCAGTGATTATCGTCTTTGGTATCATCGGTCCAATACAATTTTGGGTGATCAAATAGTATCTGTATGCCACTTCGAATAAGTAGCACTAAGCAAAATAGGTTAATTAAGTGAACAATAATTATGAATGTTGGTATATCTGATGATCCTTGCATGAGAAGCCTAGTCCCTTACCCGAAGCTTTATTGTATGCTTACAGTTTATATCTTGGCTGTACCTAATTCTAGTCATTGTACTTATCCTAACATTTATTAATTAAGTGTTTGCTGCTCATAACCTTAAAAATCATAATAGAGTCGACCAGTAGTACCAGAAGTGTTGTAGTAATATCCCAAATATTGCTAAGTACCAGACTAACAAGATGTCGCCATGATGTCTTTGTATAAAATGTGACAACGTCTGAAATTTGTTGGGGAGTCGTATGTTTTTCTCTTGTAGATTGTAGAGCGTGATATACCAGAAGGTCGGGATAGTGATCATCCACACTACAAAGCACCAAGGACATATAGCATTTATTCTATATACCCCTTGAAAAAATAAATAATGCATAAAGATTATGCCTAGGGTTGCGGCTAACTGAGCACCAATCCAAACCCATCTTTTAACCTTTGCGCCACCAGCCAGCAGAAACCCAAAAGTAAACAACATACTGAAGGCTATTAGTCCAAACACGGTATTCGGCACACCCAACAGACTAGCTTGTTCTGTTTTCATAACAGAGCCACAACTTAAAATTGGATTTATATTACAGCTTGGCTCGTAGCTTTTGTCTATAAGGACATGTATCTTGTCATAAGTCAGGGCGAAAGACGCGACAATGCCAACAACCCCAGCCACTATTAAAATATACGGCAATACTTTGTTTAGTGGTGTACGGCCTCTTTGGGTTATCGGCATGTTGCTAATTAACCCTTCCTAGTACGAGAAACAGAGCAGCGGTGAGCAGTATAGAACCACTAGCAAGCGCCACGTATGCTACCATACCCGCGATCTTGCCAATAGTACCAAAGCCGTAACCACCCATGAGTAATAAGCCCTTTAGAGTTTCACCCTGGAATAATAGCTCCTTTTGCTGATGCAACTTTTTATCATCGGGATTCTTCATTGACGCAGCACTGATTTCAGCATACGTTTTGCCATTAGAAATTTTTTTCAGATGCCTACCAATAAATCCATTTGCATACGCCCTGGCTTTCTCAGGAGTATCAACAAGCTGTCCGGCATACTGTTGTAAGTCGGGGTATGTTGCAGGGTTAAGTGCTGAGCTACCTTTTTCGGGAAAGTATATCTTTTGGGCTGTCAATTCGTCTTTGACTAGATTGCTAACAAAGTTGTGCGCCCATAATGCTAGACAACCGACTATTAAAAATAACACGACCACGAGACAAAGGAAGCTCAACACTTTATTTATTGCTCGGTTTAGAGTTTGTCATTTTATTCCTTATTTATAGGGTAATTAGCTGTATCATATCAACAGCGCTAAAATAAATATGTGACGGCCATCAACTTTTCCCCCGGCCGACCAGGAATGATGTGATGAACCAACAGATACTAGATAAACTAAACGAGCACTTCAGTAAATATGAGCTAAAGAAGTATGCTAAAGGCGAGATATTGACGCTTGCTAATCACGAACCAGGGGGCGTTTCACTGCTGGTGAGCGGTCTCGTTGAGCAGTACGACATCACACCGGGGGGAAATAATCTAATTGTTAATGTATTTAAGCCGCCTGCTTTTTTCCCTATGTCGTGGGCAATCAACCATACCAAGAATACTTATTTTTATGGCGCTTTAACTGATGTTGAGCTGAAGCAAGCCAATGCTGACGAAACCGTGGTTTTTCTGAAAGCAAATCCTGACGTCATGTTCGACCTTTTAAGTCGAGTATATAAGGGTACTGACGCTTTGCTAAGACGGTTGGTAGTGGCTACAAGTGGCGCGGCGGTCAGCCGCCTAATGTTTGAATTATTGATAGAGGCTTACCGGTTTGGGGTTGAAATTGATAACAACACGGTGTTAATAAAGGTACGGCAAACTGCTTTAGCCGACCGGAGTGGACTAGCTAGAGAAACAGTCAGTCGTGAATTACACAAGCTTGAACAGCAGGATCTGATAGGACTTAGTGGGCAAAGAATCACTATTGACACTAAAAAACTTGAGCAAAAACTAGGACTTAATCACTTATAAACACTTGGGTTTGATCCTTTTTTGTTACCGCCTGCACCTTGTGGAAGCAAGTAAAAAGAGCCGCATGCATCACGGCCCTTTTAGATAACTTTGTGTTTATTGTAAGCTAATCTTTATACCTCCCGAGAACGCACTGTCGTGAAGTTCAGCAGTAGTTGGTGTCTTGTCTTTTGGTAGATCGAAGACGAGGATGCCCGTCACGCTATTGCCTGGGTTGATCTGATTCAGGAAAGTACTTCCTTGTGGGTTCGCATACAGTGAAGCTGTGCCGTCGGCAGAGAACTTGGCGTTTGCTGCATCATACAGATATTGGCTGGAGCTGTCGAAGGTTTGTGCTTCGTTACCTATATTCTTAACCGTCACGTTCACAAGGCAGAACTGTCCCTGTGCCTGCTTGGTAAGGTATTCGTTAGTTCCGACTGATGTCTTGCCACATTCCATACTTGCTACGGTGAACTCGAATTTACCATCTCTGGCTACTTCGCCAACCTTAGCCATAGCTGGCTTACTATTGGTTTTGGCTGTGTCCGATCGTTTGTCACCACCGCTTGTTGTAGTGGTTGACTTGCTACCATCTGCTGCACTGGCAATTATTCCTATAACAATGAAGGCACCTATTACAGTTAGTATTTTGTGTCTTTTAAACCAGTTTCCGGTTTTATCTTTTGACATTTGACAGCCCTCCTTAGGCCTAAATTAGTTATTGGAGGCTGTCTCTAGATATACAAAAGGACAGCCACGCTAGACTGTCTAGGCCTCGAATAAGCGGTTAAGCCTACTCTTTTCACGTAGCTGCCCATTCTTATGGCTTAACCACGTGGAAAAACGTGTAACTCACTTATTCGAAACCTAGACTCTAGCATTGTGCCGCTAACTAGTGTGCCAATGCTAGAGGTGGGGAGCATTTTGAGGCCCTATGATCGTTTCTTGTGCTCGTCTAAATATTTAATGGCATAGTACTCAACGGTTCTACCGTCACGAACGTTGCCAATTGCAAAAGATATCTCCCAACGAACATTCGTTTGAATGTAATTGAGCCCCATAGATATTGCATCGGCAAGATCGTCATATTTTTCAACCCCAAAGCCCACAAGTTGTTGCACTACTGGTGCTATATTGCGGTCTTTTGGAAAGTATACTTTTCCCATCTGAAACAGCGCACTAGCTAATTGCAAACGTGCTCGCTTATCCGTATGTACTCGAATACCTTTAGCTTTTAGGTCACGGTCACGCAACTGCTCTGTGACTGCTGCTTGGTATTGCACCTGTTCTACCAGCACCATTGGTGTTTGCTTGCTACCTTGTGCCAAGTTCTGGTACATAACGGTAATTCGATCTAGTGTATCCATATGTGTTAGTTTGTCGTTTACATACCTAACGTCAATGTAATACCGCCTATCCTCGGGCTTGAAACCGTACAGGTGAATTATGACCACAGCTGTTTTGTCGGCAGTAGCAGCCTGAGAGATAGCAAGGTCAACAGAAATAAACGAATTAATATACTCGTTGTCGCTGGTGCGAGCTGGTAACTCGCCGTAGTACTGTACCCAACGGGAATCTATCACCTGGTCTTCGTCAGGGATGATCCTAAGCATATATTCTCGCTCCCACGAGATTTTATTGCCAATTGACCTCCGAAGCTTATTGAGTGACGCCTTGTCAGGATACTTGCCAATCCAAAGGCTTTTATTGCCTTTAGCTATTGGCCAAGCGTAGTACTTGCCGTCAATTTCATCATTGTCGATTCGCTCTTTAAGGCGCATTAGTAGCGAATCCTCGTGGAGTAAATTACCGACAGCTATTCGTTTGGTATTGGTGTCGCCAGCAGGGATTATCTCGCTGGTGTACCAATCAAAAGTCTTGTTGCGGCCCTCTCGGGTTTTAACCGAAGCCATATCCTCAACGTCGTCAGCAATTATCAGGTCGGGGCGGTAGCGCCCATGACGGATGCCACGAACACTTTGCTCGGTAGATATCGCCGTAATGCGAGCGTTGAACTTTGGAATGTAGAGCGAGGTTGAACCCCATTCTTCACGCTGTTCGACAAATGGGCCTAAGTCATTTTTGAGTAGTTCATTGCTTTCTAGCTCACGCTTGATGTTAGTAAGGTGAACTCTGGCCTGGTACTGTGTTTGGCTGGCTATCAGCACAAACTTCTTTTGTTGTTTACCAAGTACTGCCCATATCGGGTAGGACATGGTCATTATTGTTGATTTACCAGAGCCACGGAAGGCCACCACTACGGATAGCGGATTCTCCTCATCCTCGGTAATCGCAAACAATGATTTATGCAGTTCCGCCGTTTGGCATGTCAGGTATGCCGCAAAGTAGGTCGAAAAGAACCATTCATGGCTCTCAGACGTTACTGCTGTTCTAAGTTTCCTATCTACAAATAGTTTGTCTTGTAATTCATCGTTATTCATCTTGTGTCTCCTTATTATTTTCGGTTGTTAATCCTGCTAATTTAAGGGCTTGCGCTACCAGTTCGGCTTGTTCTGGTGTTAATTCCTGCTGAACTGATTCAATCTTGGCGTCGAGTTCAATTCGGGTGCGATAGCTACGGTGATGGTGCTTAAGCCAGAACATTACCGCCGTCATGTTTTGATCTTTAATGGCACTAATAAGCTGTGACTCTGCTAGGTCATTTACGACACTAGAACTTTGCTCGATCGCTTCGTCGCAAGCTTCAGCAAAAGCTTCGTCGTCTTTCCGCCACCGGTAATAGGTGCTTCTTGGCACGTTAGCTTGGTTGCAGGCTGCTTCCACAATTGGCGTTTTAACTAACCGTAGGAGTAGTCGTTTCTTATCGGCTGTTTGATTGCGACTCACGATAGTTTCTCCCGTTCTAAGCCTGTTAATTGCTCCCAGCGAGTTGCAATAATCTCGCAGTACTCGGGATCAAGTTCAACAGTCAGGCATGTTCGACCAGTCTGTTCAGCGGCCATTAATGTACTACCGCTACCAGCAAAGCCATCGAAGATCACACCAGCAACGCTAGAGCTATTCAGAATAAGTCGGCGAAGTAGTCCGACTGGCTTCATGGTCGGGTGTAGTTTGCTTTTATTGGGTCTTGGGTAGACGAGGATGCTCTTATCTTTGCTTTTAGCAAAGGCGTGAGTCCCGTACCAGCCGTAAAGAATCAGCTCATGCTGAGGTAAGTAGTCTAGCCGTCCGATCACGGCGTGAGTTTTTGCCCATATGAGTAGTTGAGCAAATTTACCGCCAGTAGCTTTCAGTGCAGTGACTGTTGGTATCAACATCTTATCGGAGTTGAAAATGTAGATGGTATTCTTGCGATCTAAGTACGGTTTAACCGCTAACAGCCAGTCTTCGGTGAACTTCTGGTAGGCTGATTCATCAATAATGTTATCGTTGGCAATAACTTTGTCCGTTGCCAGTTTGGCAATACCACGTTTGCTCTCAACGTAAGAAATTCCGTACGGGGGGTCACAGAGAATCACGGCTATTTTGTCATCACCAACTAGTCGTTTTACGAGTTCTTGGTCACTGGAACTGCCACAAGCTAAGCGGTGCCTACCTAGCTGATATATTTCGCCCGACTTCATAGCTTTACCGCCTTTTCGCCAGTCATTGCTTCCCAGCGGTCAATAATGACTTGGCAGAACACAGGTTCAATTTCGCTAAGCAAAGACACTCGCTTCATTTGCTCAGAGGCAATAAGCGTTGACCCAGAGCCACCGAATACATCAAGCACGACATCACCAACTTTCGTGCAACGCTTTAAGGGCTTTTCGTGGAGTGTGACTGGCTTTTGAGTCGGGTGTTGGTAATCTTGCCCAGCTTCTCGCTTAGCAAGCCAGATGTCGAAGAGGTCGACTATGTCATCAATACTGCGGTTACCCGAAGCCACGTCCTTATTGAGAATTTCAGTCAGATTTCTACTGCTGTCAGCTAAATACGGTGTACCTCTTGTTGCGTAAACGCATGGCTCGTAGGCTTTATTGAAAGCAACTTGTGGCACCACGTTAAAGCCGTTCTTGATCCATAGACAAACTCGTCTATTCTTCAAACTATGTTCGGTCATTAAGGCTTGCAGTAGCCCAATATATGTCTGGTCGCAGTACATGAATATATGGGCGTTGACCTCTAGGGTTGGTAGCGAGGCTACAAGGATGTTGCCCAAGAAGCTTGAATACTCGACTTCGCTTTTATTGTCATTTGTTTTTCCGCCATAACCAGCCTTTAGCCCAACACCTTTGTCGTAGTCGAGTCCAATGTTGTAGACGGGATCACTATAGAACATGGTTGGCTTACTGTCTCCAACCAGTCTTTTGATAATTGCTGGGTCTGCGGAATCGCCACAAATCAGACGATGTTTGCCCAGCTGAAAAAGATCGCCTAGCTGAATGGTCGTTTCGGCTGCTTTTTTGACAGCTTTCTCTTGGTCAAAATCGTCGTCATCGGTTTCTAGCGCTTCGTTCCAGATGTCGCCGAGGTCGCTGTCATCAAAGCCGACGTCGAGTAGCTCGCTAATATCGAAGTTTTTAAGAAGTTCTAGGTCGAATTCACCAGTGTTGCGGTTCAGGCGAAGGTTTAAAGCGCGTTCATGCTTCTCATCGAGGTCAATAAAGACAACTGGTACTTTTGTGTAGCCGAGATGTAGCGCCGCTTTCAGCCTTTGATGTCCCCCTATGAGGTTTCCATATCTCTCGGGTTTAGAGTTTACTACTAATGGCTCGACAAACGAGTATTGCCGAAGGCTCTCGACCAGTTGGGCAAAATCTTCGTCTGAAATCTTGCGAGGGTTGTAGGGAGAGGGCTTTATCTCATTTATGTTGATTTGTTGAACAATTAGTTTGTCTGGCATAACTTTTCCTTTCGTTATGCCTGTAATTAAAAAGAATCCTGCCATGTTACGGGAGGACTCTTAAGGGTCTCTACTACTGTTTCTAAACTGCTACTATGCCATTTAAGGCGATGCCCTCGGTTCTGACTAGCGTGTAGTCTAGCTCATATCCCTCTTGCTTAAGCTTGTACTTCAAATCTTTAAATGCCTTAATGCGATCACCAGCACCAATATGACTTTCTATATCTTCATAGGTCACGACCTCCGAAATGTTCATAAGAAGCCTATGCAGAAACCTGCCAGTGCGTGATGTACGTGAATGAAGTCTGAAAATAGTTGTGCTACCAAATATAAAATACCCATAAGGATTTACGACTGCCTGTAGATACCTATCCTTCGGTTTGTGCTGCTCGGCTGGGGGAGTTACATATATAATAGGCTTCCAACTCAAGGTAGCTAGCAACGGCTGTACCAGGTTTGCCATAGCTAAACTTAAGGCCTCCATAGTTTTCTTGAAATATTCACTAATCATTTTTAGTGCTTGACGCAATGGCGTTACGTATACGTCGACTACTTGCTGTGCCATTTTTTGGATGGTTTTTAGTGATTCAGATACCGGCGACATATCCGGAATAATTGGTACTACTAATGCGATCTTAAACTGACTCGCCACGATTGCTGGTTCGGCAGGGGCACCCATTACTAGCTAAACCTTCCTGCTGACTAGGCAGTAATCAGTTGTTAATTTATCGCCTTTTTCTCTATTGTTTTGCCACTGTAAGGCTTGTAAATTACCGAGGACATCTGTTCCACCGCGTGCGACGGGATTGATATGATCAATCTCCCAGCCATTACCATTTTCTACGGTTTTACCATACTCATTCCAAGCAATTAGAGCACCACAGCTATCCATGCGCATAGTACCAGGGTCAAAACCATTTACAGCGCTGGCTTTTTGCCACACGGCTAGCTTGTCTGAATCTGTAAATCCTCGTCCGCCACTTGTTGTGCCGTAGTTTCTAGTGGAAGGTAAGTTAGGGTACATTGCTAACCTCGCTTGCCGACTTTCGCTGGTTTAGCGACAGTCTCTTTTACTGTTGTATTTGGGTGCACCTTAGCATAGCTGGGCTTTACGTACTGTCCAGACTTTGCGCTTCGATACTTTGGTGTTGGTTGTGTTACCATTGTGGCCTCCTTCTGTTTCGGATATACCCTCCGAAGGTGTTAATAAGTTTGTAATTACTATTTTATCAAAACGATAAATCTTTGTAAAGTATTTTGTGTATGTTAATATATCAATATGATAAACAACCTAGAAAAAAGCCCTTCGACAATAGGGCAACGTATAAAAGCT
>CAZXDL010000013.1:0-17408 GCA_964639505.1 uncultured Candidatus Saccharibacteria bacterium | reverse complement strand
TTATTTTACGAACGCTAGCCAGTAGCTGAAAACGTAGAACCCACTGACTAAAACAACGCCGGCTGACATCCAGCGGCGATAGGTTTTTCGATCTAAATCTAACGCAAAGACGGCCACTGTTGAAATAAGAACTCCTGGGAAGATTGGGCATACCAGTGAAAAGAGCCGTAAACCGTGCTTATCGATTATTACTCGAGCTTTTTGCACTTTTTTATTATCGTCGCCCTCTTCAAAGACTGTAACGATTTTTTTCGTGAAGCGTTTTTTGCCTAATTTTTTCTCTTCTTTTTTATTGGTCATTTTGTTGCCAACATAAAAGACGACTAGCGCGGATATCAGCGAACCAAGAGCGTTTCCAACCCAAACGATTGCCGGGTTGGTTGAAACTGTAAAGCTAATCGGGATAGAGGCACCGCCAAAAATAATACAAAGGACTGCGATATGGATTATTTGTGCGAACATCCACGTAGTATAAAAGAAAAGCGAGCCTTTTGTTAAATTAATAGCGGTGATGTAGTATTAAGCATAAGTGTCACAAGGGGCTTAATTTGTCTACAAATCGAAATAAGTTTGGGTTGGCGGCAGTCAGCTTAGTAGTCGCGTTATTGGCCGCTACCATCTATTCTTTAAAAGCCTCGGCGATGGTTTCATTAAATTTCACAAAGAAACCAGCATCAATATCTTCTGAACAAACCCCAACGTTTACTTTTCGTTCCCAGCAATTTTTTCCGCCTTTTGACACTGCGCCAACAGAGTGCAAGATAGATAATGGAGCGTACGCACCCTGTTCAAGCCCTTATACAACGCCAACTCTCGCTGCTGGTTCTCATGCGCTATATGTCCATGCGGTTGATGAAACAGATTCAAATGGCACGATTTCATACACCTGGACAGTCGCACCGTTACCAAGTTTCATAGGTGATACATCTACTGGCACCGTGGTAGACACAAATGTTTTTGTTGGATATTTACAGCTGCAGAATTACAGCACCGACCCGATAACTATTAAACTTTCGGTACCAAGCGGTGTTTTGGCAATGACAACCACAACAGGGCTAAGTTTCAACGGCTCACACACTGGCTCCGATTTAACGTTCACCGGTACGCCATCCCAACTAAATACCGCGCTTGCCTCGCTGACATATACTCCAAGCAGTACTGGTGCCAAAATAATAACCGCATCTCTTATTGGCACTTCGAACGGCACAAATGAAACCTTTCACGGGCATTATTACCAATATGTAGACACACCTTCAGGTGTTAGTTGGGCGACCGCAAAAGCTGCAGCCGAAGCATCGACATTTGGTGGGCAAACGGGTTACTTGGCTAATATAACGAGCAGCGAAGAAAATGAGTATTTGCAGCAGCGTATTGCCGATGGTTCGTGGATGGGCTCAAGTGATGCCGCGGATGAGGGTGACTGGAAATGGATAAGTGGTCCAGAGGCTGGTGATTCCTTTTGGAGTGGCGGCTCAGGTGGATCAAATGTTGACGGCGCTTTTACAAATTGGCAAACCGGTCAGCCGGATAACTACAACGGTAACGAAAACTGCGGCGAGCTTAGGCAGACGCAAGGCGCCGAAGCTTGGAATGACGAAAATTGTGCCTCCTTGAGAGACTACGTCATTGAATATGGCAGCGGCACAGACTTGCCAACGCTAGACTCTGCTGAGATATCTGTTTTATCTATCGCTGAGGGAGATTCTGATCATGATGGCCTGCTTAATTCGCAAGAGGTTGTCGGTCCTAACAAAGATGATGCTAACGATGACGGCCAGCCAGATCACTTGCAAGCCAACGTCGGAAGTCAGCCAAGTCCGATTGATGGCAAATATGTTGTGGTTGAATCAAGTTGCGATGAAAACGCTAACACTGTAATCAAACCAGAATCTACCGTTCAAAAGGATATTGCTTTTGATTACCCGCACGGGCTTGTTAGTTTTGTCGCGAGCAGTTGCGGACAGGCGGGAGCGACCGTAAATATTAACCTGTTCTTTTACGGAGATATTAAGGCGGGTGAATTCGTAGTTCGCAAGCTGAACGCCAACGGCAGCTACTCTGCCATTCCAAATGCTCAACAATCCGAAGTTGTCATAGGTGGGCAAAAAGCCCTAAAAGTATCATATTCCGTTGTAGACGGCGGCCCTCTTGATCAGGACGGCACCGCCAACGGCAGCATCACCGATCCAATCGGACTCGGCCAAGCTGTAATCGGCGCTCCAAACACCGGTATTAAAAAAACCGCTTCGCCAGATGTCTTATCTATCATTGAGCGGAGACATTAAATATCGTTGACAGGTTGTGATACTATTAACTTAAGCATAAAAGGTGAGCAGCGATGCGTGGTCAGAGTTTAAATAAACAATTTACCGTACCAAGAGTAAAAAACTACCTAGCGTTAGTATTTGGCGTTGGTGTCATATTGTCTGGGCTAGCGACTGGTTTACTTCCCCAGCAGGCGCATGCTACTGATACGGGTTATTACGGCGAATACTGGAACAATCCTACCGGCCCTGGTGGCGATTCACCAAGTTTTCCTAATAGAGTTCCAGATTACACGCACACTGACCCAGAAATTAACTTCAACTGGGGTCATGGCTCACCTGATGGTAGTATTCAAAACGAAGACTTTGTAGCTCGCTGGACAAAAACAACTTATTTAGCGGCTGGTACCTATCATTTTGATATTGGTTCAGATGACGGCAACAGAGTGTATATCGACGATCACCTAGTCATTGACAGTTGGGTAGACCAAGGCGCTAACCCACACCAAACTGCGGACTATGACATTACGGCCGGACAGCACACCATTACAGTTGAATTTTACGAGAACGGCGCGGTCGCAGAAATATATTTTAGCTATAGCAACCAGACAGACTCGGACGGTGATGGAGCGAGTAACGAGGTTGAAGCGGCTGGTCCAAATAGTGGCGACGCCAACAATGATGGCACACCAGATACGGAGCAGGGTAACGTCGTTTCCTACATTAATCCAGTAACTGGTAAATACGCAGCGCTTGAAGTTTCCGATAGCTGCACGATCATTTCATCGACAATCGCCGGCGAATCTGCCAATGCGTCGGCCGATGCTGGGTTTGATTATCCTGCTGGACTGATGAGCTTCAGGATAGACTGCGACACACCGGGCTTTACAGCCGATGTCAGCCAGTATTATTCTGAGCTGGATGCATCGAGTTACGTTGGTCGTAAATACAACAGTACAAATAAAAGTTACCAAGTAATCCCTGGTGTAACTATTTCGCAGGTTACAATCGACGGCAAAAACGTCGCCAAAGTTTCTTATCAGGTAACGGATGGTGGTTCACTCGATGAAGACGGTGTTGCAAACGGCACAATTTTAGATCCATCTGGTGTCGCAGCAACAGTAGTCAGCGCTCCAAATACAGGTTTAGGTGGCTAAGCTTACTAAGCGCATTGGTAAAAAAAAGCTGGTGGTAATTACAGGGATTGCTCTTTTAATTTTGCTGTCCGTCGTTTTGATCAACCGAAACAACAAAGCCGAACCTGTGACCCCGGCAATAACTCATTCAACCAGTACCCCAGCTGAAGTCGCGCCTAAAAAAGACACTTATAAATGGGTTGGCGCGAGCGAAGACCCAAAGTATATTACGTTGCCGACTATTTCAGCCGAGGGTTTTATACAAAAAGCCGGCATTGATCAAAACAACCAAATCGCCGTGCCCGATAATATTCACATGGCGGCTTGGTTCAACAAATCATCGCAGCCTGGCAAGCCCGGTCTGAGCATAATCGATGGTCATGTAAATGGCCGAGTCAATGACGGAATCTTTAAAAACCTGACTGACCTCAAAAATGGTGACATCTATACCGTCGAACTAGGCAATGGTGCGATCAAGAAATTCAAAGTCATCGGCTCTAAAGCCGTACCAACCGCGGATGCGGTTAACTATCTGTTTTCACAAGAGCCAGACGTAACAAGCCAGCTAAACTTAATCACGTGTACAGGTACATTTGACCCTAAGACCCATAGCTACGACCAACGCCTAATTGTGTCCTCTGCATATATTCAATAGCTGAGTGATTTATAAAGAGACTTTCCGACACAACTATAAACATGGTATAAATTGGTTATGCCTGTGCATACGCCCGAAGATAAATTGAAGCACCACAGACTTGTCGTACAAAGTTACCGCGCTAAAGCCGACGCAAAACGTACGCTGACTGATAAATTCGCTGATAAGCTAACGCTTAAATTTGGGTCGGTTTTATTCTTAGCTTTAAACGCCGTGTGGTTTTTTATTTGGATCGTACTAAATACAAATATTATTCCGGGCGTGAAACCGTTTGATCCTTTTCCGTTTGGTCTACTGACCATGATAGTCTCGCTTGAAGCAATCGGGCTAGCAATTATCGTTTTGATTTCTCAAAACCGAGCCTCAAAAATTGCCGAATTAAGAGAAGAGATTGACCTACAAGTAAATTCAATCGCCGAAAGCGAGGTTTCTAAAGTTATAGAATTACTAGGCATTCTCTTAAAGAAAAATGGTGTAAAGCTGGATGATCCTGAAATTGCCGACATGGTCCGACCAATAAGAAGCTCCGACATCGAGCGCATCCTCGAAAAACAACTTGAGTAAATATCGACATATAATAACAAAGGTGTTATTATATATTTAATGAGATCAGAGTTTTATCCTTATACAGACTTCGAAACTGGTTTAGAATTTATTGCCACTGGCCGCATCGATGAAAGCGGCGAACCAAAAACGACTGCCAGCACTACATTACTCGACCAAATGACCAATGCTTTTTTCTGCCGTAATGCCGCAAAATTTTTTCAAGCATGTACGGATGCATACATGGAAGGGTATGATACTTTTGATGAAGATCTATTAAGAGCCACGGAGCTTGGCGTTCGCAGAACCAGAGAATTAGCATCGGAAGTGGCATTACCTGATTCTTTAGGTATGGTAGACATAGACTACGTCTACCTCTACATAAACACGCTGCTTGCGCGAGCCGCCGAGCTTGAAGGTTTAGCAGAGCAAAACCAAGCCATGCTTACAGCCGGGCATTAAATATTACTCGACTTACTTGCAAAAGATCAGTATCCATAGGCTGGTTTGGGTGTACAATTTAGACATAAATAGGGAGAAGTTTATGGACGTGCAAATAAATTACGTAGCGGTAATATTAGCGACACTAAGCTCTATGGTTGTGGGCGCAACTTGGTATGCTCAAACAGTGTTTGGCAGCTCGTGGGCAAAACTTGCCAAAGTAAAGATTAAAACCGAGACTGCTGACATGCTCAAACCAATGGGAATCACCTTGGTGGTGAGTTTTATAACAGCTTTTGTCTTGGCTCATGTTATCTTCTTGTCGCACCATTTCTTTAAAAATAGTTTCTTGCAGGACGCTTTAATGACTTCGTTTTGGGTATGGCTGGGCTTCACAGCTGCTCGTTTCATCACCCACGATGCCTTTGAGGGGCGCCCCCAAAAACTCACTTTAATAAACATCGGCAATGAATTCGTAACAATATTGGTAATGGGCCTGATCATCGGTCTGTTTGGAGTTTAAATGAATAAGAAGATAGTAATTGGGGTAATAATTTTTATCGTAGCGATCGGCGCCGGTGTATTTTTAATGAATCAAAAAGATGAAAATACATCTTCGAGTTCTTTGCCGCTGCCTACCTCGCAGGACACAAATTCAGCATCAAATAACGATACTTCGTCAGATTCAACTGCACCGGCTGCAACAATTACCTATTCCGACAATGGCTTCAGCCCTGCAACTACGACCGTCAAATCCGGCAGCACAATAACTATAAAAAATACTTCGTCAGGACCGCTGCAGTTTGATTCTGATCCTCATCCTGAGCACACTGAAGATCCTGAGCTAAATGTTGGCTTAATTGAAGCAGGTTCAAGCAAACAAGTTACAGTAACGACTACAGGTAGCCACGGCTACCATAATCACCTCAGCTCCGGTGATACCGGTACCATAGTCGTCAACTAGCCTCCCTAGTAACGTATAAATTTGCGCCAAAACTCGGGTTCGGTTGCAACGTCGTGTGGTTCTTTCTTGATGCTTAAAACTCCCATAAACTGCAGTATGAAGGATTCGATAAACATGTGCTGTTAGCTAGGTAACACACTAGATGTGCCTTAAATCACAGCTACCATAGCCATATTGTTAGCCAACTAACAGATTAAAATCGCATCCGAGACTATAGTTTAGAGTGCAATATTAATTAAGCAAGGAGGCATATATGGCAGGTAGTAATCGAGGGTTCGCATCAATGGACGAAAGTAAACAGCGAGAAATTGCCAGCAAGGGCGGTAAAGCCAGTGGCGGTAATTTCAAGAATGACCCGCAAAAAGCCAGTGAGGCAGGAAAAAAAGGTGGACAGAGAAGTGGTGGCAACCGAGCCAGCAGATAATAACTAACTAGTTACTAGCCACCCGCTGCCGTAGCTGACCTGCGGCAGCTTTCTATTTATCAAAGCGAAAACTTTATCTATTTTTGCTAGTTGCCTTACAATGTATTAAATGGCTGAGAGTTCAATTATTGTAAAACCCGGTTCGGGTGGCGGGCAGGACGCCAGCACTCAGAGCAATCTGCAGGGTTCAGGTCAGACTAGTTTGGACAACGGTCTAACCGGTAAAGTTCAACCTGGGATAGCTTCTGAACAACTAAAAAGCGCCGAGGGCATTTCTTTAACGCCTACCGCACTGTCTACGGTAGATCTAAACGGGACAACTTCTTCAACAACGGTATCTACCCAGACAGCTCCAACACCACATCATTTCAACCCGTTACTATTAGGCATTTGTATCGTACTTTTTGTTGCAGCGATAGTAATGTTTATTATGACCGATCGACTAAGTAAAAACCACAACCAATATAAGTAGTTCGCTATTGTTACGGGGCGTTGCAAACAGTATGATTAGCGCTGAGATCACACGAAACTTCTCAATACTCAATTTGACAAAATAACAAATTTGTGTATAATAATAAGTGTTCGTGATCACAAACAAAAACTACAACTAAACAAAAAGGAGCGAGAATGAAATCCAGTAATGGTTTAGCCTTTGAGGTTAGCGCCAGCTCGAATGCCGATCTTTTTACAAAAATCGATCGTATTCTAAAAAAGCTGTAACACTCATCGTAGAAACAAGCCAGCCCGACCCTAACCGGTCGGGTTTGCTTTTGGTTTGGCTTTAAGGCGCATGGAATATTTTCTAACTAGCACAGCGCTCAGCGTCAATGCATAAAACCACCAGATATATCTATACCAACCTGTTTGTAGGCTGGAGCCAAGCCTAAGGCCGTGATAAACAATTGCTAGCATCGCGAAGTCGCTGGCATCGACGACATAGTGCCACCAACTCTTTTTATCAAAGTAACGGTGCAGCTCAAATGCCAAAAAGACTAGCAGACTGGCGCTGCCAAGCAAGGTGATCCAGCCCAGCCCAGGGCCAACATATCGCTCATAGCTTAGCGGTGGCAAGCCGGCGCCATCGGCAAACAACTGATAAATTAACAAGCCGGGGTGCAAACAGATCAAAATCAGAACCGCCCAGCCGGTGTAATGGTAATAACTCTTGGTGGCTGATTCATCGATGCCAGCGACTTCGCGCGCCGTGCCTATGATGTAGTGAGTCCACATCATGCTGAACGCCAACAAGCCCAAAACAGGGAATAATACATAGGCATTGAGCGGGAGCACGCTCCAGTTATAGTCCATGCCCCAAGCCAGTATTGCCAACAAGCACACCAGTGCGCACAATAACCACGACCCAATCAGAAGCTTTTGATCACGAATATAAGCCATGCGCTAATTATAGCGCCAACACTCAACTACTTGTTAGTCCAGATCGGTTCTGATGTCGCTCCCGCCAATTGTTCGGCTGCTAATTGGACCAACTGTTCCTGTAGTCCAAGCAATACTGGTTGGTTTTCGGCGGGTTCTCCAACGTCAACCGCTTTGCGTGTAATTATGTCATCGGGCACGATTGGTCGGTGATCCCAGCTGCCAGCTGTACGCGGGGCGTGCAAATCCAGCAATTCGTCGCCGCGAGATGTGTCGCGATCTTCAAATAGCACTAATTCTCCGGTTTCGGCTATCATTCCAAACCCAGTTTTCTTAAAAACAGGATGTCCGGGCTTTGATTTCTTTTCATCAAGCGTCCTGGTGACGCGCAGTGGCCAAATCGAAGTAGTGTCGCGGCCCAAGCCGGCCGTTTGACCAGCCGGAACTACTTCCCAAAGCCTAGTATCCGGATTCCATATCCGGCCGTGGTGGACAAAATTTGCAGGAGCGCCCGAGTCTGTTACATCAAGTGAATGGCAGCCATCTTGGCCAGCCACAGGGTTTACGCCTTGATTTCTTAGATGGTCGGCGATTTGACGGGCATCATCTTGTAACTGGTCAAAGACGCGACGCTGTATTATCAGAACTTCAGCTCGCTCTTGTCTGCGGTCTGCTTCAGCTCTGCGCTGCTCAACTAGAGCGTTATGATCTGACCGAGCCCTATGTATATCATCTTGGGCTTTTTGATCTGCAACGCGCTTAGCTGCGTCAGGTAGTCCGTCTAAAATGTTTTTTGGTCTTGGTATTGGGGGCATGAATACATCTTAGCATAAGCTTGTATAGTTGTCAAGAGCATGTCCTCGATTTACTGCTTGTTGCGGAATCTTTTTACTAGCATATATATATCAATTCCAAAAAGGACAATTGCTGTCGGCGCAATCGTCAGCAGTAGCATTAATCTAAAGAAAGTACCTGCACCACCGTCGGAGTTAAGTGCTCCGATTATTAATAGCCAAGCCGGTACAAAGATGGCGATATTCCAAATCAATAAGCTAGACGATTTTTGGCTAGACTTAGGCTCACTCGAATTATCTGACATCGCTTCATTTAACCATACTTAGTTGCCGTGTTGTTGCCGTGTTTGATGAGTAAAAGCATGATTCCAGCCTGCCAACCCTATCTCTAAGTAGTGCAGGTGGAACTTTTTGCTTCTAACCTCCGCATGGATGGCCACCCAATGGCCACTGAGTGGCCAACCCAAGAGAATTTAACAACAAAAACTTCCAGCATTGACAAAATACCACGCATATGCTAATATAAACATGATGAAATATCACACACAAAAACCATACCAGCCATATATGCATAAAAAGGATCCAGGTAATCCAAAAGGATGGTCTATTGATCGTCGATCTATGGCAATTGTAGTTACAAGTGCCTTTTTAGGAGCTGTTGCTGGTAAGCACATTCGTCCGCTGCTGGATGGTCAAAGTGTTCAAGGCCAGACAAATCACCCCGCGCATGTTAAATCCGGCACATCCACATTACATGAACATCATGCTAGTCCAAACCCTGTTGTAACCATAGAAGAATTAGGACCGCACCTAAATCGGCAAGAACTTCCATCTACTCCTATACATGAAATCGGTCCGATACCTAAGTGATCTTAAAAACTGGCATTGTTTGGTCAAAAAGGCGAATCGAATTGGTAGCGGCGAGTGGATTTGAACCACTGACCTCAGGCTTATGAGTCCTGCGCTCTAACCAACTGAGCTACGCCGCCACGACAGGGGTTAATATATCATGGTTTCTATCTGTTGGCTAGGCTATAAGGCGTGCAGAGCTAAATAGCTGGCGGTGCTGATGCCGAGGATAATTACTGTGACTCTGACGGCATGTGTTGAGAATCTTTGTGTAATTATCGTGCTGTAATAACCGCCAATCGCTGTGCCGGCGCCCATGACAAAACCATAATGCCAATTTATCAGCCCAGTGTTAAAAAGGCTGGCTATGCTGACGCTGGTAATGACGATTGCTGATATGTTTTTTACGGCATTCATTTTGTGAACATCTCTAAGGCTAGTAAAGCCCAAAAATGCCAACATGATAAAGCCAAAGCCGGCACCAAAGTAACCCCCATAAATAGATACGGGCAATAAGGCAATACTGATCCATACTAACGGCTTAATGCTTCGACTTTTGTTTTTTAAATGTTTATGTAGGTGAAAATGAAGCAGTGGCTGTATGGCAAATAATACGACCGCTAAAAACACCAATACGGGTACCAACTCTTCAAACTTAGTGCTTGATGTATGTTTTAAAAGATACGATCCAATACCAGCGCCTATAGCGCAGGGTATAAGCAGCCACATGTATTTTCTCGGTACGGTGTGTAGATGTTTCCTGTAACCATATACAGATGCAACTAAACCAGGCGATACTATTACATAGCTAGTCGCATTAGCCACTATTGGCGGTATGCCGAGCGCTAACAATATCGGGTAGCCGATTAATATACCGCCACCTGCTACTGCGTTCATCGCACCTATCAAGATACCCACCCCAAAAAGTAATAAATCCTGCATGTTTATTTAAGCTGTTTATTTTTAGCCATTGTTACAATAATAAGATATGGATGTTGTATTACCAAAGGCCGGACGTTATGTTGTGGCTGTAAGTGGCGGTGTAGATTCAATGGTTTTGCTCGATATTTTGAGCAAACAACCAAAGCTTGAGCTGACTGTGGCACATCTTGATCATGGGATTCGTGATGATTCTAGTGAGGATGCTGAGCTCGTCAAGCAAGTTAGCAATAGGCTTGGATTAGGCTTTGTTGGTGATAAAGCCAAGCTTGGCAAACAAGCCAGTGAAGCTCAAGCCCGAGAGGTGCGCTATAAATTTTTGCGTAAAGTTACTAAAGACACTAGCTCGGAAGCTATAATTACAGCTCACCATCAGGATGATGTGATTGAAACTGCGTTACTTAACATGTTAAGGGGAACAGGTCGAAAGGGAATAACTTCGCTAGCAAGCGGACCAGATATCGTCAGGCCACTATTAAGCGTTCCAAAAGCGGACATAGTTTCTTATGCTCAAGAACATGGTCTGAAGTGGCATGAAGACAGCACAAATTTGGATCAAAACTATATGCGCAATTATGTTAGACATAATTATGTAGCAAAGCTTGATCAAGGCAGCCGGAATGATCTGTTGGAAATCATTAATGATATGCAAAAGACCAATGCAGAACTAGATACTTTACTTGTTAAGTATATCGACAACCAACCTGGAAAAGATTCACTTGATCGAAGCTGGTTCAATCATTTGCCACATAATGTCGCTCGTGAGGTTTTGGCCACATGGTTGAGGTCCAATAAGGTTCGCAATTTTGATAGCAAGACCCTAGAGAGATTAGTCGTGGCTGCAAAAACCGGCCATGCAGGCAAGACTTTTCCGGTTATTTCAGGCTATAATATGGTGGTTAATAAAGATAATTTGGCACTCTCTGGGCCAGAGCGCTAGCCAAATTATTTGAGAGAAGGTATAATTGAGCGCAATGGATAAGAAACCCCGTGGATCAAAAGGCAAAGCGGCCAATAAAAATAGTCGCAATGCCAAAAATGCTGGTTTTATTGCCCTGTTGATTTTATTTAGCTTGGTTATCTTTGCCGCCTATAATCAGCCGAGCACGCTAAAAACAATCAATACGACTAAAGCCGTTGATGATACTAATGCCGGTAAGTACAGCAAAATTCTGGTAAGCAGCAACGAGCTCGCAATTACGCCTAAAGGTGAAGACAAAGCAACTCTCAAGACTTATGTTGACGGTAATTCTAGCCTAAAAGAGCAGGGTTTTGATACAAGTAAGGTGGCTCTTTCTTATAAGCCGCAGACCAGTGCCGGGTCGACCTGGATTGGGCTGGCAGGCTCGATTATTCCATTTTTGATAATCGCTGCCGTTTTGTGGTTTATGCTGCGCAGCGCGCAAGGTCAAGGCAATCAAGCACTCAGTTTTGGCAAGAGCAAAGCCAGGCTTTATGGCAACGAAAAAGATAAAGTTACGTTCAGCGAAATCGCTGGCTCAGATGAGGCAAAGCAAGACCTGCAAGAAGTCGTTGAGTTCTTAAAATTCCCCAAGAAATTTGCCGGCATGGGCGCCAGGATTCCAAAAGGCGTGCTGTTAGTTGGTCCTCCGGGTACTGGTAAAACTCTGTTATCACGAGCCGTTGCCGGCGAGGCCAATGTGCCATTCTTTAGTATTTCTGGTTCGGAATTCGTTGAAATGTTCGTAGGAGTCGGCGCATCCCGTGTAAGAGACTTGTTTGCTAAGGCAAAAAAGAATGCTCCATGTATCATATTTGTCGATGAGATTGATGCGGTCGGTCGTCGACGCGGCTCAGGTATGGGTGGCGGACACGACGAGCGCGAGCAGACCCTCAACCAGATTTTGGTTGAAATGGATGGTTTCGAACAGGGGCAAAACGTTATCGTACTGGCGGCGACTAACCGAGCCGATGTGCTCGACCCTGCTCTGCTAAGACCTGGCCGTTTTGACCGCCGCGTCAACATTGGTTTGCCAGATCGTAAAGACCGCGAGGCAATTCTTAAGGTTCATTTCGCTAAAAAGCCATTGGCTAAAAATGTTGATTTGGATGCTTTGGCCGCCAAGGCAGCTGGTTCATCGGGAGCAGATCTGGCCAACATTGCCAACGAGTCAGCCATTATTGCTGCTCGCAACAGCCACAACGAGATCAGCCAACATGATGTTACAGAAGCTTTCGAGCGCGTTGCGATCGGTCCAGAGCGCAAGAGTAAAATTATGACCGAATCCGATAAGACTACTACCGCTTATCATGAAGCCGGCCATGCCTTAGTTGGGCATGTGTTACCCGATAGCGATCCAGTGCATAAGGTGACAATAATTCCACGCGGCGGTACCGGTGGGGTTACTTGGTTTATTCCGCCAGAAGACCGCGTGTTTGTTTCGCTAATCCAATTTAAAGATATTTTAGCGAGAGGGCTGGGAGGTCGTATCGCCGAAGAAGTCATACTTGGCCGTGATCGCATCACTACAGGCGCTGGCAACGATCTACAGCAGGCAGCCGAGCTGGCACGCGATATGATTGTTAATCAAGGTATGGGCCAAAAATTACGGGATCAAGTATTTCATGTCGATGATGGTATGATGATTGATCGCTTGGTGCATGAGCGAGATTACTCTGACGAAACAGCAAAAATGATCGACGATGAAGTCGAAAATCTGATCACTGAAGCCGCTAACCGTGCTCGAGCCGTAATCAAGGCTAACCTTGACAAGCTAGAGCATCTTAAAGACCATTTGCTCGAAAAAGAAACAGTTGATGCCGATGAAGTCCTTGAAACCCTAAAAGGCGCTAAACTTCCACAAGCAGCTGCATTATACTAAAGGGTGAATGAACCCGTCCCAGCCCGCAGATAAAAAGAAAAAAGTAATCAGCATCGGCAATGTTGCCTTTTTGTTGATGACGACGGCCTTAACTGGCCAGCTGCTTGGTTTCTTGCGAACCAAGCTAGTTAACGCCAACTTCCCGCTTACTGGACCGCAAAGCACAGACGCTTATTTCGCAGCATTCACTATCCCTGACTTTTTCTTCTTTACGATTGCGGCCGGTGCCCTCGGTGTAGCCTTCATGCCGGTGCTGTCCGACAGATTACATAATGCATCTCGCAAAAGCGCCTGGGAACTCTCAGCGTCTTTGATGAACCTGCTGACAATTGTCATGTTTTTTGTCGGCGTGTTTATTTTTGTTTTCGCCAAGCCGCTGCTGCACCATATCGTTGCGCCGGGCTTAACAGACGCCCAGTTGCAGACCTCTACCCATATTATGCAGTTCCTAGCTTTTAACCCTTTGCTGTTTACGATCTCAGGAGTTTTGACGAGTGTGCAACAGACTATGGGAAGATTCTTTTTTTACGCGATCGCGCCGCTGTTTTATAACATTTCTATAATCGTCAGCATTTTTCTATTTAAAGATAATATTGGCTTGGTGGGGCTTGGCGTTGGAGCGTTTATTGGCGCGGTTTTGCAGCTATTGATTGTAATTTGTGGACTTTGGAAGATGAACTTCCACTGGCATCCCCGAATTGTCAGACATGATCCAGAGCTCAAAACTATATTAGTAAACCTGCCACCTAGGTCGCTTGACCAAGGCATTGATCAAGTTCAGGGAATTGTCGAGACTAATATCGCTAGTGGGTTGGGCTCGGGCAACATTACTTATTTCAACAGTGCGTTCATTCTTGCACAAGCTCCAATTTTACTAGTTGGCACCGCAATATCATCGGCTGCCTTTCCACGGCTCAATGCCAGACTTAGCCAAGGCCGACCAGACCTATTTCGACAAGACTTCTTGGCGGTGCTAAGGGCCATGATCTGGATCGCGGCGCCGCTGGCAATCTTTTGTTTCTTCGCGCGTGGTTACTTGGCTCGTTTGATCTATACAAACGGCAATATTAAGATCGCTAACATCTTTGGTCTTTTGACACTGGCGATCTTTTTTAGGATTATCTACACCTTTATATCGCGCTGGTTTTATGCACAAAAAGACACTCGCACACCACTCTTCGTTTCAATCTTTACCATCGGTCTTAATGTTATATTAGCCTACACATTAGCTAAACCATCAGCATATGGCGTCGAAGGTTTGGCAATTGCTCAATCTTCGGTAGCTGCGATTGAGGTTGGGATACTCTCGGTCATTATGTTGATCCGTGATCCAAAACTTTTCAACGGCACATTTTGGAGTGGAGTATTTAGGATCATATCTGTCAGTGGCTTCAGTGTTGTTGCTTGCTTTATCATGATTTCGCTATATCCGTTGAGTTTAAACGACAAAGGTATTTTGACCCTTGGCAGCAAGCTATTATTTATCGCCGGAGTTACCTTTAGTGTCCATATCGGCGTCTCGGCACTATTCGGGCTCGAAGAAGTTAAGCCGATTTTTAAACGGGCAAAACAAGTGGCTACCAAGCCTGTCAAAGTGGAACTCTAGTCCACCTCTGTTATAATTACCAGACATGCAACAGGCTAAGATTAGGAATTTTTGTATTATCGCTCATATCGACCACGGTAAATCTACCTTGGCTGACCGCTTGCTGGAGCTAACCGATACTGTCCAAAAGCGCGACATGAAGGCTCAGCACCTAGACAAGATGGATCTGGAGCGTGAAAAAGGTATCACGATTAAACTTGCTCCGGTGAGGATGAACTACAAAGACCACGAATTAAACTTAATTGATACACCAGGCCATGTTGATTTTAGCTATGAAGTATCGCGCAGTCTTGAAGCCTGCGAAGGCGCTCTGCTTGTCGTTGACGCTAGCCAGGGCATTCAGGCGCAGACCTTAGCCAACGTATATCTCGCTATGGCGGCTGAGCTGACAATTATCCCAGTTCTCAATAAAATCGATTTGCCGGCGGCCGATGTTGATCGTGTCAGTGCTGAAATTATCAGCTTGCTTGGCTGCAAGCAAGAAGACATTTTACAAATTTCGGCTAAAACCGGCATGGGTGTTGAGACTGTACTAGATAAAATTGTCGAATTAGTACCACAGCCGCAAAGCTCGACAAATTCTGAAACCCGCGGCTTAATTTTTGATAGTTATTATGATGATTATCGCGGCGTGATTCTGTATGTGCGAATATTTGACGGCGCTATTTCCAAAAATGATCAAATTAAAATGATGGCGACTAATGCCGATGGGATTGCCTTAGAAGTCGGTGCTCTGAAGCCAGATATGACATCCGGGCAAAAACTTCAAGCCGGTGAAATTGGCTATATAGTGACTAATCTCAAAACAACACGTGAGGCAAAAGTTGGCGATACGGTAACACTTGTTTCGCAGCCATCAAAAGAAGCTTTACCTGGCTATCGTAACGTTCAACCGTTTGTCTACGCTGGTTTCTTCCCCGAGAGTAATGAATTTTATCAGGAACTAAAAGATGCGATCGAAAAACTTTCGCTGAGCGACTCGGCACTGCAGTTCGCGCCTGAAAATTCGCCTGTCTTAGGATTTGGTGTAAGAATTGGTTTCCTTGGACTTTTGCATATGGATATTATTCGCGAGCGACTTGAACGCGAGTACGACCTAGAGTTAGTTGTCACAAATCCTTCGACAGACTATCAAGTTAGTCTAATTAATGGAGAAGAGCTGGATATTAAAAGCGCTGCTGATTTACCTGATCCGGCTAAAATTCAGGAAATTCGCGAGCCGTGGATTAAAGGTGAAATAGTCGTGCCACAAGATTATGTGGGGAATGTCATCCAGCTTGTTAGTAGCAAGCGCGGTCTTCAAAAAAATATCAGCTATGTCGATAAACAAGCCTTAGTTAGTTTTGAAGCTCCGTTAGCAAACTTGTTAACCGACTTTTACGATCAACTTAAAAGTCTAACCAGCGGTTACGGCTCATTTAACTATGAGCTTGATGATTACCGCGCCGAAGATTTAGTACGTCTCGATTTCTATGTAGCAGGGGATATAGTTAGCGCGTTAAGTGTTATGGTTCACCGAAGTGAAGCGCAAGCTTTGGGGCGTGAAACTGTTCAAAAATTAAAAGACATTATCCCCCGCCAAAACTTTCAAGTTGTACTGCAGGCAGCCATTGGTGGCAAATTTATCGCCCGTGAAGACATCAGTGCGTACCGTAAGGATGTTACGACTGGTTTATATGGTGGTGATGTTTCGCGCAAAAAGAAAGTCCTAGCCAAACAGGCTAAAGGCAAAAAGCGGATGAAGCGTTTCGGCAAAGTAGACATCCCAGCTGAAGCCTTCACCGTAATGCTCAAGCGCGACTAGTGTTATAATTTTCCAATGGATACCTCACTGACCGATAAACTCAAAAATTATAAAGCCAGCCCTGACACGACCAAACTAATCCAAGACACACAAATTTTATTACTTGTCGGCCCGACGGGTGCCGGCAAAGACTCGCTCAAACAAAAATTACTCGAAACCGGAAACTTCCATCACATTATTTCGCACACTACCCGTTTGCCACGCATCAATCATGGCATTCTTGAAGAAAACGGTAAGGATTATCATTTCATCGATAAATCAACCGCCGAAAAGATGTTGGCTGAACAAGCATTTATCGAGGCCAAAGTTTACAGTGGCAATTTATATGGAACTAGCGTGGCCGAGATTCAAAAAGCCCACGACGAAGGCAAGATTGCTATGACCGACATCGAGGTTCAAGGTGTTGCAGAATATAAGGCTCTCGATCCTAACGTAATGGCTGTCTTCTTGTTGCCACCTGATTTTGAAACATGGCAAAAACGTCTGCAAAGCCGGTATGGTGATGTTGTAGATGCTGCCGACTATCGTTTAAGACTCGAAACTGCACTTCACGAGCTTGATGAGTTACAAAAGACCAATTATTACGTGGCCGTTATAAATGAAGATCTAGATGTAGTATTTGAGCAAATAGAAACAATCATTTCATCCTCGAACCACACGTCACCAGATGAGCCGGCTGCCCGCGCCGTCGCCCAAAAACTCTCAGAAGACATTAAAGCATATCTCGATCAAGCCTAGTACCTATGGTTTAGTGATCCACTCAATGGCCACT
>CAZXDL010000012.1:18705-20356 GCA_964639505.1 uncultured Candidatus Saccharibacteria bacterium | reverse complement strand
AAGCCCAAGACTAAATCAGCTAAGAAAACAACTAAGAAATAGGACAATAGTGAAACGACCCAAACCGATTAAAAGCTTTAAAAAACTATCGCTCAAACGGCGACCAGTTATCGACGAAGTAGTGCGCGAAACCACCTCAGGCGGCATAGTCTTTAGGCGTAAACCAAAAACCGGCGACATCCAAGTCTTGTTAATGCAGGATGCTAAAAATCGCTGGACTATCCCTAAAGGTCATGTCGAGCCTGGCGAGGAGCCACGCGATACGGCCGAGCGCGAAATACGCGAAGAAACCGGACTCAAAGAGATGAAAGTAAATAGCTGGCTGGGCAAAGTAAACTTTCGATACCGTCGCAGCCACACCCTCGTGCTTATGACAATGCACATATATTTGGTCGAAGGCTTAGGTGAAAGCGATAAATTGCACCCTGAGGATTGGCTCAATGACATTCAGTGGATGCCAGCCAGCGAAGCTGTCGACAAGATAGCTTATGATGATATTGGTAAATTAATTTTAGTGGGTATGAAGAGGGTTAGAGAAGGAAAGCTCTAGATGGACACCAGCGCTTATCAAGCATTTGCTCAAGACAAACTTCATGTGACTTTTAATGACATTAATTTGTTATTGACTGCCTTTACGCACCGCTCTTATCTAAACGAACATAAAAAAACCGTCAAGGAGCACAACGAAAGATTGGAATTCCTTGGTGATGCAGTTCTCGAACTTGTTGTAACCGAACATTTATACACTACGTATGATGAGCCCGAAGGGATATTGACCAACTGGCGTAGCAGCTTAGTTCGCACCGAAAGCATCGGCGCTGCCGCCCATAAATTCGAATTTGAGCCCCTCCTACGTTTAAGCCGAGGCGAGAAGCGCGGGACGGATCGCGCCCGCGCCCAGATATTAGCCAACAGTTTCGAAGCCGTCATTGGGGCGCTATATTTAGATCAGGGTTACGAGGCTGCCAAAGTATTCATTACGGAAAGCATTCTGAGTACATTTGGTGAAATCCTTGAAACCGGCTCATGGCAGGACGCCAAGTCGCACCTGCAAGAATTAGCTCAAAGCCAAGAAACTGCTACGCCTGTCTACAAAGTCATGCAGGAAGACGGTCCAGACCACGACAAGACATTTACCGTTGGCGTTTACGTCAACAACAAACTACGTGGCCAAGGCACTGGCCCGAGCAAGCAATCTGCGCAGCAACAAGCCGCCGAAACCGCGCTAGTTTATTACAAGCAAAATCCTAACATATCTTCAGTTTGACAACAGGGGCGGTAACCTGTAAAATTAGCAGATTGTCTTTATAAACTATTAATCGTAGAGACTCGAAGAAAGAAGAGATTTAATAATGTTAGTTATTCGCATGCAGCGTACAGGTCGAAAAGGCCACGCCATGTTCCGCGTAGTAGTCCAAGACTCACGCCGGACCCCAACTAGCGGCAAGATTGTCGCCCAACTGGGAAGTTACGATCCACACGGTAAATCCGTGACCTTAGACAAAGAAAAAGCCAAGTTCTACCTCGATCACGGCGCTCAGCCATCTGATCGTGTTGCTCGGTTACTCAAATCAGAGGGCGTTAAATTGCCGGACTGGGTCAGCCTAAGTTCCGACAAAGAGCGCACTGTTCGCAATGCCGACAAGCGTCG
>CAZXDL010000012.1:16852-18605 GCA_964639505.1 uncultured Candidatus Saccharibacteria bacterium | reverse complement strand
GACGAAGAGTCCGAAGCTGAAGCAGAGCCAGAAGAAAAGCAAGATAAATAATCTAGCCAATCCGGCAAGATATCTCACACAAGCCATAACGTATTTGCTATAATATATATCTAATGAGGAATCTGTCACATGAGCGAAATTGACCAGCAATTTATAGAATACGTAGTTAAATCCCTAGTTGGTAAGCCTGAAGCGGTCAGTATTGAGCGTAGGATTGACGAAAAGGGCGTGTTGCTAGAGCTAACAGTTGACCCCGAAGATCTCGGCCGAGTCATTGGTAAGCGTGGTGCCACAGCTCAGTCTTTACGTACTTTACTTCGCGCGCTTGGCACAAAGAACGATGCACGCTATAACCTTAAGATTATCGATAACGGGCCACAAGACAGTGAAAGACCTCGCCGTGATGACAAGCCAGCCGATGATTCTAAAAAAGACGACACAAAGCAGGATGATTCTGCCTCTCAAGACGACCTGGCCGATCAAGATGTAACAGAGGACAAACAGGAACAGAAGCCTGAGCCAGTTGCACAAGAGTCAGCTCAAGACGAAGAAGAGAAAACTAGCGATAGATTAGCCCAGGCTCGATCAGAGCTGGCTGATCTTGACGATCTCGACATCTAGAGCTATAGTTAACCCTAGTCAAAAGACTATTAACAAAACCAAAACCTAAAAAGCTCATGCGAGCCATCGCAAGATGGGAGCTTTATGTGACAAAACGAGCCCTTAACGGGGCTCTTTTTGGTTATCGGGTATTATTTTTTTATTTCAGCAGACTGAATGCCATCGATATTATCAATATCAATAGTGGACACTTGGTCGCCTGTTTCAGTCGAATGTAAATCGAAGCTAATATCAGGACTTTGACTAGATATACCAAGCATTTCAGTGCTTTGATCAACCGTGATTTCTAATGGAGTTACACCAGTATTAACTTGCTTATCGCCTCCAGACTGGACAGAGATTGCGGAATGTTCGTTGCCTATCTCATCAGTACAGCTAACGCCAACAGTAGCCTGATAGTCATATAAGTAGCTTGGCTGTTTAACCGAAACGACTCTAAGGATCTGATTTGGTGCACAAGCCACCCCGAATTTTATGGTTTTGTTTCCACCAGCACAGCCAGCTAAAGACAAACCTGAAAGTGACGCGAGCAAGCCAACTGATACTTTACGAACATTTTTTGAACCGAGAAACTCAGGCATTACCATTCAAAACTCCTTACAGCTCTAATATAAACTGAATATAACATAATATAGATAAAAAAACAATAAAAGAGTAGAATAATAACAAAGATGAAAATCCAGATTATCACTCTGTTTCCTGAAATGTTTGAAGGCGTGCTCGGCAATAGCATGCTATGGAAAGCTGGCGACAAAAAGATTGTTTCCTATGAATTGATCAACTTGCGTGACTTTGGTCTTGGACCGCGCAAAACAGTTGATGATACCCCCTATGGCGGGGGCGATGGTATGCTACTAAAGCCTGAGCCGCTGGTTGCAGCGATCGAGCAAGCCAAAAAGAACGATAGTTCGGCTAAAGTAATACTGCCAACTCCACGAGGGAAAGTATATAAACAATCCGACGCCAAGCGCCTCGCAGCAGATGGTGATGGCTTAATAATTATTTGCCCACGCTACGAAGGCTACGACGAGCGCGTCACAAAGTGGGTGGATGAATCATTCTGCATTGGAAACTACGTATTAACAGGCGGAGAGCTGCCGGCCATGATTATCGTAGATTCAGTTGTCAGGCT
>CAZXDL010000012.1:0-16752 GCA_964639505.1 uncultured Candidatus Saccharibacteria bacterium | reverse complement strand
TATTAACAGGCGGAGAGCTGCCGGCCATGATTATCGTAGATTCAGTTGTCAGGCTTTTACCAGGGGTGTTGGGAGGAGAAACATCGGCAGAAATCGAATCATTTCAAGGTGACGATAAAAACATTGAATTTCCTCAGTACACACGGCCGGAAGATTTCATGGGTGACAAAGTTCCCAAAGTACTGTTAAGTGGCAATCATGCCGAAATTCAAGCTTGGCGCGACAAAAACAGCCACCATTAAATTGTTGGAATAGAAATGCTAAAAACAGTGCCTTGGCGACTGCCACTTCTGACACTAATTGAACCATTAAAATCATTCGTGACGTATTGCTTAACTATTGCCAAACCAATACCTAGCCCATGCCCGGCTTGACTTTTGGTGGTATAAAACGGCTCAAAAATCCGACCTATTTGACTCGGCTTAATGCCTTGGCCCCAGTCTGCGATATCGATTGTGAAGCAATCACCACAGTTTTGGATGTTTACTCGAACTGGTTTAATTAGCTTTGTTAATGGGTCGTCATGACCATAAGCTTCGATTGCATTTACAATAAGATTTGCTACGACTTGCTGAAATTTAACTGGGTCACCGTAAAGCTGGCAATCCGCGCCTGAAGTAGAAGTAAATGTTAGCCGAACGCCAGCCTGCTTAGCTAATGGCTGTACGACACGTTTTAACTGAGTAAGTTGATGGTTTACTCCAAATCGACTGGCTTGGCTTTCTCCGCGTGCTTGCTGTCTGGCAGCCTCGACATATTCCCTTAGTACTTTAATGCTGCTTTTGACTTTGCGGATAGCTGCCGTCGGTTGGTCTTTGTACTGCTCAAGATAAAGCAGAGCAGAGGTTATCGGATTACTTATTTCGTGCAGAATCGAAGAACTTAGCCTGCCGAGTTCGGCTAGACGCTCGACTTCATTCATATCCGAAACGTCTGTCATGGTTGGTTTTATTGCGCTGCCGGTTGTGGATTTGATCGTTTGGCTGCGCATGGTCTTTTATACCTTGCGCGCCATATTTAATGGCTGAAAGGCCTCGATCTTGTAGCCGAGGCCGTGCACTGTACGGATCATACGACCCTCAAAAGGGCGATCAATCCTATCGCGCAGATGCTTAATATGCACATCGACGGTGTTAGTCCATAACTCATCTGATTCGTGCCAAACCGATCTCAGTAGCATTTCACGGGTCACCACACTGCCGGCATGTTCCATTAAGCACTCGAGCAGAGAGAATTCTTTACGTCGTAGTTCGATCGGTACATCGCCGCGCGTTACAGTGTAGGTCTTGCGATTCATAACTAGGTCCCCAACTACTAGCTTGGTGCTCTTTTGAGGAGTTTGATTGATTGGTCGCGCTAGAACACGAAGTCGCGCCTTTAGTTCGCCCAAACTAAAAGGCTTAGTTAGATAATCATTGGCGCCGGCATCGAGCAGATTTATCTTAGTCAATACCTTTGTTTCTCCGCTTAAAATTAAAATAGGGGCGCTAACGCCCCTTTCACGGAGTTGCTGGCAAATAAAAATGCCAGAAATATCTGGCAAATTGAGATCAAGAACAATCGCTTCGTACTGCTCGGTGTCAGTTTTATAAAGAGCTAGCTTGCCGGTTGATGCAATATCAATATCATAGCTATCGTGAAGGGCCTGAGCCAAAGCTCCAGCGATACTCCTATCATCTTCGACTAATAGCACTTTAGATAGCTGCATAGCGACCATTATTGCGCACTATTATGAAATAAATATTAAATATTGATTTTTCGAAATCATATCATAGTGTCAATATTCTGTCTATAATTTTTGCAAGATGATCTAATTTGTGTCAAATCGAGATTGAACCTCGGGCCAGTTGACTATGTGCCACCAAGCTTTGATGTAGTCGGCACGTTTAAAGGTGTAGTCGAGATAGTAGGCGTGCTCCCAAACATCTAAGCCAAGGATTGGTGCGGCGCCGCCAGAATTTAAGGGCGAATCCTGGTTTGGAGTTGTCACGATACTCAGATCCGGTTGCAGCCAAACCCAGCCGCTACCAAAGACACCGAGGCCCTTGGCTCCAAATTCGTCCATAAAAGCTTGGTAGCTGCCGTATTTTTGCTTCAGAGCGTCGGCCAGTTTGCCGCTAGGCTCAGCGCCGCCGTCGGGAGACATGAATTTCCAAAAGTGAGTGTGATTATAGTGGCCACCTCCATGGTTTCGAATAACTGCGCGGACTGATTCAGGCGTGGCATCGAGATTACTAATAAGCTCCTCAATTGTCTTGCCCTCGAGTTCGGGTGCTTTGGAAATAGCTTCGTTTAATTTGTCGACATATGTCTGATGGTGCTTGCTGTGGTGCAGCTCCATAATGTCCTTGCTGATGTATTTACCGAACGCATCGTATTTGTAGTCTAGATCTGGTAGCTGAAACATATGTACCCCTACTCTTATATTACTATTGTAAACCTTGTGGCATAACCTAACCAGTCAGCTTGCTCACAGGCCGGATTGATGCTAGCGTATATCTGTGGAACATTTAAACGCACACCCACGTAATCCTGAACATATGCCAGACTATAGACCAAAGGTTTTATTCCCCGAAGTAGCTGATCCCTCTGTTGTCGCCATGCAGGAAAAATATGGCGTCCAAGATCCTCAGCATGATCCTCAACTCGATTTGGGTGTTGATCTGATGTTTGCCGACAAGTCTCTGGAGGAGGCCACAGAAATGCTCAAAGCCGGTGAAGTTGACATTGTAATTGCCGGCGTAGCGCACGACACGCCAACTGTTCTAAAAACCGTCATACATAATGTTAGCAAGGAAATTGAACCAGACAGAGAAAAGCGCAAGACGATTACATCCTTTTTTGTTATGGAAAGGGAAGGCCAAGACCCAATCTTCTTTGCGGACTGCGCTGTACATTTGAAGCCCGATCCTGAAACTTTGGTCACTATTGCCGAGCAGACTTCCGAAAGCGTTAGACAGCTTGGTTATGAGCCGGTCCTGGCATTCCTCTCACTATCAACATTTGGAAGCGCCGGTCACCTAGAAGGTGTGCAAGAAACCCAGCAAGCTGCTGATATGTTTAAAGCTAAGCATCCTGACATTGTCTCCTATGGTGAAATTCAGGCTGACGCGGCTCTAAACCCAGAAATTTTTGCCAAAAAGGCTGCTAAGGCTGGCGTTGAAATTGTCGATGGCAAGATGCCAAATGTGTTTATATTCCCAGACGGAAACAGTGGCAATATAAACTATAAGATGGTTCAAAGCTTGGGTGGATTTACCGCGATTGGCCCACTATTGGACGGAACGTATAAAGATATTCACGACTCATCACGAGGCGCCAGCCCTGAGGAGCTGGCTCGAGAAGCTTTCTATGCCGGACAATTGTTTAGAGCTCGACGCCAGGCCGAACAAGCCGGTCAGCAAGACGAGCTAGCCCAAGCGGCCTAGCTTGTTACTGCTCAGTTTGACCTTGACCGTATTTTTTAACGTCTTCGTCATCTGGCACCACCAGACCACTCAGTCGAGCGACATACTTACAAATAACTGCAAGAGCCTCAGGTGTTACACCTCGAGATAAATCGTGAAGCTGGCGATCGTTTTCAAAGCCTTGTAGCAGTGGGCCAATCGCTGTCCAACCACCGCCGAATCGTCGCGACTGTAAAGCCTTATATAAAGTATTTCCAGTATCGAGATTTGGTGCGATAAATATGTTTGGGGGCTGGTCGCCGGGCCATTTTTCGCCAGTTTTAAGTTCGTAAATGCTGCTATCGGTGGCGGCATCAAACTGCACTTCACCAATTGTTGGCACTTCAGGACTCCTGTCTTTAAAAAGCTGAGCTACAGCGCGAACTTTGGCAGATGAATCGCCGTGACCGCTACCTGTAGTCGAATAAGACAGAAACGCCACATGTGGTTTAATGCCCAATTTCGCGGCGTTGACTATTGTTTGCTCTGCGATCTGCAATAACTCGAGTTGTTGTGGAGATTCATTGACTGCACAGTCGGCTACAACGAATGGTTCATCGCCAGGACGTTCGAATACAAAGAAGGATGAAACGCGTTGACGAACGCCTTTGGCGTCTTCTTCGCCAGCTTCATTACGCCGCGGGTTAAGTCTTTTAATGCCCTCGTAAATAACCTCTCCAGTAGTGTGTGACGCACCGGCCAATATGGCACCGACTTCACCTTGAGCAAGCTGATTGATTGCTTTAGTGAGGGGCATCTCCTCAAAGATTACTGGTAAGCCCAGGTCTTGATTCATAATTTGAAACGCTTGAACCGCATGGCTGCCTAATTCGGGCAGAAGAATAGATTTTTCTCTTTCTGGAGCCGAAGCTTCAAAAGGGACTTCCATAACATTATTCTAACACTAAATTAAATAATACGCAAGTTTATAAGTAATCTCTAAGGGGGAAAGAACGGTTTTTATACTATAATGCTTATATGGTAAAAATATATGAGTAGAGCTCTATTTGGTACTGACGGAGTCAGGGGAATTGCCGGCCAGTACCCTCTAGATGAAGATGGATCGGTTAAAATTGGCCGAGCCGTTGGTATGCATTTTGCAAGGCAAGGCGAGTCAGTTGTATTAGGCTTTGACCCCCGTGAATCATCTGAAGCGATCGCAGCTAATCTTACAAAAGGTTTAAATCAAGTCGGGGTAAATGTTGTAAACGCCGGGGTTTTGCCTACACCCGGTATTTCATACTTAACACGTCAACATGATGATTTCGTGGCTGGCATTATGATTACAGCAAGCCATAATCCGTATAATTATAATGGTATAAAAGTGTTTGATAATAGGGGTGATAAACTTCCCGATTCAACTGAAGCAGCTCTTAACGAAATGATCGATAACGGCGTGGCAGACAGGGGGTCAGGCTCGACAAAAACGGACGCAAATTTGATCAGACAATACGAGGACTTCCTGGTAAACAGTGCAGGTGGCCTCAAGCTTGACACGTTAAGTATTGCGATAGACACAGCTAATGGTGCTGCCAGCGGTATCGCTCAAAGAGTATTTGAGAGGCTGGGCGCTATAGTGACGCCTATTTTTGATAAACCTGACGGACGAAACATCAATGAAGCATGCGGAGCAACCAATACTGCCAAGCTGGCTCAGCTAGTATCTGAACAGCATCTGTCGCTCGGCATAGCGGTAGACGGCGATGCCGATAGGTTGTTTTTAGTTGACAGCCAAGGTCGCCAAGTCAATGGAGACAATATAATGTATATACTAGCAGTTGGCGGCAACTATAGCGGCGTAGTTGCCACTGTAATGTCCAATTTAGGATTTGAAAAAGCTCTCAATAATAAGTCAATTAAACTTGAGCGAATGCAAGTCGGCGATCGTTATGTTTTGGAAGGACTCCAAAAAACTGGCTATAAACTAGGCGGGGAACAGTCCGGGCATATTATTTTGCCGGAACTTCTAAAAACCGGTGATGCGCTACTGGCTGCCGTACAGGTTGTTAAGGCTGTGCAAAGCTCATCAAAATCATTAGATCAGTGGAGAGATGAAGTGGTGGCGTTGCCTCAAGCAATCGTAAACATACCTTTACCGGATAAAAAAGTTTTAGAAGATGATAAAATTCAGAGCTTTATTGATCAACAGACAGACAGCCTCGATGGCAACGGACGTATTTTGATACGGCCGTCAGGTACAGAACCGCTGGCACGAGTTATGGTAGAAGCTAACGATGCGCAAAGCCTTGCGGAATCAATTGCACACAGTCTGGAAAAACTTATTAAAGAAATGGAGTAAGCATGAATTTCCCGACAACTTTTGACGCTAAAACCACGATTGTACCCGCCGAAAAGCTAGGCGAAGTTGCGATTGAAGATGCTCAAAAACTCAAAGCTCAGGGTTACGAAGTCCACTACGGCCTGACTGAAGAATTCGCCGATGATATCGCAAAGTTGGCACTTGAACCGGCGATTAAGGAGTTTTGTCCGAATGATTCTAGCAAACGATTTGCTAATCGTAAAGCTACCGCGAAATGGCTAACAAAAAAAAGAGGAACATTTTTACTGCTGAAACGTGGAGACGATAGTAGTTTAGTCTTAGTTGGATATGGCTGGGTTGGTGCAGATTCCAATCCCCATGCGCCTGGTGGAGAAACAACATTTGCTATTAGAATCGGCGAAGCCGGTCAGGGTCAAGGCCTGGCAACACCATTCGCACGCATAATTATTTTTGGAGCCGCAGCTGTTTACGGTGCGACCAATATTTGGCTTGAAACCTGGCAGTCGAATGGCGGTGCCGTGCATGTCTATCACAAAATCGGCTTCGAGGATGTCGATCAAGAAAAGGCCATGCGTTTAAGTGGTGATGGTACTCGCGTTGAAGATACGCGGTTATATATGACGTTGTCTAACGAATTATTGCCTCAGGTCTAAAAAAGGTGAGTGATTCCGCTGTATAAAGCGGTGCCGGCCGCAATTTCAATGCCTATTCCGACCGAACCAATTACTATTCCGGCTAGCCACAGATATGTATCTTCTAAAATTATGCCAAGCGACATCACAACTACTCCTAGCGCCGGCAATGTATCGAGGCCCGAAAACGGTACAGCTACAAAAGCGGCAATCGTAAAACATGTAATACTCAGGCCGCTAAAAGACACAACCGGCCTTTGCACAAGAAAAGCACTCCAGCGTCGGCGCGATTTACGCTCAAACCATTCAATAACCCCGATAAATTTCGTCACTGCTTTACCGGTCATAAATTTGCCAACGTCGACTTTAAGCCACCGATCGGGCAGCCAGATAGTCCGGCGTCCAAAAATAAGCTGGATCGAGCCAAGAACAGTTATTAGTTCAGTAACATGTGTGACGCCGCCGGTAGGTATAGGCAGAGCCGGCAAGGCCATCATAATCAAAAAAATTATAGCGAAAGATTTTTCGGCTGTAACTTCAATCAAGCCCCTGAGAGTCTTGTCCTTGCTAGTTTTTAGCCAGTGATTAAGACTTTTACTGAAAGCCTCCTGATCGGAAAACTGTTTTGGCATAGTCCTACTATAGGCCATTACGTATAATGAAGCCATGAAGCCAGCAAAGTTAGAAGGCGTGGTTACTGCCTTTAGTGGAAACGGTCGTAAGTTTGGTTACCCGACCGCAAATATTAACTCAGATACGAAATTAGACGACGGTGTATATTTTGGATTCGCAGACTTAGATGATTACACGAATCATCCAGCTGTGATTTTTGTTGGCACTCCAACAACCGTCGGTGATACGGAGCGCAGAGTTGAGGCCCATCTTTTAGATATTCCAGATCATGATTATTATGGGGAGCTTCTAACGCTGACACTAAAACACTATCATCGACCTAACAAAACATTTAAAGATGTTGAAATTCTCAAGAATGTTATGGCTGAAGATGACGCCGTAGCGCGCGAATGGTTTGCTAGTAGCGGTAAAGATCGCCTTTAAGCGGCCCGTTAACTGACAGCCCAAGATACTCTGCTTGGTCTTCGGTCAGCTTTGTGACCTGTCCGCCAAGTGCTTCGACATGAATTGCGGCGACTTTTTCGTCGAGTTCTTTTGGCAGGCGGTGGACTCCAATTTCGTACTTTTTGGTGTAAAGCTCGATTTGGCCGAGGACTTGGTTTGAGAATGAGCACGACATTACAAAAGAGGGGTGACCCGTGGCGTTGCCTAGATTGACGAGGCGACCCTCAGATAGAACAATGACGCGTTTGCCGTCTTTTAGGGTGTAGAGGTCAACCAAAGGCTTGATGGTTTCTTTTTTGATGCCAGGGAGTTCATTGATTTCTTTAATCTGGATTTCGTGGTCGAAGTGGCCAATGTTGCAGACAATTGCGGTGTCTTTCATTCCTTCGACGTGCTTGGCGGTAATGATGTCTTTACAGCCCGTCGCGGTGACAAAGATGTCAGCTTCTTTAACGGCTTCTTCCATAGTAACGACTTCGTAACCTTCCATCTGGGCTTGTAGGGCACAGATAGGGTCAATTTCCGTAATCAGCACACGGGCGCCAAAATTCTTGAGCGATTGAGCGCTGCCTTTGCCGACATCACCGTAACCGGCTACAACGGCGACTTTGCCTGCGATCATAATGTCGGTGGCGCGCTTGATACCGTCCATCAGAGATTCGCGGCAACCATAGAGGTTGTCGAACTTGGACTTGGTAACGCTGTCGTTGATGTTGATCGAAGGTAGTTTCAAGCTGCCATCTTTAAAGAACTTTTCGAGTTGTTTAACGCCAGTTGTGGTTTCCTCGGTCACACCTTTAATCTCGGGGATTAAATCGGCGTGTTTATCGTGAACCAGAGCGGTTAGATCCCCGCCGTCATCTAGCAGCATGTTTGGGCCTTTGCCGTCTGGGAATTTCAAGGTCTGCTCAACGCACCACCAATATTCATCCTCAGTTTCGCCCTTCCAAGCAAAAACAGGTGTACCAGCAACTGCTATAGCTGCTGCAGCGTGATCTTGCGTAGAGAATATATTGCATGATGACCAACGGACTTCAGCCCCAAGCTCTTGCAGCGTCTCAACTAATACCGCAGTTTGAATTGTCATATGGATTGAGCCGGAAATTCGAGCACCTTTTAAAGGTTTTGTTGTGCCGTACTCTTTACGTAGTGCCATTAAACCAGGCATTTCAGCCTCAGCTAAAGTAATTTCGGTGCGACCCCAGTCAGCTAGTTTGACATCTTTGACTTTATAATCTGTTTCGGCCATTAAAGTGTTATCTCCTCATTAAATTTTGACTTATATCTTTCAGCGATCGCGACAGGTGATATTTTGATCTGGGGTCCCATTTGTTCAATTACAAGAGACGCCAATACAGCGCCCAATTGTCCACATTTGGTTAAATCCCATTGTCGCAAATATCCATACAAAAAGCCACCTCTATAGGCATCGCCGGCGCCACCTGGATCGACTAGGCTGGAGGGGGCTACGCTCGCTATCTGAAGCGGCGTGTCGACTTTTGTGCCGGCGATTTCCGAACCTTTTTCGCCCTTGGTCGTAATGAAAATTGGTACTTTGGCTCGCAATTCTTCGACTGTAAGACCGGTCTTGGATAGCACGACCTCAAGCTCATATTCATTAATCATCAAAATCTCGGCGGCCTCGATGCCAGCCTTTAAGTCATCACCTGAAACATTACTAACTTGCTGGCCAGGGTCATAGCCTAGACGTAGTTTGCCAGCAGCACACTCATCCGTCTGGCGTCGCATAGCAATCGGATCATGGGCCGCAACCCAAAACAGGGCGTCTTGTCCGGCCCACGGTTTAAAAGTTAGCGAATCGGCGTCCGACATCGCGCCGGGGTAAAATCCACCAACCTGATTACCCTCGGCATCGTTTAATACATTGAATGACGCGGTGCCTAGCTTACTGAAATGAACAGATGAAGTATCAATCCCCCTAGATTCGAGATCATTTACATATTCTCGTGCGTCTTCGCCGACTGAGCCAAGTAATACCGGTTTTTCACCCAGTCCAGCAAGGTTGTGCGAAATGTTGGCGCCAATGCCGCCCTGTGCGGTTTCAGCAGACTCAACCAGTACGCTAACTGATAGAACGTGAAGTTTAGCTGGTTCAATCAGATCTCGATAATGACCCTTAAAGGTCATGATTCTGTCAATTGCGATCGAACCCGAAACAATAATTTGTGGTTTTCCCATGCTCTACTAGTATAAGGCAAAACCACCCCAGCCGGCCAGTAAATTAACTGATTTAGTTAACCGTAAAGCTTCCCTGAGCTTCGTCTTGATAGTGATCATGAAAACTAAAAGTGCCTTTTTTATAGAGCGTAATTGTAAAGCTTTCATTAGCTTTTAACTGTCTTTGTGCAACACCGTCATAGGCTTGATGTCTATCATGCTCACCAAATCCGATTAGCCGAATCTTGTTGTCGGCATTTTTGATCGTTAAGGTGTCGCATCGCGGCGCAGTGGTCAGAGCGGGATTCACAATATTATTTTGAACTACAACAAGATGATTGGGTCGGTTCGGAGGGCAGGCTTTTTCAGCATTTTTGTCAGTTATATATTTATCGGACACTACGCTCATAAACACAAAAACCGTAAGACCTGCCAAAATCAGGCCTATTATTAACAAAACCGTTGGCCCACGTTTCATGAACTGAGCATATCACATCTCATAAGCGGTCATTGCGGGCGCAATTCATAATTGTTATGCTTACAGGGACACAATAGAGTAGACGCAACTAAAAATAATGCAACCACGTGGCGAACGACAGGTAGTTATTAGCTTCCGGCTGGAACATCTCCTAGGTTGGGGGGTGACTATATTTCTTTGCTTGGTCCCGGTAATACTTTGGATACAAATTCACCCATTGAGCACTATTCACGGCTTTGCACCAATAATGTTGAATTTAGGCCGCGTAACTGGTCTGGTGGGAATGGTGATGTTCGCTTTAAATTTGGTATACGCAACAAGGCTTCGCTTTTTGGAAAGATTTTTTGGCGGGCTTAATAGAGTATATATCGCCCACCATATGTTGGGTGGATTAGCGTTGGTATTTTTGGCTTTTCATCCGTTATTTTTATCACTACGATATGTAACAACTTCGCTTAAAGAAGCAGCATTGATATTGGTGCCGAATGGTCTAGCCCCTATATCAGCCCTGTTTAATAAAGAGTCGTTTTATCACCCAATAGTACTGGAGCAGTGGGCGCTGTTCTTTGGTTTTATAGCTTTTTGGGGACTGGTAGGCCTGCTGCTGGTGACGTTTTTTGTTAAATTGCCCTACCGAATCTGGCTGTTTACCCATAAGTTTCTTGGGCTAGCGTTTTTTATTGGTGGTTTGCATGTGTTGTTTATCGCCAGTGATACCTCCACGCATACTTTTCTCAAATATTATATTTTGACGCTGACCGCAATTGGTTTGGTGGCTTTTGTCTACAGGACCTTAGCAGGGAGTATTTTAATCAGACACTACGACTATAGCGTGGACGATGTTAAGGTTGTTGCCGGCAATGTTACAAAATTAAAGATGCGGCCGGTCGGTGATGCGATGTCTTATAAGCCCGGTCAGTTTATTTTTGTTAGATTCACCAACAGTGGCACAAAACTTAGTAAAGAATGGCATCCTTTTTCGATTAGCTCAGGGGGGAAAGACGAGTTTTTAGAAGTTAGCGTAAAAGGCCTAGGCGATTACACAAATTCTCTGGTAGATATTATGCCGGGCGCATTGGCTAAAATCGAGGGGGCATATGGACGATTTAGCTATACGAATTTTAAAAACCACAACCAGATTTGGGTTGCCGGTGGCATAGGTATCACGCCGTTTATCTCAATGGCCAAGAGTCTGCCTGAAACCGACTACAAAGTAGATCTATATTATGCAGTAAAAAGCGAGAGCGAACTGATTGACTGGGCGGCTCTTTATGGGAAAGCAAAAATAAACTATGCTAATTTTAGAGTTATACCCTATATAGCTGGTCAACATAATGATCACCTAAGTGCCGATTTCATTGAAAAAAAGAGCAATGGATTAGCAGGAAAAGACATTTTTATTTGCGGACCGCCACCAATGATGAAATCATTAAGAAAGCAATTTCGCGCCAAAGGCGTGGCTGGAGCCAGAATACATAGTGAAGAATTTGCGATGTCATGATTATTTTACGCAAAATAGTTATCAGAAATATAGGTCAAGGTCATGTGGCTTAGGCGTTTAGTAGCGGTCACAATGATTATCACGTGTATAGGTATGAATGCCTTAGTTATAATCGGTTTCTTTGCTCCTAGTCCAAAAAAAGACGTCCTGGCAGTGCCAACAAATCAAGCCCCGGCTGTTCTGGCTCCGACAGTAACAGTTACTGCGAAGCCCGATGCAATTACTGCCGGTAATTTCAGCGCTTTGAGCTGGGAAACGACAAATAGTCCAAAAGAGTGTGTTGCAAGTGACAGCTGGTCGGGCGTAAAGACGCCATTTGGGGCAGAGAGCACAGGTAAAATAACGACCCCAGGCAGCTATAAATACACCTTAACTTGCAAGAATGCCGGTGGCTCTGGCACTGCTACAGTTACTGTGGCTGTTGGTCCGGCGAACGCCCCTGCACCAAGCGCACCGAAAGGTAACACATCTGGCGGCAGCTCGCAGGGTACGTCTACCGCTACGTATTGTGGCGGCCGTACCCCATGTTACAGCGCGGGAGAGATAGCTCGGCATGGCTCAGCAGGCAATTGTTGGGGATGGCTCGGCGATAAGGTTATTAACGTGTCAGGATTTGACAGTGGTTATCATGTAAGTCGTAGTGGGGTGAACAGCATTCAAGTCGGTGGTGTCTGCGGCAAAAACTTACTTCCATCAATCAGTGGTCAAGTTGGCGCCGGTGATTATCCGTCAGGCCACGATCATCAGCTTGGGGCAAAAAGCAGTTCAGATGCCAATTATCAAGGTTATTTTGTCGGCTTTTATGATTCCAGTAAGCCTTAAGGAGAAATATGGCCAAAAGCAGATCCGCATCTAAAAAGAGTACAAAGCCTAATAAGAGTTTTCTAGATGGTCTCAGCGCAAAACAAATTTTCTATGTGAATACGACTTTGTTGGCGGTAGCAATTGTTTTGCTTGGTTTATCACTTTGGACACAAAACGATCAAAAAGATGCGCCTATTCCGTTTGCTGGCTATTCTAAGGGAGTAACGGTAAGCATGGGTTCGGTAGCCGTCAAGGTCAGTTCGGTTACATCAGCCGCCGGAAAGGGGCATTTTGTGGCTCCCGAAGGAATGAAATATCTGATTGTCGGCCTGACTATCAAAAACACCTCAGGCAAACCCATCAATGTTTTGCCGAGTACTGATACATACGTAAAATCTACTGACGGTAAGGTTACAAATCTTACCCCATATAATCTAGATCAGCCTTTTCGGGCAGGCGAGTTGCTGCCAGGAGAGCAAATCTCTGGGCAGTTAAGCTACTTAGTTGCTAAAGACAAATCGCAAAAGCTTTATATCGATGCTATTTGGAGCGGAGGGGTTATCCCTATTGAACTTCAGTAGCGCGTGGGTTAAGATGCTAGAGGCTATAACGAAGGCTTGAGATGAGAGCAGTTCAACAAAAAAGAAAAAATTTAATGCTGCTTGCTATGGTTTTAATCGTGTCTTTTTTTGCTTTAATCGGTGGTTATCGCCTGTTAAATAACTCAAGTGCCGATGCGCCAGGGCTTGGTAAGCTTTTGTCATCTGGCAGCTCATTAGGTATAGATATTAAGCTGACAGATAAAAAACAGTACCCTGCCGACCCTAATACTCAGCTCCAAAGAGTGAGTCTAGGTCTAAATATTATCAATAAATCAGGGCAGGTCTTGCAGATATCACCTGGCCTTCAGATGCAGCTGATCGATGACTTGGGAAACAGTCACCCCATGACAGCAAAATACAATGCGCCCGGACAGGTTATCGGTGGTGCGGTGGCCGTAGGTCAAAGCTGGTCGGATTATGTGGATTTCGACTTACCCTTAGGTCGTACCGCGTCCAAACTTATTTATCAGCCAGAAAGTGCAAGCTGGCCTGTAGAGGTGGGTCTTTAAATGACACTCGAACCGCTCGAACCAGTTGTTATACAGATGAATGTGCCGGATCCACCCGGTCCATTAAAGCGGCTGAAAGAGTCTGGTTTTGTTAAGGCACTTACCGCTAATCGCACAACAAAAATTATCACGGCTGGCTCAGCTGTTGTTATCAGCGTGACAATGGTCGCAACTGCCATTTTTGTTGTTTTAGCAAATGATAAAGATTTCAAAAAATCTCACGGGCTCGATACATTACCTAAGCCGCCAGCTCAAGTTAGCGGCAGCGTTAAAAATGCCGATGCGCTACCCGGGGGCGGAATTGCAACTGGCAAAGGAGCCTGTATTGGTCAAAACTGCCCTGAAATTACCTTCACTGCAGATCCAGCCACTACACTCGTGGGAAAGACGGTTAAATTAAATTGGAGCGCAACCAAAAATCCTAAGACATGTGATGCCAGCGATGATTGGTCTGGCAATAAGAAGCCAACAGGCACTGAAAACTCGCCAACATTAACTAAGCTGCAAAGTTATTTATTCACGCTTACCTGCAAGACAGACACGGGTACCGGCTTTTCATCTGTGCCGGTTGGTACTACTCTGCCAGCCAGCAGTGGCGGCACAGGTAACCCCTTGACGCGTCCAAGTGTTACGATTTCTGCTACTCCTTCCGGAGGGATCTATACTGGCGGATACACAACTTTAAAATGGGAAGCTACCAATAATCCCTCATCTTGTACTGCAAGCGGCGATTGGAGCGGCATAAAGTCAGCCAGTGGTTCCGAAAAAGTCGGACCGCTTAACACGGAAAAACAGTACTATTTTAAGATAAAATGCGCCAATAGTGCAGGCGAGAGTGGTGAAATACCGGCGACAGTTGAGGTTACGGCATTACCGGCTGCATATGCTGGTCTGCCGATTGTTAATATCTCTGCCAACCCAGTAGGACCAATTACACCAGGCAGTGCGACTGTTCTTAGCTGGACTACAACCAATAATCCAACAAGTTGTACAGGTAGCGGTGACTGGTCGGGCACAAAGCCAGGCAGTGGAAGCTTCAATACCGGTGCACTAAATACAATCAGGACTTACACTTTTACTATAAGCTGTAGCAATTCAACGGGGTCTACTTCAGATGTTGCCGCAATCCAGGTTTTACCAAATCCGCCAACCGTATCTTTGACCGTTAGTCCGTCTTCAATGCTAGTAGGAAATAGCGCGACACTTTCATGGAATGTCAGCAACACAACCCCTGCAACCACATGTACTGGGAGTGGTGACTGGCCTGGTTCAACTTCTGTAACGCCAACCTCGAGTGGCAGTAAAAGCACTGGCACACTGAATACGGCCAAAACCTACATCTATAGCCTTACCTGCATAAACGAAGGCGGCACCGGATTCCAAAAAAATGTGCCACTTACTGTGTCATTACCGCCACCACCAGTTGTGTCAATCAGCGTTAGCCCTATTTCAATTACAGCTGGCCAATCCGCGACCATCACCTGGACTGCAACCAACAATCCTACTAGCTGTACGCCAGCCGATGATTTAACCAGCCCTATTACCCCATTATCAAGTGGCAGCAAAAGTACAGGCGCACTTAATACAGCTAGGACATATACATATTCTTTGCAGTGTTCTAACGCTGGCGGACCGAGTAACGTCGCTCAAACAACTCTGAGCGTGGGTTCTGGAACATCAGCCACTCAGCCACCGGTTGTCACAATTTCGGCAAGCCCGAGTTCTATAAGTACGGGTAGCAGCTCGACCATTAGCTGGAGCGCAACCAACAGCCCAACATCGTGCTCGGCCAGTGGCACGACATCTAACTGGGTTACCTCACCGGGCGCTAGTGGTAGTACAAGTACAGGTGTGATTTCAAGTGCCGGAAGTCGAACGTACACTATTACTTGTAGCAACAGCGCCGGGAGTGGGAGCAAATCGGTTACAGTGAGTGTGGTTGCACTGCCAACGGTTTCTGTAACGCTTGGTGCCAGTTCGATAAACACAGGCACCAGCACAACCTATTCGTGGAGCTCCACCAACGCCACATCCTGTACAGGCGGAGGATCATTGTCCGGCTCGATGGCTACATCAGGCGGGCCTATTTCAACTGGAGTGAAAAGCACGGCTGGTACGTATAACTACACCGTTACGTGCGTTAATTCTATCGGTGGATCAAATTCTGCCACAGCTGTATTAACCGTAAGCAATGCCGCTCCCGTATATTGTTCGGGCTTAACTCCATGCTATGGTCCGAGTGACTTGGCCGGTCATGCTGCGCCAGGCAACTGTTGGGGTTGGAACTTAACCTGGGTAATTAACATAACCACCTTCCGACCGAAGCATCCTGGGGCTGGTTCGGGTAGTATTGAAAATGCTAGCACAACTTGTAACCATAACATCGCTGCCATACTTGCCGGCCAAGCCAGCATACCTGGCTATACTTCTGGCGGAAGCTCTACGCAAAATCATCAATCAGCGACTAAAAATAATAGTGGTAGCAGTCAGTTGGCAGGATACCGTGTTGGCTACTATGACGCGACAAAACCATAAGGGGGGGCAACATGAAAAGAAAGCAAAAACCTGCGCAGGACGATGACGTTAGCAAAGAATTAAAAAAAGAGTGGAAGCATTTAAGCAAATTTAAAGACGAAAACCACCTATTATTTGCTGCTTTTATTATTGTGCTAACATCTTTAGTTGTTTTGAATGCGTTTTATATTATCAATAACAGTAATAATCAACAGCGGCCAATAATAGTCCAAGACGAAACAACCGCGGTGCTAACATCCCACCAAATTGCTAACAATGGCGCGCAAACTGTCTCTATCAGCAATGTTGCCGAAAATGACAAAATGGACTATGCCTTTGCAATCGATCCGACAGAAACGATGCTAACAATGGACATCTCAATTACTAATAATACTGATGCGACCCAGACACTCATTCCGGTTAATCAGCTTTATGTCCGTAGTACAGAGGGTGACTATGTAACTTTGCACGCCTCGATGTATGTAAAAAATCCACTGAAGTCTCAAGAGCTAGCTCCAGGTAAAACAGCTACAGGTCAGATATCTTTCAACGTGCCTAAGCGAGTTGCCAAACCACTACTTTATGTCGACACAGGTTGGAACAATCATGTTCCGATCGTTTTTGACGTTCTGCACTAATCTTTATTTTTTGCTTGAAGATGCTTTGATCAACTGCTCGCGCTCTAGCTTGGCCTGTCGGGCTTTTTCACTGGCATTGATGGCATCAATCT
>CAZXDL010000011.1:0-22505 GCA_964639505.1 uncultured Candidatus Saccharibacteria bacterium | reverse complement strand
CCGCGATAGTTTAAAGTATTTGGCCAGACAGTAACTAAGGTACCGTAAGGAATAACTCTTGGATCAACGGCTACCACATGGCGTTTCCTGCCGTGGGCAGAATCGCGTCCTGCTAGGCTAAGCCCAGTAGATGTAATGCCGGAACCCTCCATAGCGTTCCATGGCGGTCCATAAGTTGTTACATAAAACGGATGGTGTTTAAAAGATGAGCTGGAATGACCGAGTGCCCGTGCTTTTTTAACTTCTGCTCTTGAGAAACCCGTATTGGCTACACCACCCAATCCTCCTATTAATTGACGCTTTCTAGGTTTTTGAGGTTCTTTATCTAAGGTAATATAAGCCGCTTCTACATATTGGCCTTGCGTGTGAGATCCCGGAATTTCACGTAGGGGCGGAGAATCATCAGGTGTTTGGTCTAGTTGAAGCGTGTTAGGTGTTTCTGATGGGATTTTCTGCTCAGGGTCAGGTTGATTTTTGCCGCCAGCTATAGCCAGCGAACCTGCTGCTATTACTGCACTTGTCCATAAAACTGGATTGGATTTGCGTTCTTCGGGAGATGAAACCATCCGCCCTCCTTTCAAAATAAGGGATTAATTATCTTTATTTAGTGTTTGCTTATGGGATTGTATAAAGCGGGTTTCACGCTCATTAATCAGTTAAGTAAGCACTAAGTATCAGATAGTAAATATTATACTAAAAAGCAGCGCTATAGGTTGTAATATAGCTTACTGGGTAAAAGTCTAAAACAGTTGATTCATCATCCATTAAACAGATTATAGTAACAAATCAGCATGCTATAGTATTTACCAAACATGAACATCAAAAATATTGATATAAAAATAATTAAATGGCTGCGAGCTGCTTTTTTGCCGATGGCGCGGATTGCCATATTTATAATTTTCTTTTGGTTTGGCGCACTGAAGTTATTGGATTTGAGTCCAGCAGGGCCGCTGGCAGATGCCTTGGTTACAAAAACATTTGGAGTAGGCAATTTTGATGTGCTGTTTCAGATTTTAGCCATTTTCGAATGTATTATTGGTATTCTGTTTTTATTTCCGAAGTTTACGAGAATCGTTATTCCCTTGCTATTTATTCACATGGCAGTTGTTTGTTCGCCACTTTTTCTGGTACCCGAATTAACCTGGTCTAAGCCATTTGTGCCGACTTTGGAAGGGCAATACATCATCAAAAACGTCGCAATAATTGCTCTAGCTATCGGCATCGCTGCTCAAGCTCCACCCCTGTTAAAAAAGAAGAAATAGTTCAAAAATCCCCAAATAAGCATAAAAGGGGTTGCAATGGGGGCGTATAATATTTGTTGAGGGTATAGAAACAAACAAAACCTCACAATTATTAAAAGGCCAAAGGATCTATTCGCGATGTTAAGCGCCGCCGAAGTACAAGCAGAAATTATTCAAGTTCAGCCTGGGGCAACTATTGAAACGATACCTTTGCCTGGACGAGGTCGAGCCCGTCCAGAATTAGAGGTACGCCAAGGTGTTGCGCCTGACGGAAGCCCACTTGCAGATCCAAGTATTGATTTATTTGTAGTTACTAAAGGGATAGATGATAGCGACCCGCATAAACCGCCAAAACCTCGTGTTGTCGGAAGAGTCGCCGTCGAACATACACCAGGTGAAGCCCCTGCAGTAGTTGACGCGAGAGCACAGTTACTTGACGAAGAAAACGTAGTCAACAGGGCCTTACCCACTATGCTTAAAAGAGCTCGCGTCAGACAGGCTCGATTACTGGCTGATCGAATTAATGGTGGTGTTGAGACAATTCGCAGAGCCGGGCTTAAAGAGGATAGCTCAGGCTCAGTCTTGGTTACAGCAGCTTAGAATCAGTTTCTAGTATTTTAAGCAGTTCATCTGCGCTGGTGGTCGCCATGAGTTTTTCGCGCAGTTCTTTGGCGCCGTCGAAACCTTGGATGTAGACTTTGCAGAATCGGTTGAGAGTGTGAACAGCGCGTTCATTGTTTTGCCATGTTTCAGCGAAAAGCTGGACGTGTTTTTTGTATAATTCGGTTCTTTGCTCTTTAGTGTAGGCTGGCCAAGGGCTGGCTTCTGCAAACGCGAAAGGATCGTGGAAGATGCCGCGTCCGATCATGGCTCCGTCGAGTTTATATTTATCAATTAATTCTAGGGCTTCTTGACGGCTTTCGATGTCACCGTTACCGACGATCAACGTGTCGGGGGAGAGTTCGTCACGCTGCTGACGAATCTGGCCAATAATATCCCAGTTAGCTGGCACTTTGCTCATTTCTTTCTTAGTTCTGCCATGTATAGTTAACATGTTAAGTTTGTATTTTAGTAGGAACTCGGTCCAGCTCAAATCGACGCTGTTGAATCCGGTACGGGTTTTAACGGAGAGGGGGAGGCGACCGGCAAGTCCTTCCCTGCTGGCTTCAATTATCTCCCCTGCCAGTTCCCTATCGTTCATAAGCGCGCAGCAGGTGCCATGCTTGACGGCAGTTTTTTCTGGGCACCCCATATTTAGATCTAGTCCGGCAAATTTGTACTCTTGCGGCAAGCTCATTTCTCTGACAAATGTGCCGTCGGCTATTTCTTGAGCGGTTTTTTTGAAATTTTCAGGATCTTTACCCCAGATCTGAACGATAAGCGGCTGCTCTGTGGCGGCGAAACGAAGCTTTTTAAGCAGTTTGGAGCGGCCTGGACTCTGTAAGCCATCTACGTTAACAAATTCGGTGAAATAGAGGTCAGGCGGAGCCGTAGAGGCCACTATCTGTCGAAATACAGTGTCTGTGACGTCATCCATCGGCGCCAACACTAAAAACGGCTTAGGCAAATTCTCTAAATAGCTCATCTCAATAAGTATACTAAGTCGCTAATTCGAGTTGAGAAGTAATTTTTATAGATTTTTTAAGTTTTCTGGCAAGTTGTTGACGAGCTTTACGCTTGTCGGGAGTTTCGTGTTTTCCTGCGAAATCACGCCATTCTTTTCTAGCACCCGCATCTAGTTCCTCTCTAGGTGCAAATTTTACTTCCCGAAGTGCCGCAAAGCCTGACGCTTTCCAGAATTCCCTTTTTGCTCGCTGTAAGTAAATATCCGCGTTATTGGCAGCACCATCTTGTACAAGTGGCGTTAAGCCCCTGTAACGTTCCCAAATCGGCCCATTGTACTGTCTAGTGTTCGATGCGGTGTCAAAGCCTAATCTTTGATTTCTTAACCCAAAATTATTGAGAGCACTGATTAGGTGTCCGGCTCTTGTGATTATTTCGACGTGAGGACCAGGCATACCGGCAAGAGCCTGTTGTTCGTACATTGTACCCAGCAATTGAACAGTTGTTTGAGACGCATAATTTTCAACTGGGACTGTTCCTACAAATGGAACTTCTCTAAAAAGTTGTCCTTGCTCAGGGCTTACATCTGGACCGCGTCTTGTCATATTAAATAGTATTTTGCCACGTTTCTTAGAAATAAGCAATGGCGAGGCTTGGTTTTCTTGTTTAGGGTTTGAGAGGTGGGCCACTGAGTGGCCAACTAAGACCCACTCGTTGGCCTACTCAACAAACCCTATGAGCAAGAAACGCAAACAAACTTACAAACAAAAGAAACACCCGGCTCCTCGAGAGGAAACCGGGCGTATCACTCAGGTGGCGCCCGAGAACGGGGCCAAAAGTTTTATTTTGTGCGCTTTACAGTCAAGAAACCGTTGCGAGGGTTTTCGTTAACTTCCATACCGCTAGGTAGGTCTGAAGCTTCAGGTCGCTCGTCTTTGCTGAAGTAGTAAATTGTTTGCTCTTTGCCGCCGCGTAGTACGACTGCCTTTGAGTTTAGGTAGTATGTGACACCTTTTGAGTTCGTGTGCTTGTAAGCCATGTAGACTCTCCCTCTTCTTACCATTAGTAATGTACCCCTAACATACTCTGGAGGTGTTTTAGTTGTCAACCCCTTAGGCGGTTTTGCCTTGCTTTGTCAGGGGAGGCTGTATTACACTGGTTCGGTAAGCATAAAAGTAATAAAGAGTTTTTTGAGAGGGAGGGTATGGATTTTTCTAACCGCGAAGTCAAGCATCATGCGGCACCAGCTGCCAGCGCACCGCAACCAGCAGCGCCAAGCAAACGTAAAAAAGATAAAGGTATGTTGAGTCGGATTGGCTTTGTAGCAGGCGTTGTTGTCGTTGTTGCCCTGCTTGTAGGTTTAACTACCCTGTTTGCCACTGGTGACGCAACTAAAAATGAGTATAAATACGTTGACAGCTCTAAGCTACAAGCTGTGTTCCTAAATACTGGCCAGGTATATTTCGGCAACATCAAGAGCTTAAATAATAATTACTTGGTACTGTCTAATATCTACTACTTGCAAACCGCCAGTAACGGTAGCAGCACTACCAACACCAACTCGAATGTAACTCTAGTGAAACTTGGTTGTGAATTACATGAACCATATGACCAAATGGTCATAAACAGCGACCAAGTAACCTTCTGGGAAAACCTATCCCCTCAAGGTCAAGTTGCCAAAGCAGTCTCTAAGTTTAAGGAGCAAAACCCTCAAGGTCAGAAGTGTACCGACCAGAGTGCCAGCTCTAGCAATGACTCAAGCAACAGCGTTCAGAGCGCCGGCAGCAATAACGCAGCTAAGCCCTAGTCAGTTCGAGCTAGTATAAATCGAACACCAGTAGTCAGCAGAAACATAAAACTGCTGGCTATTGTTATTAATAGGCTCCAGCCGGCCAAATCTGGCGACCAGCGGGGCGAGGCAAAAGAGAATTTATATAGACTGTCAGGTATAGCTGCTGGCTTAGCTGAGGTATGCGACAAAACATATTGTTCAATGCAAGGTACGCGATTGCGACCTGAGAAATCGGCTGAATTCTGCCCCTCGCAGTAGTGTTGGGCGTCATTATAAAGCGTCGAGCCCTTAGCAAACTGGGCGTTCTGAGCTTCGACTAAACGATCGTAGGTATATTTTAACTGTATTGGAGGATAGACCGCGGTTTTGCCTGAGCTCAAATTAGTATTCATGTGTGACGTCACATAAGCTTGAAGCTCCTGAAGCGCGCCTTTTACGTCTCCGTTATTTTTGTCGGCAGTATAGACAGCTTCTCTAAGCTCGCTCATATGCTGACTGTTAGATCGAAGCGCACCAATACAGATGATTCCGCTAATTAGTGCAATTACTAGAAAGTACCACGGCTTGATTGCTGCAAGACCATTCCAGATACGGTTGTGTTTTTGATTATACGTGCGAGCCACAAATATATAGTACCCTATAAGCATGCATGTTTACTTCTCAGGCATCGGCGGCGCAGGAATTGGGCCGTTGGCGCAAATCGCTCATCAAGCCGGATACGATGTTTCAGGATCTGATCAGCAAAATTCACAGTATATCGAATATCTCAAAAAGCATGGCATTACCGAAATCACTGTTGGCCAATCTGAAGCTCAGATTGCAGCCATTCACGAGACCAAGCCGATTGACTGGTTGGTACACAGCTCATCGATTCACCAAGACCACCCAGAGCTTATTTATGCCAAAGAACAAGGCATAAAAACCACCAAACGCGACACGCTGATTAACCAGATTCTAGCCGACAAAAATCTAAAGCTGATCGCTGTGGCTGGTACACACGGCAAAACTACCACTACGGCCATGGTAATTTGGTTATTTAAACAACTTGGCATTCCTGTCAGCTATTCAGTCGGCGCCAAACTATCTTTCGGCGATATGGGCCAGTACCAAAAAGAGTCTGAGTATTTTGTCTATGAAGCCGATGAGTTCGACAGGAATTTCTTGGCTTTTGAGCCAGAAATTAGTCTAATTACAGGTGTTAGTTGGGATCACCACGAAATCTTCCCCACCCGCGAAGATTACCAGCAGGCATTTCGAGAATTTATCGATCAAACCAAACACACTTTTATCTGGGATGAAGACGCCGAATACCTTGGCCGAGACCCAATGTCGCGTCCCGAATGCAGCGTACTCGACAGCGCCAACCCGCAAATCGAAACAATCAAGCTAAAAGGTAAATACAATCGTCTTGACGCCTGGTTGGCGGTGCAGTCCGTCCATGCTATAACCCAGAAACCGCTTGAAGAACTAGTTGCAGCGATCAATAAATTCCCTGGCCTATCTCGCCGCATGGAAGAAATTATTCCAAACTTATACAGCGATTACGCGCACACGCCTGAAAAAATCCGCGGAGCTATGAGTGTAGCAACTGAAATGGCTCAAGAATCAGGCCAAGACCTTGTCGTAGTTTATGAGCCTCTGACCAACCGGCGCCAACACTACATGAAAGATGACTACAAGGATGTTTTTAGTGGTGTATCGCGGCTCTACTGGATCCCAAGCTACCTAGCCCGCGAAGACCCTGACCAACGCGTAATCGCGCCAAGCGAGATGATCGCAAGTCTGTCTGATCCGACGATCGCAGTGCCGATGGAGCGTGACGAAAAGCTTAAATCTGTGATCGACGAACATTTGGCTAAAGGCGACATAGTTGTCTGCATGGCTGGCGGGGGCGGTGGCAGCCTGGATGACTGGATACACCAAGAGTTTAAATCATGAAAATAATTCAGCTCAATATTTGGGGTGGTAAATTTGGCCAGCAAATAATTAATTTTTTAAAAGCCGAACAGCCTGATTTTGTCTGTATGCAAGAAGTCAACGACCTAAAAGGAAACGCAGGCTACAAATTCTTTGCCACACTAGACGATATCAAAAAAGAAAGCGGATTCAGTCAAGCCTTTATGTCTGCTAATTATTCCTCGCGATATATGGAGCGTAGCCTAGAGTATGGCAATGCCATTCTTAGTAAATTACCATTTATAGCCAAAGATACTATTTATACTAACGGTAAGTATAAAACCAACTTTGACATTGAGAGCGACGATGGCAATATACGCAATCTGCAGGTATCAAAGATAGAAATAAATGGTAAAACGCTCAATATTCTAAATCATCACGGCTATCATCTGGGCCTAAACAAGCTCGGCGATAAAGAAACCATTCGACAAATGACTATGATTGCCGAAACTATCGATTCACTGGAGGGGCCAATCATACTTTGTGGTGACTTTAACTTAAGCCCAGCCAGCGAGTCCATAAAAATCATCGACTCAAAATTAACAAATCTTTCAGTCGCAAATAATTTAAAACGGACATATAACCAGTTCAGTATTGTGGATGAAGTTTGTGATTACATTTTTATTAACGACCAGGTTAAACCGATTTCATTTAAAATGTCGGAGGAATTACTGTCAGACCACAAAGCCCTGATCCTCGAATTCAGCCTCTAGCTTTTACTTACCCGCAATGGTGTAACCGCCATCAACCACCAAAGTTTGCCCAGTGATAAAGCTGGCCGCGTCGCTAGCTAAAAACAGTATTGCCTCTGCGATCTCTTCTGGCTGTGCGGTCCGGTTCAGCAAAGCTGAGCCTGCTTGCTCCCACACTCTATCGTTCCAAGATTTGCTAATATCTGTTTCTGTAAAACCAGGTGATACTGCATTAACGGTAATTTCGGGCGCAAACTCTTTAGCTAAACTTGAAGTTAGACTAACAATTGCAGCTTTTGTTACAGAATATTCCATGCCACGATTCGATGCGGTGACAGTATGGCCACGTATCGAGGCTATATTTACAATCTTGCCAAATTTATTCTTCTGCATCTGTGGTATTAGCGCTTGGCAAAAATGGACAGTACCTAACAAGTTAATCTTAAATACATCGAGCCAGCCTTCATCTTCGGACTCTAAAAACGGTTTAGGGTTCACAATTCCTGCAGAATTTACGAGGATATCAACTTTCCCAACTTGCTCTAGAATCTGCAAAACGCTTTTTTTGACCGCAGCCTTATCTGCAACATCACAAGTAATAAAAGGTGCGTTATCTAGTTGTTTTGAAAGATCCAATAACTGAGATGACTCAGTGCGTCCGTGCAAAATAACGTTGGCACCACGCGCATGTGCAAGCCTGGCGGTGGCTGCGCCGATGCCGCGAGCCGAACCGGTTATTAATATAGTCTTATTTTCGAAGGTTTTCATCTGTTGTCGCCTGAGCCTTGAAGGACGCCGCGTTTTTTGCGGCTTTGAAGTTTATCTAGGTTTTGTTGGGCGATTTTTTCTAACGGAATGTCGAGATGGTGAGCAAAAACTGCCAAGTACCAAAGCACATCGCCAACTTCTTTAGCAAGTTCAGCTTTGTCTTCTTCTGAAACCACCGCGTTTTTGTCACGAATGATTTTCTTTACTTTTTCGGCAATTTCGCCTGCTTCACCATTAATACCAAGTACCCAGTGCAAAAGGTCGCGAAATTCGTTATCGGTGGCAATAACGGTCGTCAGGGCTTTTTTTTGATACTCCTCTAAAGTCATGAACTAATTGTAGCATCGTCAATCTTAACAGCACCCTGTCTGATCACTTCCACGGCATCATCGACTATTCTGATTATGGTCGAGGCTTGGCAAGCCGATAGATCACCACCGTCTTCATAAAAGTCCACTTTGTCGCCAAAATAATCTTTGGCCTGCTGGATTGTCGTAGCGGTTGGCTGCCCTGGGTCGTTTGCACTGCTTGTCAGTAGAGGACCGGTTTCTTGTAGAATCTCGTGGAGTTTTTTATCGGCTGGAATTCGGACGGCTAAACTCATTTTGCCACGATGAAGATAAGCTAACTTTGGGACAGACGTGGGGATAATTATGCTGATCGCACCCGGCCAGAATTGTTCAACTGCTTTGAGATAACGATGTTTAAGACCGAGCTCCTCGGCCTGCGCAATGCTTGCAGCGATTAAAGTGCCGGGTTTGTTGTCTCGCTTCTTTAGCTCGTACAACCGCTCGACGGCAGCTTGATCAGCCGCCCTAGCAACAACACCATAAACTGTATCAGTCGGTATAACACCGATTGCACCGGGTAGATTTAGTTGTTGAGCGACCGACATGTTACTTTTGCTGGAGATAAGCGTAGGTAGCTAGGGCTGCCAGCCCAAGCACGATTACCACTGTTGCGAAAATCGCCATACCAACACCGTTGCTGGCCTTTGGCTCCTCTGCTTTGCTCTGTACCGTTGCCTTCTTTTTGTCTTCAGACTTAGGGTCTGACTTTGTTTTAGTGTCAGTTTCTTGAGGAGCTTGCGCCAAAGGCGGAGCAGCCGGCTTAGGCTGGGCGGGGGGAGCTGAAACGTCCATGACAGGAGCTGTAGATTCGTTTGGCATAATATAAGCATTTTAGCATGCTGTATTATGTTAGGGACTAATGATTCAGTTTTTACTTCGTATCAGCAAGCGATTTGCTGTGCTTGTGCCCGGAATTATTATCGCCTACATATCGGTAAATAATATTTTCCCTTACTTTGATAAACGGCTACCTCTCGGCATCGCCGTGCTTTTTACATATGGGTTAGGCGCCTACATTTTAGTACCGGCCATAATTCGGCTGCTTAGGATTATACGACCGGTAGATCATCTGCCTTTATATTGCGTGACGCCCGATGGCTTTGCCTCTGACCCAATAAACGTCGGCATAATCGGCACACGGCGAGAGCTGATTTTAGCAATGGAAAATACCGGCTGGTTTATGGCAGATCGGCATAGCCTGCGAAATACGGCACGACAGGTATTAAGCATCATCTATGGGTGGTATTACCCCAAGGCACCAGTCAGCAGCTTATATCTGTTTGGCCGTAAGCAAGATATTGCATTTGAAATACCGATCGAAGGACGACCTGGTGAAAGACACCACGTAAGATTTTGGGCAACAACTTTTGACAATAAAAAACCGCTTGATGTACGAGCAATCCAATGGCAACATCGCCAAGAGCATGTCGCTCAAGATAATTTACTTTGGGTAGGAGCAGCCTCGCTTGACATCGGCATTGGCTTTATCCGTCATAATCTGCAGCTGACACATTCGATTGATCCTGATACTAACCAAGAAAGAGATTTGATCGTAAAACGACTGGTAAGCAAAAAACTTGTCAAACGGGTTGAGACAGTCACATTGGGAGAACCTTATAAACTAATCAATCGCGTTGTTAGCGGCAGTCTGCACACAGACGGCAAAATGGACATCGTCAAGCTGACAAAAGTCGGCCGCAGCTAAAGCCCGCCGTAACCATAGCCATATCCGGCATAGGTTTGAGCCGGCTTGTAATAGTCTGTAACTTTAAGGGGCATGCGGCCACTACTTAGCCCAGCGGTTGGTACGATGTACAGCTCACTACTATTTTTAGAAACTAATATGTAAGCCTCGCCATACCATCCATATGGTGAATACTCATCAAGTCCGACAATTTGCTTTTTGTTACCTGCATTAGCATCGCCCGTAAATATGGCGTTTTTACCATCGCGAAGCTCCGTCCAGAGTGTTTGGTTGCCAGATGGAGACAGTAAAAAGGTTGGATAGGTTTTATCAAATGTTGCTTGGTCAATGCTGGCAGTTTTAACTGACTTATTCTCAAACTGATAAAACGTTGGCTTGGAATTGTTGTCATAAACCGCAAAATATATCCCCTGCGGCTCGTATGGACTGGCCTGGATGTAGTTATTATTGGCGGATGAAAAAGTCTGGTAATCTTTTTTATTTTGGCCGTTTGACTGTACGCCACGTATCGTATCGTTTTTATCGGCGTCAATCGTAATCGTGCTCCCCTCGCGGTTCCACTGCGTAGTGTATACAACTAGATCATCAACTATGTAGAAATTAGCGAAGCTTTGATACACGGAATTACCCGCCGAACCCTCAGATTGTGATTGATCGAGCTGGTTTAACTGGAGGCGTTCGGCATCGTAGCTCTTAACTGCCTGTTTGCCAGTCTGAGAGTAGGCTAGATTATTACGGTTTAATGAATAAACAAAGTTATGATCGTGCCAGCCAATTAGCGAGAATTCTGAATCGCTATTATCAAACTGCGTAACTTTGTCATTGTTGGTATCGATCAAATAAAGCGATGGCAGGTTACCTTCTCGGTGTGACTTTAGTGCCAAGTAGCGCCAATCGCGTGACGCCAATAAGCTGGTAGTACGAGAGTCTTCTTTACCCGTTCCTGCCAACACAATTTTACGATTTCCGCCGTCTAGATCCGATTTAACGACATCTAGAGTTCCGTTGCGGTTTGATAAGAAATACACCTGGCCGCTTGGAGAAATTTCAAAAGTATTAGATTTATCAACTTTGTCAGTTACGACAATAGTAACATCTGTCGGATTGTATCCTTTGATTGTAATTTTTCCAGGGTAGGTTGCAGCTTTTGTCGGCAATGCGATCTCGGCCTGTCCTTTGGAATTAGTTTTTGCATTGGTACCTTGAGATTGAATTTGAGCATCTGACACCGGCTTACCGGTGACTTTGTTGAGCACCGTAATTGGGACTAAACGACCTATAGCAGTTAATTTTACTGAGCTACTGCTAGATTTAAATCCAACAAAATAACTGCTGTCGAGAGTTGTGTAGTAGCGTTTGCTAACTGTTAGATTACGTTTGCCTAAACCGGCACTGATATGGGCCGTGCCACTAGCGTCAGTTTTGGCTGTAGCTCCCGCCAAATTAACCTCTGCACTGCTTACGGGATTAGACGTTTTACTATCTAAAACCGTGATTGCTACGGATTTTTTAATTACCAGGCCGAGAATTTTGTATCTAGTTGATGGGACTGCAAAAATAATGAGCATTAATGCAACCAGGAATATCCAAAAACGGCGGTGGCCAAAAATTTTTCGTATCTTTTCGCTGAAACTAACTTTGGAAACAACTGCTTTACCAGCATCTTTAGTTTTTTCATCCTCAACTTCCAGTAACTGATCGCTTTCTTTTGCGACTATATCGTCAACCGCCTTTTCGGTATAACTGTCTTCGATGTCGCTGTCCGGAATTGGCATTGGCTCGATTGCGCTTTCGTCTGCAACTGGGGTTTCAGCGACCTGCTCAGGTTCATCTGGTGTAGACGAAACAGGCTCATCGACGGGTTCTTCTACTTCACCGGGTAGCTCAGGCGCGGTTTTGGATTCACTTATTTCAGGAGCTTCAGTCTCAGGAGATTCAGACTCTTTGCCAGCTAGACTTTGATTTAAAGATTCATTAACGCTAGCCGCGACTTCAGAAACCGCACTATCCGCATCAGCAGCTGGAATATCGCCCTTGCCTCCTTTTAGGTCCATCATAGCGTCGACCCGCTGCTCCAGTTGCTTAGCAGGGTCAGGCATGTCAGGAGATTTAGATTTTTTTGCCATTACGCTTATCCTTTAATGCCAGTCTAGCAAAAAAGCACTCTTCTCACCACTTATTAAGTTGAGTTTTAGGCTGATTTAGACTTCGAATTTTTCGATGTGGTCGTTGAGGTTTTTGAGAAATTCTTTGGCTTGAGCCGGGCTCATAGAAACACGACAAACAATGTTATGTTGTGTGCCATCAGGCACGGCTTGTGCAAAATTGAGTGTAACCACATGTTCGTTAGATCCAATGAGATAACTGTCGACTGCCAAAACTTTAATTTTATTGGGGTCGAGATTGAAATTTATCTGAGGTTGATCGGCCATAATTTCTCCTTGTGATTACGGAGCCAGACGATTAATGTCGCGCGGGAATAGCGTGGCTTCTTTGACATTATTAAGTCCTATAAATTTCTGCGTGACTCGCTCCAGTCCCATTCCGAAGCCACCGTGTGCTGGCATACCGGCTTGCATGGCGCTAAGTAGCGGCTTGAAACCGGCATCTTCAGGGTTGCCGCCAGCCATCTCCTTAAGCTGCTTAACCACAACATCATAGTTGTTTTCGCGCATCGAGCCTGTAACAATTTCAACACCACGAAACAGTAGATCGATCCGGTCAGCCAGTTTTGGATCATCGGCTTGAGCCTTGTGGTAAAACTTCATTTCGCTGGCGGGCCAATCTGTTACAAAGACTGCTTCACTACCTAGTTCTTTAGCGGCGTATTCACAAATCCAACGCTCTTCGTCTGGCCGCAGATCTTTTTCTCCAATTGTCTTTTGATCGTTTGCAGCACTATAAAGCTCGTGAATTTTTTGCAAAGGAATTGAAGGAATGTCTTTTGAAATTACCGGCTTTGTGGCTCGAAGCAGTTCCATTTCGGTCTTATTGTTTTTCCAAATATCATCGCTGACGTAATTCAATAAGCCGCTCAAAAAGCTTTTTAGGTCGTCGATCGAAATAAAACCCATTTCCCCGTCAACTGAAACATATTCCGTCATGTGACGCGTTGTAGCACTAGGTTCGGCACGGTAAACCGGCGCAATTTCAAATACGCGCTCAAACACGCCAACCATAATCTGCTTATAAAACTGCGGGCTCTGAGCCAGCGTTGCTTCTTGGCCAAAGTAATCTAGTTTAAACACTTCGGCGCCGCCCTCGGTGGCTGCCGCCAACAGCTTTGGCGTGCGAATTTCTGTAAAGCCCTCGCGGTAGCAATAGTCGCGTATGGCTTTGGTGATGGCTGACTGTACCTTAAAAATTGCGGTCTCTTGCAGGTTGCGCAACCCAACTGCCCGATACTCAAACAGCGTGTCAAGATTGTCTGGTTTGTGACTGAGCGGTTTATCGATTTCAATGGCTGGCTCGGCTTCCACCGGAACCATAACTGTAATTTTAGCTTCGTGCAATTCAGCTCCACCAGGAGCGCGCTCCTCAGCAACAGCCTTTCCATCAACTGCCAAAACAGTGCCAATTTGCAACCCACGCAGTTTCTCGACCTCGTCTTTATCTTGGATAACAACTTGCACTAAGCCGTCTCGGTCACGAACATTAATGAATGTCAGCCCACCGAGCAAGCGCTTTTTGTGCAGCCAACCTTGGACGTGCACTGTGTTGCCGACATGGTTTTTAACTTCTGAGCTTAAGATTCTCATAAAGGGTTATTCTAACACTTTATCGTCGGTTTTAACAGGGGTTTCATCGCCTGCTTCAGACTTTTTTGCTTTTGGGTGCCGGCTGGCAACTGCCGTTAAGTCTTCAAACTGATCAAAGCCCTCGCCAGGAATATGCCCGAGTAGTTGCTTTAAGATATTCTCCACCGAGATTATGCCAACATATTCCTCAAAGCTGTTGACCACTATAAACAACGGGTGGTTGGTAACAAAAAATGCGTGCAAGGCTTCGCCCAGACCATCGTTTTCGTGAACGTAATATACTTTGGTATTCATCAGGTCGCTAACTTTACCTTTGCTGCCCAGCCCAAGCTTATTAAATTCGAGCGTGCCGACAACATCACCGCCTTTTTTATCTTTAACCAGTACACAACTTTGTCCGCTTTTATGCAGTTCGTCGATTAGGATAGGCCCGATAGTATCAGATGCGATAACGGTCTTTATTTTTTTGCGGCTTACCAAGATATCACCGACCGTATATTCGCTAAAGCTCAAGGCGCGCTTGGCTATTTCTAATTCCTCTGGAGTAATTCGACTATCTTTTTGCCATTCAACATCTTCAATTAGCTTCACTAAATCATCTCGTTCGTAAATGCCGGTATGATTATGGATCGTGGTGTGTTTTTGAATTGCGTCGGTGCTGCGGCTCAGCAACGGATGCAGAAAGTTCAGTAAGAATAATATGGGTGGCGTAACAAGAATTGTCAGCCGAGCCCCGATCTTTGTTACGCGGCTGGCTGGCAGCCAAGAAAAAGCCGCCCACAGAACTGGCCCAACTATCAAAAGACTCGCCCAAACAGGCAAAATCTTTGCTAGCATTATTAGGCTCGCCGCAGTAGTCAACCCGATGTATAACCATAGCAAGGCGCGCAGGCTGCTACCATGTGCAACAGCCGGATATATTTTCTTAGCCAGAGGGTCTTTATGCTCTGCGCGACGCTTGAGCTCACGCACCGGCACGTAGTAATAAGTTTTGCGTACAACTACGCCGCCAATAGCCAGTAATAAAAGAATGATTGCGAAAGTTAGGCTCATGCTTATTTAGCTTATACTGCTGGGCGCTTGATTACAAAGCCCCTGGCTACTTGCTGTATAATTTAAGTATTAATGCAAATTGGAGAATTGAATGTCTAAAGGTTTCTGGGCTGTAATTGCTGCTATAGTTTTAATATTCGTAGGTGTCGCTGTCTTTGGTGGCAACGACAAGACTAATACAACGAGTTCAAGTAAAAATAGCGGGCTAAGCAATAATGTGCAGGGCAAGGGCACAACCGGTGTAACAGTGGTAGAGTATGGCGATTATGAATGTCCATATTGCGCAGCTGCAGCGCCAGTCGTCAAGGCCGGAGTAGCGGAATTTGGCGACAAGATAAAATTTCAGTTCCGTAATTTTCCACTCGTAAATCTTCACCGTAACGCTTTTGCTGCCGCTCGAGCAGCCGAAGCCGCTGCACTTCAGGGTAAATTTTGGGAGATGCACGACGCCCTTTATGACCCCAGCAACAACAAGGCTTGGACGGCTGCCAGCAACCCTAACCCATATTTCGAACAGTACGCCCAACAAATTGGCTTAAATGTTAACAAGTACAAAACTGACTTTTCGAGCAGTCAGGTAAACGACACTATTAACGCTGATATGGACGAAGGCAATAGACTCAAAATTACAGGCACCCCAACCTTCTTTATTAATGGTAAAAAGGTTGAAATTCAGCCAAACCTTGATTCCTTCCGCAAGGCTGTCAACGACGCAATTGCGCAGCAATCAGCCAGCACGAAACCTAGCAATTAATACTTAGTATTGAACGAATTGTCGCCACTCGGGCTTTTGTACATGCACTGTCACGCGATGCTCACGTGACTTAACAATCTTAATTTTTACAGACACTCCCTCACCTCTCATAAACCGTAGGCACTCCCATATGCCAGGCTAATTTTTATTTTTTGTAGAAATTTTTGTCTCTCATGGATTCCGCTAAACGGATTCGATGAAGTCCAATAATATTAGCAAATCGCTTAAGGTTGGTCAAGCCAACGAGACGTACAGCCAGTTGTTGTTACTATAGCGTTCAACGCTTTTAAGCAGCCCCTCGGTCGGCTGGCGAGCACGCAGAGCGTCGCGGACTTTACCAGATGAAACATCAGGTGCGAAACTATCAAATATAATGACCGCTTTGGGTTTTTGCGGCCAAGCCTCGACCGCCGCATGAATTTCTTGACGGTCATGTTGGCTGCGTAACCCAATAACCAGCTCGCCGCCTTTTAATAATCTATCGGCATTTGGCCAATCGGCCATCCCTTCAACCACATCAGATCCAAACATAAATACCAGCTCGGCACCTTCAAATTTTTTTTCCAAAAATGGTAGGGTTCGTTTGATGCTAAAATTAACATCCACTAAATCCATAACATCACATTGCGGATGCGGTTTCAGCGCTTTTTTTAGCATCGCAACCCTATGACCGTAATGCTCAACCTGCTGCTTCGCTCTTGGGCGCCGCTCCGGCAAAAAATATACTTTGTCGAGCTTGGCTGCCTGCAAAGATTGCAGCGCAAACGTAACATGCCCGGCATGCACCGGATCAAACGTCCCAGCATATATTCCAATCCTAGACACTTGCTTTATCCTTTTCCCGTTGAGATGCCATGTCATTAATTATATAGTCTGTCTTAATAAGCGGTTTCTCAGCAGTTTTAAAATTCGGTTTTGGCATCTCTTTTGGCTTGGATTTAACAAAACCCATCTTTGTTGGGTCTTCACCGCTATCAAACAGCTTTTGACACCTCTCCAAACATACACCGCAACCCCCGACGGTAACTTCTCTGGGCCGCGTTGGGCAGCTCTCAACTTGGCATTTGCCTTTTGAGCGCTTGCCAATCCTTTTTTCGTAGCTATTGGCTTTGGCATTATTTACACCTTCACTCAAAAGTGGATTGCCGTCTTTGTCTGTTTTAAAATCGGCCATATTCTCACCTGGGCAACCGCCACCAACGCTAACGTTTTCATTGGCGATCCGCTTATCAGTCTGCATTTCCAGCAGCTGGACATGGTGGTGTTCGCCATTTTCATAAGCGACTTGGATAAACATCTCGTCGCGGCGAATTATATCGACAATGGCTGAATCCATTTGTTTAATCACATCTTGGTTATCTGTGACAACGCCGGCTCGCGTCCAAAAGAAGTTTTGCTTAGCTTTTTCTAAAATCACAGCCAAATCCTCGCTCATACGATACTGAGCATTTGGGAGCTTATGTTGAAGAATGACTTCGAGGTCCTCGTCATTCCATCGATCTTGCATTGAATTTATAAAGGTCGTTACTGTAGGGGTAGCTCGTTCATAATGCAAACTGTCAGCTAGCTCGACTTCAAATTCTTTCCATCTCCCTGCAATGTTTCTAGCTTTGACATCGATAGACAGCTGGTCTTCGCGGAACCTGGCGAGCTGCGCTTCGACCTTTTTGCGGGCATGCGGATCCTTAATATAGGGAATTACAGCTGCTATTACACTAACTACACCCTCTTCAAGTTCACCAGTTTTTACCTTCATCTCATGGTGCGATTGCATCACGGAAAGCGCCGATGATTTGTCAGATATTTCAATTGCTTTCCCAAAAATATTTTCAGGATCTTCACACATATCAACCCAAGCCTCAAGCGGTATGTCTGTTACCAGTAAAGAATCAATGGCTAGTTCTTTAACGTTGCCCTGCTCATCAGTAATTAACTGACTGCCGCGCACAGCGTCTTCGTGGGCGAGGTGCTCAGATTTAGCGACACTTAGGGTGGCATCCGCTTCCGACATGCGCGGCGAGATGAATATTTTATATTCGCCAGGTTTTAACTCTTCTTGTGCGTAGCGGGCTTCGTCGATTTCAACTTCAACGCGCTCTAGTGCCGATTCATGGCGATGAAAGTATCTGCCCGATTCGGCATTTTGTATGGCAGTTCTACCAAGCCACATGTAAGCATTTATTTCTTCACCAGCTTCGTTATATTCGCCAGTGCCAACACTTGGTTGTGAGCTTCTATGGACCGCATTTGGGATGCCAGCCTCTTTTACGGCCGACACAAGGTTTTTAAATACCTCGTCTTGAGCCCAAGGATCGATTTCGCCATTAGGCAGTCGATTGTTATTAAGATGGTTAACTTCCGTCAAGCAACGCTTATCAATCTCAACTGCTTCTCGTAATTCAAAATCTGGCTGACTGGGAAAGAATTCTGCTTGTCTGGCTGCTTCGGCCATTAAAATACCCTCTGCCTGGTTGAGCGAGAGGGCGAAAAGACGATACGACGTCATGTCTGCTCTTGCTCGAGAGGCTTTTACAGCTGTATCGGACTTTCCCCATTGGGATTCACCGTTGCGGCACAGTGTAGGATTTTCACCTACTTCCAGCTCTTTTCTGTTAAGTATTAGAATGATAGCACTGGACGGCTACGCTAGATATAGTAGTAATTACTGCGTTTATTACGCTAATAATTGGTTACTTGTGCTTTGAGGAGCCACTGTGTGAGGCGCAGTTGCGGCAGCCGTGCTTGCTTTCGTCGCCTCGGAGTAAGCCTGGTGGAGTACACCTGACGCAGCGGCCTTCTCGGATTTTAGGCGATCCGCCTCTGTTGAAATCCATATCGCGCGATCGTTTGCGAATTCGTCGCTGGTCTCTGATCGACCAGACAGCTGTGTCGACTTCTTTAACGGTAATTTCGGATTCGTCGACCTCAGCCAGTTCTTCTGGCTCTGGAAACTCCGGCTCACCGTCTGATTCGGCATCTTTTGATAATTCTGTTAAATGCTTTAGATCAGGTACTAGTTTGAGGATAGGCGGTGTAAATTTATCGGGGATTGCTTCCGGAAAAGTAGCTTGCTTTGAGTCGCCACCGACGAGTGTGAGCTCAGGCCGGATTGGGAAAATTAAAGAATCGGGTTGCAGCTCAGCTGCACTATGCATATAAATTGCCCTTCGATTGGTTAACTATATTAAGTATAGCATTAATCAGTTAGTTTGTCTCTCTTTAAGGGTCGTTAAACGTGGGATGAAACTTTGGGCGGCGCCGTCTAGACTCAGGACTTTTAGCGCGCCAATCAGTACATACAGATGATCAAGACTGGCTTCGGCCAATTCCCCGCCGGTGTTTTCCATTTGAGCAAAGGCGTGTTCGACTTTTTCGACCAACCACTTTTCTTCGCCGGGAGCAATTTGATTTGAGGGAATTGTCTTTTTATCGGCCGCATCTACCACTTCAAGTGATCTAGCTGATCGATCGCGCTTCCTGAGGTGGCCGCGCTTGATCAGATTGTTTACGTGCAGTGATACAGTAGCGACAGATGTGTAGTTAAGTCCGGTCATGATTTCGCGGTAGCTGGGGCTATAGCCGTGCTCAGCGATAAAAGTCGAGATAAAGTCGAGTAGCTCTTTTTGTTTCTTTGTAGGTCGGGTTGTTTGATGTTTAGCTGTTTGCTTTTCGTTCATGCTTTTATTATGCCACAGTGGACAACTTTTAGACTATGTGGGACTGTTGGTTGGATTCGGCACTCAACTTACCGGTATGCAAAGCCATTTCAGCACTACCAATTGTAAGGCCGCTGACACCGGCAACCAAAGCAATTCCGGCAGGCACGCCTAGGCCAACCGCATCAAAAACCCCTGCTGCGGCGAGAACTACACCTGAAGCCTTTAATGTAAATACTCCAGTTCGATATGCATCATAGTCCGGATTACCGTGTTGAGCTTTTTCGGGATCAAGCCCTAAATGTCTATCAAGAAACTTCATATTCTGCAGTATATGACTGAGGAAATAAAAAGTAAATTACTTATGTTCTTCGTCGGTTTTTATTCGTTGGTCGGCGACCATGGCGATGCCGGCCAAGCCCCACCAAATATATGCCAAAGTATCATCGGTCCAAGCATGCGATAGCAGATTGATAAATGTAATGCCGATGAGGGCAGCAAATAGACTTAATGCTAGTGGATCAGCTCTTCTCAGCCAGAGCAAATAGCCTACACCGACGTTGATAAGTACAAATATGCCTAGGCCGAGCCAGCCGAGCTCCTGACCAATTTGAACGAAGTAATTTTCGGCAATGCGAGGCGGCTTATTGTTGTAGACGCTTGCCGGGCCAGCCGTGCCAGTGCCATCTCCCAATGGATGATCTGCCAAATCACTTAACCCAGATTTAAGTGCCGAAGATCTAGCTTCATTTGATGTTACGTGTGGCTTAGCATTTTCACTGGTATGCAACAAGGCATTTTGTACATTGCTGTTCTGCCAAAATCCTACCGCTAATACTCCTAAAATTAGAAGCCCAGCAGCCCCGATAGCAAAACTCTGCTTCCTTACTTCAGCTTTTGCACCAATGAATACTAGTGTGCCTGCACTGATTAACATTCCGACCCAAGCGCTTCGAGAATACGTAAAAAACAGTGCTATAAGAGAGGCAACAATAAATATCCAAAGGTAGCGTTTTCGTTGAGTGATCCGTTCTTTAAATAAGAGTCCAATGGCAATCGAAATGACAACTACTAAGTAAGCGCCTAGTGGGTTGGCTCCTCGCAGTGTTGACTGAATGCGGTTCAAACTGGGCTGATTATCGACGAGCTGGACTGGCAAAATTGTGTACTTAGAATAGCCAAAATGCTCCAAAAAACGCGGAGTGAGCAACAATTCTTGGGTAATCCCAAAAATCACCACTATTATGGCTGGCCATAGGATAAACTTTATCCAGTTTGATCTTAGCCTTTTCATACGTAAAGTTACGGCCCACGTAACTAAGAAAAAGATCAAAAAGCGTAGGTTCACTATTAGACCGTAGCCCAGTGCTTTTGCAGTTACATCGTGTTGATTTAAGGCTAAAACCCCCCAAATAATGTTAAGCGCAATGTAGCCTAGAATTAGCCAAACAAGCCTCCGTGATAATGTATGACTCCGTATCTTCCGATCAGTTGCTAGCAGATACAAAACACCTATCACACAAAGGCAAAGTAGAGCCTCCTTCCAGAGACGCAAAGCGGCATAATGACCTACTAGGGTGGATCCCCAGACAGTGATAAAGGCATGGAAAGGCACCAATACAAAAATTAAGATAGTGAATCCACTGATCCACGTTAAAACCGTGTATTTAAGCGCCGAAGCTTTCATAATGCTACAATTTAGTATAGCTTACACTGGTAAAACGCTCTAAGCTTGATTCGCAAATTATGAAAAATAACGCTTCACTCGTTTACAATTTTTGCCTAATTCTGGGCGACGCCCTAGCAATAACGTTGGCCTTTACCCTTGCGTATATTTTGAGGGTCAGTCTCGACCACCAAGCCGTTAGCGCCAGCGTTAGCTCTGAGTCTTACATTACGGTGCTGGTTAGCTTGCTTCCCTTTTGGATTCTAACTTTTGGCTTGCTCGGTCTATATAATTCACGAATATACGACAAACGATTCAGCGAGCTCGGCCGGCTGTTGTTGGGCGTCTTTATAGGTATTTTGTTTGTGATCAGCTACGGCTATATTACAAACACTGCTATTTTCCCTGCTCGTCTGGTCACAATTTACAGCTTTAGCCTGGCATTTTTATGTGTATTTCTGTTTAGGACGCTGGCAAGAGGTACCCGACGTTGGCTATTTAGTTATGGTATCGGTATAAATAATATTCTGTTAGTCGGCGATACAAAAACAACCCAGCGTATGATTGACGCATTGAGTCAGACCCAACTTACAGGTTATCGCATCTTAGGAGTAGTTGGTGGGGTAAAACATGCCTTGAGCAAGGATCGGCATTACCATAAATACAAAAACTTTTCTGAAGCTATCCAGCATCTCAACAACAAGCAGCTGCATACGATTATGCAAACAGAGCTTTATGCTAATAGCGAAACAAACGATGAAATCTTGACCTACGCTCAAGAGAATCATGTAGCCTACCGCTTTGTGCCCGGCAACAGCGAGCTTTTTGTCGGCAAGATTGAAGTCGACCTGTTTCATTCCGTGCCGATTATTGCCGTACACCAAACTGCCTTAATTGGGTGGGGCCGTGTTGTTAAACGGCTAACTGATCTCTTTCTGGGTACATTGTTCTTGATTATCGCATCGCCTTTTATGGTCTTGGTCGCGATTGCTGTTAAGTTTAGCGGTGGACCGGTGTTTTTCCGGCAGGATCGTCTAAGTCGTTACAATTCAACGGTAAGGATATTTAAATTCCGTTCGATCAAGGAGCGGTATAACGGCCTAAGCCCCAAGGAAGCCTTCCAAAAAATGGGTAAACCAGAGCTGCTGGCGCAATATCTGGAAAATAACGATTCTTTGCCAAAAGATCCGCGGCTGACTAAAGTCGGACGGTTCATTCGCCGGACAAGCCTTGACGAACTACCACAGCTCATTAACGTTGTGCGCGGTGATATTAGTTTAGTTGGTCCTCGAGCATTAATACCGGTCGAGCTGGATCAATCCGACCAAAAAAATCTCATCCTAAGCGTAAAATCTGGCCTAACTGGATTAGCACAAATTTCCGGCGTACGTGATCTTAGTTTCGAGGAACGGCGTCAACTCGATTTGTTTTATGTGCAGAACTGGAGTTTTTGGAATGATCTGGTGATACTGGCCAAAACTTTCTGGGTAGTTCTATTTCACAAAGGAACGCGCGGGTGAAAGTCGCTATTGTTTGCGATTGGTTGACGGG
>CAZXDL010000010.1:18723-28650 GCA_964639505.1 uncultured Candidatus Saccharibacteria bacterium | reverse complement strand
GAACGTGTAGTGAAATCTGCACCGTGAGTTCGAATCTCACCATTTCCTCCATAAAATATTAATCCTCTTTTTTTAAGTAGAATAAAAGTTTTCTAATTACAGTTAAGTTCCACTCTGAGTGAGTGAGCCATATAGTGAGAAATTCATAGTACAGGAGCGTTTACTGTACTTTTTTTAACTTATTTATGGTATAAGTAGATAGTAATCAAACAACCGAGATACTTTATGAAAATAATGTTGTGACCTTTGTGTAAGTCACTTTTTGGGGATTGCTATCATGAGATTCAAAACAGACAAAATATTGGATATACTGAGTCAAATTAGAATATTCAGTAATTCACGGGAAACTGATCGTAAACCTGATTTGTTGAGAATCAGGGGTCCTAGGCCTAAAACGCCTACATACAAACCAAAAGTAGTACTACCTGGACAACCTTGGTAACAAAATGCCACATCTCGAAAATTGGGCACTCGGAACTATCGATCCTTACTCCCCCCCTGAAGCGGGGGTCCGATTGCAGGGGATAGTGAAGGGCCATCCTAACTTCCAAGATGGTAGTGAAATTACTACCTCTATACTAACGGGATACAAATCTCCCTTTGTAGTGACGGAGTCAGGACAAAGATATACTTTGGGGAAACCGAATCCCAAATACGAAAAACAGTTCCCCAATCCAAAGGAAAGGATAATTAAAGCACTGAGTCAACCACGAAAGAGGTAATTCCTCAGAGGAAAGGAGCGGTGATATGACCGTAATAGGTACTATTGTAGCGGGGTTCCTATTAGGGGTATTAATAATAGGATTTGCCCTCGCGGTAGTAGTTGGGATAGGGGTCCGTATAGTGAAGGGCCTCTTTGGATGGTTGGTTGGACCAAAATAACACGTAGGGAGGAAAAAAAATACTACGAAGTGAATCTAGGCCGAGAAGTCACCAATAGATGGATTAACTCTCCTCTATTGGTGTACTTATAAACTCTCAATTTTTTAATTTTTTAATTTGGTGTATAAAATGGAAGATACCACAGAAAGTTTTACCTTAAATGATCTTATCGCCTATGTAGCTGAAATATTCATAGTCCTCCCGGAAACAGAGGAAAACTCAGATGAAGTAATGTTTCCTAATTTGATAACTAGGGGTATACATTGCTTTAGTAGAATCAATAATATCTTATTTAGTAGTAGATTAAAGGAGCTGACGGTAGCAAAACAAGAAGATATTGGAAAAGAAATCTCCAAGATTCTGTTTTATGTTAGTAGCCTCGCTTATTTATTGGATGTTCCCAATGATTCGTTCAATGAAGAATCTTTAATAGGTTTTTCAGAAGAATTTGATCAAGTCTATATACATGATGCTATAATGGCATCATGTTTAGGAATAAAGCACTTTGTAGAAATTTCTGAATATCTATACCTCCCTCCAATAGAGGAGGAGACTGATACAGAAGATCCTCCAGGTCCTCCTACTAAACTTTCATCTTTCCCAGTTTCTATACCTGAAGAACTCTTAGAATCCAAAGATGATACAACTGATCCGGAACAATTAATAGCTCCTCTATTTACAATTGTTTTGATGATTTGTGATAGACTTGAGCTTTCTTTCGAAAACCTTGTATATAATGCATCTCTACTTGAAATAGAGAAACTGTAACTACTTGGAAAGGGTATTTATAAATACCCTTATTAACTTAATAAAGGTGACTAAATTGCAACTTAAATATAGAATAGTAAATAAAGAAATTCAACCAATGATTATCCCAACTTATGGGACCCCTGGATCGGCCTGTTTGGACTTCTGTGCTACAGAAGATATATCTTTTCTAAAGACTGCAGTAATTCCTACAAACTTGGCATTCGAGATCCCCTCAGGATATGTCATGCTCATTTTTTCTAGGTCTTCTCATGGATTCAAACAAGGGATAAGACTTAGTAATTGTGTAGGTGTAATAGATTCTGATTATAGAGGGGAAGTTTCTGTAAAACTAATCAGTGATAACTACATTTCTGGGACCTCTCCTTTTATTCTTATTAAAAAAGGAGATAAAGTAGCTCAGTTTCTATTAGTTCAAATACCAAAACTTGAATTAATAGAAACTGATCATTTATCCGAAACAATACGGGGAGAAGGAGGTTTCGGTAGTACGGGAAACTGAATACTAAACTTTTTGGACTAGTTAATTCGCAATCATGAATATTTTATCTTTGAAAGAATTAGAGCGTATTGCATTTACAGAGGACTGGACTCTTCCTAATGGAATCAAATTTTATACTTTATTTGATCCAGAGAAATTTCAGTATCCAGTCACTCCTACTTCTGCTACAGAAGCTTTAGCAAGAGAACGACATAGTACTGCGGCAGTTAATGAAATGTTGAAGTATTATGAAAGTACTCTATTTAAGGATATTGACAAATATACCCCATCTGACGTTGTTAGATTAGTAGAAATAGTCAAAAATCTAAGTGATAGATTACATATCCTCAAGGAAGAACTTGGTAAGATATATGAAGAATCGGGATTAAAGTTAGAAAAAAATGAATATTAACTCTGGTTTAGACTTTTTTCCCTTAGAAAAAATCAGGGATAATCAAGAGGTAATAATAAGAACTGTAGAGGAAGAATTCAAGACAAAAGATATAGTTATCTTGGAAGCTCCTGTAGGATCTGGCAAAAGTGCCATAGCAATAGCCTTTGCCAGATTAGCGGGAGAGAATAAAGCCCATATCTTAACTCCACGGAAAGCTCTACAGGATCAATATTTTTCAGACTTTGGGGAATATTTGGTATTAATGAAAGGTAGAGGTTCTTACCCTTGTACTTATAATTACACTCCTAGTGATTATTCAAAGTTAATAAAAATTATCAAGACAGGAAGTATCAGCTCTCCTGGTAGAGATGTACAAAGTTGTGCAGGAGCTGTATGCGAGAGTAATGATAAAATATATAAAAGGTGCACAATTTCTAGACCTTGTCCTTATAATGTGGCAATGGAATTAGCTCAAATGAACAATATAGTTGTTCATAATCTGAGTTCTTTTATATACCAATCCTATTACGGCGAGAAATTTGATACGAGAGAGTTAATGATAGTGGATGAAGCCCACGAGATAGAATCTACTATCAGAGACTTTATTACTAGAGAGTTCTATTTCAATAGAACCATAGGAGCCGGAGAACTACCAAAGTCGAAAGAAATAAAGGATTGGATCAGCTTTTTACTCTGCCAGGAATTTATACCTGAAGAGACATCTAAAGAAAGGTTAAAGAAAGAATCCAATCCGGATTATTTATCGGTTAGGGATAAATACTTTCTAAAAGTCAACGGATTAAAAGTATTTGAAAATGAAAACAATAAATTCTCCATAGAATACTCTGATTCCGATATTGGGAGAGGGTCCGTATTAAAAATAATACCTCACAATATTGGAGGGGCTGCTAATTCCATATTATTTTCATATGGTAAAAAGCTGCTACTTATGTCAGGTACTATTTATAGTAAGGATTTATTTTGTAGATACTTAGGTCTTGATAAAAGTAAAGTATCTTTTATTAGAGTAGATTCCAATTTCCCTATATATAATAGGCCTATTTATATACTACCTAAATACCAAGTAAATACTTCACATTTAGAATGGAATAATAATTTTCCAGAGTTAATAGATAGAATAAATAAAGTACTTGAAATCTTTAAAGATGCTAGGGGGCTAATACATTCACCTAGTTATAATATAAGCACACAATTATTTAATGCTTTAAATAACCGAAGATGTAAAATCCATACTTCAGAAGATTTTCTTATTAGTCTGTCAGATTTTTATGAAGGGCCTTCTGATGGAGTCTTTATCAGCCCAATATGTCAACAGGGTGTGGATTTCAAAGATGATAGAGCAAGGTTTCAGATAATAGTAAGGGTACCTTATCTGAATGTGACATCTAAATTTATAAGGGATAAATTAGAGACGGATCCGCCTTGGTATAATTATCAGAGCCTCATAATTTTTGGACAACAAATAGGTCGTATAAATCGATCTAAGGAAGATTTTGGAGCAACGTTTCTATTAGACTCTAGATTCAACAAATTCATATCAAGAAATAGAAGCATATTACCTAGTTGGCTTACTGAAGCTTTAGTTTACAAATAAAAGTGTTTTCCTGGTATAAGAAAAGAATACGATAATAAATCAGTCAATTAATTTAAAAAAGAAAGACCATTACTTATGAGGAAGAATACTCCTTCGGGTAAAAAGGTCAGAATAACTTCTGTGAGAGATTTGAAAGTACCACTATCTATTTTAGATAGTGATCTTTATTTTGATACACGCAGTGATCTGAATTATGAAGACAAATTACGAGAACTTGATCTAGTAAATATACTACCAAGTATAAATTTCAAGCGATCCTTTAATGAATCCATGGATTGATTCATTAATAGGAAAGTTAGAAATACTGTGATAGATACCTACTTATGGAATTGGGATAATTGGCAAAACGATACTGAGGATAATGTAGATCGAAATTAACAGAAAGGATTGATATTACCCAGTTTTGATTTCAAAATATCAAAAGCTTCTTTCTTTATACTATTTAGTTTTTCTCTAGATATATTCAAAGCTTTACAAATATCGGCCGGTTTTTTTGTATCGTCACCATCTATTAATCCAAAAGTTTGTTGAATAACGGCCTTGTGTAACTCTGGAAGAGTCTCCACTATATTAAGTATATTTTCGTTATCTAGTCTCTTGTCAACAATTGTTTCTATAGGATTAATTTCAAATTCTCTATCTTCCCCCAAATCTTCAATATAAAAAGTAAGGAATTTAGTAGATATAAGTTCGTTTAGATCCTTTGTAGAAACACCGGGGAACTGTTCCTGTAAATCTTCTATAGAAGCGTCAGGCTTCTCTGCTAGATATTTCTCAATACGAGATAATAATTGTTGTCTCCAAACTGGAAGGGAAACTATTCGTTGTTTACCCATCACACTTAGCATTCTTTGAACTACCCACCAGCCGGAATATGTAAGAAATCTGAACCCACTATCTGGGTCATATTTTGGCATTCCAATTAGTAAGCCTTCATTCCCGGCTGCTATAAGTTCTTCAAAAAGATATGGATCATTTCCACTTCTTTTTTTAGCCTCCTTGAACACGAATCTCAAGTTGGATTTTATTATTATATCTTCTATTTGTTTCTTTCTTGCCTTAGAAATACCTCTATCCTGAAGTTCTAAAAATAAATCGTATTCTTCTTCTTTACTTAGTAAAGGAGTTCGTGTTATAATTTCGTAGTAACGTCCTAAGTCCATATTAACAATTCTATATCACATTATTATATATGTCAATAAAATTAGAATCTCAACCTTCCAATGAAGAGAAAGTCAGGATATTTTCAATAGAAGCCTCTAAAGAGAGTGATTTAGAAAATATTGATCTTATCTTCTCTTTACTGTATAATAAATATCCCTACGAGATAGGATACGACAATTCAAAAAAACTTTTAATAAAATTCAAGAATATAAATTTCATTGAATAAATTCATTTATTTTGGTATAAGAAAATTATGGAGAAAACAGGAGCTTTATTATTAACTGAAGATGAAAAGAGAAAGATTCTCTTAGGAATATTACCAAGCCGACTAGCGGAAAATTGGGAGTATTCTTTAGATGAATTATTAAATGTAATTAAACAAGGAAATTATAACTTAATTGGAAACTATGAAAAATCTGGAAAAACTAATTGAACTCGCACAAGACCTTCCCGAAAGTGTAAAAGGAAATGCAGTCAAATTATTGACTGAAATGACCACTCCTATTGAAGGAGTAGGAGATACTCCGTTAGAATGGAAACCTCCATTTCTTAGGTTGGTCCAAGGAACTACCGATAGAGGATCTATACCAAAGTCAGCTAGAATAGGCGATTTTGTTATAGGGGAAACCCTTATAGAAAAACCCTTAGTATTCATTCCCCTTCAAATCTGGAATAGTAGACAATATTGGGATCCCGATCAAACATCAAATCAGATGTTATGCTGGAGTCCCGACGCTCTCTTCGGTAAAATTGGCAGAGAATGTAAGGGTTGTGCCCATGCAGAGTGGGTAGAAAATGAAGGAAGTGACTGCGGCAAGACTAAATCTTTAATAGCTATAACAAGTGATTTATCTACCATTTTTATGTTGAACTTTTCAAAGTCCAATTATAAGATTGGTACTGAACTACACAAGGCAATGACAGCTGCTAGGGTTAATTCATATCAAAAGAGATATGGACTTAACAGCATCACCTCTACTACAGCTAAGAATGTAGAGAACTTCAAAATAGAAGTTCTTTCCGATAATCTTAGAAATACTCCTGCTGAATTATTTCCCTTCTTAAGGGAGTTATTCACTAGAGTTTCTAGTGATAGAAAAGCATCTATAGAAATATTCTATGAATTGGCAAAAAGAAGAGTAAATGATTCGACTACTCTTAAAATCGAATCCGACATTTCTGGAACCAAACTCTTAGAAAATTCTACTACCACAGTAGAGGTTGTTTCTGAAGATCAAGCAGTAAGTCCTTTAGCTGCTAAATATAAAATTTAAGAGTTAATCAAAAAAAGCATATTCTTTGCTTTTTTTAGGTAAATGGGTAATAAAACTTTAGAAGATAGCTTGAGTGATGAACAGTCTAAAGAGAAGACCTTCTTGAATGAAGTATCTTCTCTTTTTCATTTGGACAAAAGTCCTAAATCCTCTTTATTATCAGTAAGGTCGTTTAAAAATAACGAAGATATAACTTTTTTCGGGCATTTGATCCGGGAACACCCTGATAGCTTCATAATTCTATACCCAGCAGTAGTCACCTATAATTCTGTTGTGAGAGAGATATCTTATCTATCTTCTCAACCTTTATTAAGATATTTCAAACATCAATTAAAATTTGTGACATTACCCAGTGTATTCGGACTATTAAGTTATTTGAAAGAAAGTCGGAACCTATACAGTAATATTCCTGGGTATTTTACTCAGGAAAGATTAGATCAAATTGATATATTAATAATGCAACTAGAGATGAATTTACAGACTCTTGGTTACTTAAAACCTTCTTTAGCAACTACTTTTTATGTCAAGAATGATAACGATAAATATAGACACTAAATGAAAGAATTTGTAGACTTAGTCGTAGATTTAGACAGTAAAGTAAACCTCCCTGAAGTTAGCCTGGGAAGCTTTGCTCCTTGGTCGTATTCTAAATACTTCATGCTGAAGAGATGTCCTTTCAGCTTTTATTTACAATATGTTCTTAAAGTTAAAGTACCCAAAGAATTAGATATACGAGAAGATCCTATATCTGCAGCGACGGGGTTAGCTTTACATGAAATAGCGGAAAGAATAGTAAAGGGAGATACCTTAGAAGTAGCTTATGCGGCAACTAAAACTAAATATGAACTCTCTGGGTTAAAGGGGGAAATTTGGGAGGAAAAAGTAGGGTCTAATTATGTAAACTTGAGTAAATTTGAAGAAAGAATTAATTCTTTTATTAGGTTAAATCCTATTAAGAGAATATATACAGAAGTAAAAGTAGGTATAACCAAAGATTATAAACCGACTGAATTTTTCTCTAAAGACGTTTACTATAGAGGAGTTTTGGATCTAGTTATATTACTAGAATGCTTGGATGCTATAGTAATAGATCATAAAACAGGAGGAGAAGAAGGGGGATTAACCCCAAAGAAACCTCAATTAGACTGGTATAAAGTATTAGTACATTATGGTATTCATAAAATAATTGGTGTCCAAACGGGAATCTATTTTATGAATGCTGGAGAAATACTATTAGAAGACTACGTTGGAAAACAAGATATCGAAAATACAATAAAAAACAAAATAGAGATGTCTCTAGAGGGAGTGGTAGAAATGCTGAAAGAATTAGGTTATTTCAAACACATAAGAGGCTATTATTGTAAATGGTGTAAATTTGACCAAATAGGATGTAAAAATAAGGAACTAAAAAGTGTAGAACTTAATACCAAACGATGGTTTCCAATAAAGCAAGAAATTCTTCTTAAATTATGAATGTTTTTAATCCCCCTATCGCTCCTACCATTTTTTATAACCCTCCAGGTCCCTACGGTAATACTTCAGGTCTCTACGGTAATACTTCAGGTACCTACTCTAATGGGATAGGCCCTATTTCTTGGAAAGAAAAGTTAATTAATTTAAATAATCCAACCTTTTATACTTCGGAGTTAATGAGGGCGTATAAGAAAGAAGTTGATAAACGATTTACATGTAAAATTGTTTACCAGGAAGAATATAGTGAAACCGGAAATGGACCCCCTATAGTACTCTGGATTAATAACACGGATTATTCTGTAACACTACAAATTAAATTAACAAATGGCTATATTTTTGATTTCTCTATAAATAGAGATGTCTTTGCTAGGGAAATGATTTCACCTGCTATTCTGATAGAATATATAGTATGTCAGGTTAAGAAGTATTCAGTTAATAACTCGGATATAGAATACTTAACTAATGAGTTGAATAGATTATTTAATAATCAGGATTTATACAAATCCTTAGAAAATCGTAAAAGCACCATAAGCTCTACCCCTACCCTCCCCAAACCAAAAAAATCTCAAATAGGTACCAGGGGTAGTAAAAGCAGTAATAAACAATTAGAATTCAACTTTTAAGCGTATAACTAACTCTACTTTATGTTTGATGTAATTAAACAACAAATAAGTCTTATTTCTAAATTAGAAAAAGATCTAGGAGTAACCTTTAGATTAGTCGGAGAAAAAAACTGGAAAATAGATGGAGATAAGACTGTAGAAGCTTGCCCTTTTTGTGGGCATCACGATTGTTTTCGAGTCAAACACGAAGAAGATAGCTATTCCAATTCATTCTACAAATGTTTCTCTTGCGGGCAACATGGAGATATTTTGAATTGGCAAGCTATAAGACAGCAAGTCTCCTTGAAAATTGCAGCAAAACAACTGGCAGAGGAATATGGAATTAGTATTCCGAATGATTATAATCCTATACAACAAATATTTAATCTAGCCGGAAGTTATTATCATAACTGCTTAATTGATTCTTGTAATAAACCTAGCCCCTTGTTAAGTGGACTAACCCCTCTTAGATATCAACTGGAAGTTAGAAAGCACAAACCTGAAAGTATTGATAAGTTCAATATCGGATTCTCCGATGGGGGCTTAGTAGAATATCTGACAGGTGTTGGTATTGAGTTTGAATTGATAAAAGCTAGTGGATTAATCAATAAAAAAGATAAGGATTTTCTACCTTCCAATTGTTTTATTTATCCCCATTATTGCAAGGGGCAGATAAGTCATTTTACTTTCAAGGATCCCCTTAAGAAGATTCAATATCAACTGCCGAAGAAATACAGTTTAAACGGCTATCAATTTTATGGCCAAGACTATTTCAACAAGAGCCCTGTGATAATGTTGGTCGAGGGGGAAAATGACTGGATTTCGATAATGGAGTCCGGTTCTCTGGCAGGTATGGCCATTATAGGCCAAATATCTCAGGAACAAATAGATTGGATAAAAGCCAATGGAAAAGACAAAAAGATAATAACTTTGTTTGATCCGGATGATGCCGGAGATATGTACAGACAAAAGTTAGAGAGCATCAAGCCCAATCTTAAAGGCCTAGTCCATGTTTATCCCCCCAACAATAAAGATATAGACGAAAATTTAACTTCAAATGAAGGAGGAGGGCTTGAGAATATTATACGGTCAAATATAGTGACTGTAAAACCTAGGGAAGAAGTATTGAATCCCGAGGCAGCTTCTCTGAATAAATTATGGAATGAAATAAAAGGACTAGAAGAACCTGAAGAGAAACAAGAAGAAAAGCAAAAAGAAGAGCAAAAAGAAGAGCAAAAAGAAGAGTTAAAAAAATCCCCTGAAGACACGTCGGA
>CAZXDL010000010.1:12053-18623 GCA_964639505.1 uncultured Candidatus Saccharibacteria bacterium | reverse complement strand
AGCAAAAAGAAGAGCAAAAAGAAGAGTTAAAAAAATCCCCTGAAGACACGTCGGATGAGTTGCTGGACTTAGAAGAAGAAGGCTCTATAACACAGGAAAAAGGGTGTTATTTCAAAACTAAGTTTGTCAAAGAAGGTAAGGAATTTAAAGTATTAAAGATCCGGCTTAGTAATTTTGTATTAAAACTTCTTAATGTCTATGAAGACTTCGTAGATAGGTATAGAGAAATACAAATTATTAGATACGACGGAAAGGTATTTCCTCCTTTCCTTGTTGATTCCGAAACGAAAGTAACTGCCAGAAGTTTCAAAATCTTAGTAGCTAGGTATGGTGACTGTGAATGGTTGGGTAAAGACAATGATTTAGAAGCAATTTGGAGATTAATATATAGAACCTTTCCTGATAAAACTATTAGCCTGAGTAATTCTGTTGGTAGAAACTCTGAATATAATTGTTGGGTGTTTAGAGATGTCTTAATAACTAAAGAGGGAACTGTTGTAACTCCGGATGAAAATGACGTATTCTGGCCAAATAGTGACACTAGAGGTATTAAGATAAAAACTATTTCTGATGGTGAGCATATCGAAGATATAGTTCCTTCCTTAAAACCCTCTAAAGGGATCGAGGAAACAAAGCTGTTATTAAAACAGGCAATTGATGGTATAGGTACAGTTCTGACTGAACTAGGTGATGCTTTACTTGCTGTAGGTTGGATCAAATCTAATGTATATTCTGATGAGATTTTCAAATATAATAATGGGTTTGGCTCACTCATGTTATGGGGTCAAGCAGGTAAAGGTAAATCTACTATAGCGAGATGGCTGCAAAGTTTTTACGGATTTACCGAGAGAATGGGAAGTACATCTGTCCAACAACTTGGACAAAGAGTAGGATTCCTTCGTAAAGCTGAATATTATGCATCCATCCCCCTATTTCTTGACGAACTAAGAGCTAATGAGGAATCAAACAAACATCTAGGTATGATTAGATCTTGGTATGATAGAGAAGGTAGAACTCTTGCAGATATCTCGGATAAAAAGAAAATTGTTAATCAGAAGATAAGAGCGTCTCTATTGATAGCAGGAGAAGATTTACCCTTTGACCCGGCTACAAAAGAACGTTGTATATTTATTCGAGTTCCTCCTTCTCTGGATCCAAAAAATCCAGATACTCAAAGAAACTTTCATATAATGAGGGAGCTAAGTGAGGACTTTGGTAATATCGCATATCATTGGATTCTAGAATCTTGTGCGATAGATAAAAAAACTTTACTAAAGAATATAAGGGAACTTGATTTTTGCTTAGTAAAAAGCGGATGTACTAATAGAATTAGTAAAGTTTACTCCTCTGCGGCATACTTTGGATTAGAATTTGCCAAAGAATTCTATCCAGAATATGACTTTATGGAATATCTAGTTAGAACAGCGGTTATGGAAAATATGCAACAACAGGAGGACAATAATTTATCAAAATTTTTAATAGCGGCAGAACATTTACAAAACAAGATCAATACACCACTTACAGAGGAGATAGTAAGTAGAGATACTAAAGACCCTAATCTGATACATATCTGGTATTCGGCTTTTTATAAAGAAATCGTGGATTTTGCTAAAAGGGCTGGAGAGGATTTCTTTTCAAAGAATGCTATTCTAAGAGCTTTGAAAGAAGAGGACTACTTTATAAGCGATGATAAAAAGATAACCATGGGAATATCCCAGAGACGACGTGTAGTAATAACTCTTGATCTTGCTAAGGCTCCGGCCTCAGTAAGAAATTTAGTTAATTATCAATCTTCTTAAAAAAACTCTTTACTTATTAGAGTAACTTATATATAATAACGAAATGTCTACTAGAAAACGAATTAATTTCAAAAAGTTGATTCCTACGGTTAAGGAATATGAAGAAGAATTTTCTTTCTCCGAAAAAGAGGATGGGCTTATGGCAGCAGCCCAGTACAAATTCTTTTTCGGAAAAGGGAAGTATAGATTTCTGATTATTCCTGATTATTGGAAAGAAAACTGGGGGAGGCCTCCAACATTCGGCACTGTTAATGCCGATGATGAGTTTCTAGCACAAAGACTGGCTAGCGATAGAGGATTAATAAATCCCTATAATTGTTCTTTTGGATATACTTTTAAAAATATTGGACTAAATAAAGGAAAAATTGAAAAATGAGTAATCGTGCAATGGTGGTAAATGGGTTGTCTGCGAATTTGAATTCGACCAAGAAAGAAGCGGATAGACTGTATTTGACAGTTATCGAAGAACTCAAATACGTTTTGATGGATCAAGGAGAAGTAGTCCTCCCTGGTTTTGGAAGGCTGAAGCTGGAACATAAACCAGCTAGAAGAGGACATAATCCTAGAACTAGAGAGTTGATTGATATCCCTGCCAAGACAGTAATTAAGTTCAAATCTTTCCCAAGTTTTGAAATGGCGTAAGAACACTCAACCTTAAAAATAAACCCCTTAAATAAGGGGTTTATTTTTTTAGAGTATATTCCCAATAATCAAATATATTCTTGGTATAAGAATAATGTTATAACCTATATTGTTTTTTCTGGATTAGGAAAAAAATATGGAATTTTTACCAAACGGTCTAAAAAGCTTAGTATACGTATTTTGGGTATTATTAGCGTTTTTATTATTACTGGGTAATGCTATGTTCTGGACAAAGATGCAAAGTTTGTTAAGTAAAGAGAAAGAATATAATAATCAACCAAGCGGAGATTAATTAACCTTTGAGATCGATATGGACTTGTTGATTAAAGCGAATCTTAAATCCAGCGGACCCAACTCTCCTTCAAAAGGATGGATACCTATTGGCATTAAAGAAGTAAAACTTATATTTAAAAAGATGGCATTAAGGCCAAACTCTAATATAGTATCCTTTGAATTGAGATCTCCTTACTCTGCGTATATTTCTTGGTCAGAACTAATCGAGTTATTCGATTTAACCTCCTCTCCAGAATCAAGTGGTCCAGAACCTATAATTTATAGGTTATTAGAAAGTCACATTAAAAACAAAATGGTTCTAGGGGATGAAAATTCGGAAACAAGAGACCCTTCTTTTGCAGAAAGCTTAACTTTGTCGCTGATATCTACCTACTGGCCATACTATCAAGAATTAGTTCGTACTATTATGGGAGTAGGTCTATTTACTGATGTCAGAAATGCTATGAAATAGCATACCCCTTCAAACAAAAGATCAAGGCGTTGACTCTGATCTTTTTTACTCTTTATTATTATATGGCTAATAAATTACAAACCTTATCTTTAGATGATTTGTATTCTAAATCAAAAATAACCCCAGCAGTAGCTAAACAGATAATACTAAAAACGGATTTTTCTACTATAGATACCAGATACTGTGAGAATGTTTGTAAACTAAAGTGTAAAAATCCCCATATAGTAAGCCTAACAAATAGAGAAGTAGATATTGCCATAATCCAAGATCATGGAAGCCCACCTCAGAAGTTTCGATCTTCCAAAGAACAAGAGGCAATACAGAAAGGGGTAATCAATACCTTAACTAAGTTAGCTGGATTCGGTAATTTATCCTACTCAGTCTTAAATCTACTAAAATGTGAACCAACCGAAGAGGATTTTCCGGAAGAAACTCCTCCTACACAAACAACCCTTCAAAAATGTTTCCCTTATTTAAAACAAGAACTATTGATAGCCAAGCCTAAGGTAATCATTTCATTAGGTACTGCAACAACAAAAATGTTGGGTCTACCTAAGAAGAGTAATACCGGTAACAGAGGAGAAATTTGTATTACCCCCTTTGGACCTGTAGTTTTGTCACTTCATCCTAAGATACTTAGCTTCATTAGACAAAATGCTAGAGGTTCAGCTGGAATGTGGGGAGCGGATTATCTAAAAGTAATTCAAAGAGATTTTGAAAAAGCCAGGGACATAGCCACTGGTAAATTTAAATTTGATGAAAATACCTTTAGACAATCTGTTTCTAAATTAGAAAAAGAGAGAATAATTTTAGCAAGATCTTTAGATGATGTTAAAAGGATTGTGGATATTATAAATAGCTTAAATCCAGACTCTATAATTGCCTTTGATACTGAAACAACGTCCTTGGATCCTCTAAGCCCAACACTAAAAATATTAATGATCCAGTTCGGTTGGAGGGACCCTTTAACAAATAAAATAGTGGCGGGAGTAATACCTCTATATCATAGAGAAAATAATTACTACAATCCCGATGAGGCTTGGGCATTAGTAGAGCCTATATTACTAGGCCCCAGAGCCAAGGTAGGTCATAACTCTAAATACGATGTCTTGGTAATTTATTTCTCTAAAGGGATTAGAGTTAATAATGTCTTATTCGATAGCCTATTACTCCTACACTCCGAAGAGTCGGGAATACAAGGATGTTATGGCTTGAAAACCGCATGCTGGGATCATCTATACATGAACGGATACGCCGGGTACGAGGATGATTTAGGTGACTTAAAAAATCTGAAACTAGAAGAAGCTACAGATATAGAAAGTGTAAGTTGATGGAACAAATAGCATTAAATTTCGACGATTTATTTGAAGATACAAATTCTAGTCAAGTTCAAGTAGCTCCGGTTACTAATAAGACATATGAAGATTTTGATTTTCATAAGTTGCAAGTATATGGTGGTATAGATTGTATAGCAACTTTAGAGCTGTTAGAAAAGGAATTTGAAGCTGTATTAAAACCTGGAAAAGGTCATCCTCCTATAATTAACAGTTATTTAGAAATAGAACAACCAGCTCAAGAATTTATCATTGATTTGGAAATCAATGGTATGAAGTATTCTTCTTCTGTTAATAGATGGTTCCATCATAAAATGGAAAAAAGAATACCGGAATTAGATGATAAGATCTTTAGTTATATAGGTAAAAGTATTGATCTCAACTCTGGTAAAGTAGTAGCTGAATTTCTATATGGTGAGAAGGGACTAATCCCTCCCTACAAGACCAAAGCTGGAGAACCTGCGGTAGATGGACAGGCCTTAATGACTTTGGCAGGGTTAGATCCGACTGGTAATAAATATACAACTCAGGATCCTAGCCTTCAGTATCTAGCAGATATGGCTATGAGAAAGGATATCTCTGCTGTACATAATACTTTTATAAAGACATATATAGAAGACTTTGTAAAAATAGATGGTAGATTACATCCTAGCTATAACCAATTCGGTACATCTTCTTTTAGAATCACAGGATCAGAACCCAATCTAACACAATTACCTAGACCAACTCATGGATATAACGTTAGATGCTGTTACATAGTAGAAGACGGGACTGTATTTATAAGCTTTGACTTTAGCAGTGCAGAAGTTAAGGTACTAGCTAATATCGCAAAAGAACCTGCTATGTTAAAAGCCATTTCTGATGGCTTAGATTTTCATAGTTTTAGTGCGTCTTCTATGAGACAAATTCCTTATGCGGAATTTGTTGCAATAATTAAAGATACCTCTTCTAAACTCCATAAAGAATATAAATTCTTAAGACAATTAAGTAAGATACTTACTTTTTCTATTCTTTATGGTTCTAGTGTTAAAGGCATTGCTTCTCAATTAAATATTGAAGTGTCCAAAGCAGAAGAACTTGTTAACTTATATTTTAGAACTTTCCCCAAGATTCGAGATTATATCTTAGCTTCACATGAATATACCAAAAGGTATATGCTCAGTCTTACTCCTTTGGGGCAAATAAAGAGACAATACGGGGTAATGGACTGCTTTCGTAAAACGGCAGCATATAATGCCGCTTTAAGAAACAGTCAAAATGTAATTATTCAGTCAACAACTAGTTCAATAGGATTAGCAACTTTTGCAGAATTAAACAGAAGGATAAAACCCTTTGGTGCAAAGAGTGTTTGTACAGTGTATGATTCTATTGAAATAGAATGCCCTATACAACATGCTGCTGAAGTTCTTCAAATAGGATTTGACACACTTAATAACTATCCCGTAGAAACCTTCGACTTCTTGGAACTTCCTATTGGGTGTGAAGGGGATATAGGTATTTCCTGGGGAGAAACTAAGGAAATAAAGGAAGGAGTTACTCAATTAGAACTTTTTGGTATAATTGAGAACTTGAGGGTTGACAATGCAAAGACTTTTGTATAAACTTATTTCATAATTGAAACATAATTATGGTATAAGAAATTATATACACCATAGTCTTTTCTTTTATGAAAATCTTTCGTACATATATAAGAAAATTCAAGGATAATTTGATGAGATTCAAAGATTCCTTTTTGATAGAAATATATTTAGGTGACTAAAATGCCTGACTCAAATGAAAATACCCAAAGTCCAAATATTGTTTTAAATTTAGACGCATGGATTCAGGAGGCACAATCTCGTGCTGTGGAATATCAAGGATTAGAAGAGGCCCAATTCTTTCTAACTGAAGCTAGAAGATACTTAGCCATAAAAGCCTTCCTCAGTAAGGTTACAAATAGAATAGACTCAATTGAAGAGGATCTTCTAGCAAATCAAGCTTCTGTCTCAAACCCCATAAATTATGTGGAGTGACGTTAAGTCATGTGGAATGATGTCCTTATTGGCGAAGG
>CAZXDL010000010.1:0-11953 GCA_964639505.1 uncultured Candidatus Saccharibacteria bacterium | reverse complement strand
GCCAAGACGAACAAAGAACGCGAGACTATACTAGCTAAACTCAGTCCACATGAACGTAAAGTACTCGGCTTCTAACGCAGGGAATAGGAACAGGAAGGAGAAACTTATGAATGTAGATACTAATAAATTAGTGAATCTCCTTCTTGATCAATTCTGGCATAAACAATGCGAAATATTACCAGACTATAAACCCCCTCATGCTCATTGTGATGCAAAGCCTACAGTGCAAATAAAGTTCCAGGGAACTAGCTACCCTTTGTTTTTAAGGTATAGTCGTGGTCCAAAGCAAGGATATTTCTGGGATATCTACGGAGACGATATGCACTCAATCGAGATAGCTATTTTAGCCCTGTCTAGAGCCCCAGTACCTAGTAGTATAGTTCAACTCACGTAAAGAAGGTATAGATATGATTTCTAATTATCAAGGTCCTATGCAATTTAATGGTAAGACCTTTTATGGTTTCGAGAAATTAGGTTTTACAGGCCTCGGGCAATTTGTTCTTTACTTATACAGCTATCCGCCTCCTCACGAACCACTCGCTAACTATGCCACTTCTTTACCCATAAGTTTGGATTCTTATAGAAATCCCGAAACAACTAAGGTTGCTGTGTGGGAAGATAAGGGTAGTTTCATAATATCTGATGATTATGGAATTGAACATAGACTGACAATAAACCACCCCCCCATAATTGAACAACTGATTAAAGAAGCTACATCTCATAATATTAAGGTAAGATCATGACTGACCCTATTCCCGGATACAGAACTTTATCCCAAAAAGAACTGGACTTATTGAAAGAATCTAAAGAATTAGAACAAAATTGTATGTCATTTATTAAAAGGTTACGGGAACACAGTGATAGCTTTCGCGGTCAAGATGGGGATAGTGAGGTTGGTCCCGCACTCGATCAACAATGGATATCCATAGGAACCACAAATTTATGCATGGGGTTTATAGCTATAAGATGTGGAATAAAAAAATCTACCGAATTGTAATTATGAAAAGGATACTTGTTACACTTCTTATATCCTTATCTCTACTAGGGTGTGATGCCCCTCCTGTCCATACGGTAATAGATAGCCCCTCTATGGTAGTATACCGTATTAGAGAAGCCTCTAAGCGTAGCCAAAGGAAATGGGAATACTGGGTAACGGATGGGTCGGATATAAATTGGAGATTTATATCCAATAAAGAGTTCAAGGTAGGGGATAGACTAATAGTTGGAATTGAAAAATGAAAGTTAATTTACCAGAAGGTTGGGACATCATATTAGATGTCGCCAAGTTAGCGCCTAACTTAGGCAAAGTAGTAGTTGACTCTAGAACAATACTGGAGTTAGATAACGAAATTGCTAGACTGGCTTCCATTATAGATCAAAATACTCAGGAGAATAAGCCTAAAATGTATTACGAAGAAACTAATATAGAAGGTATACTACATTGTAGATCTTCCCCTAAAGGAGAATGGAGGCCAGTATCCCTCGAAAGTCTTAATAAGAGGCTACAAATGCAAATCGAGAGTCAAAAAGAACAAAAAGCTGTAATTGCAATAGTCAAATTGTTACTTGACAATGATTATCAGCAAGCTTATGAGCTACTAGCCATACTTGCTGGGAAGAATTTATAATACTTCGAAAATGATGGTATAAGTATAGTATGGGGGGATGGCGAAATCGGTAGACGCAACGGACTTAAAATCCGTAGGCCCTAACGGGTCGTGAGGGTTCGACTCCCTCTCCCCCTACCAATCCTTAACTTGTGTAATAGGACTCACCTAATGTCAGTATTAGCCGTATTACTCCCTAAAAAAATAGAGGGTGCGACCAGTGATACTTGGTCGAAGGTCCTTGCTTGGGGAGCAGGATTAGTTGCATGTGGTATTTTTGCCCCATTTATTTGGTCAATAGTCACCGGGGTATATGGATTCCTTCTAGGATTAATCACCGTTTGGGCTAGTTTAAAACTGGCCCCTGCCTTTGGTATTTTCGTGGGGAACCTTTCCCTTAAGCTAATCAAATACCAAGCCAGGCAAAATCCTATCGAAACAATGGAAAGAAATTTCCAGGCGAACAACAAAACGATAATCTCATCCGAAAACTTAGCCCTAGAATATAGTAAACAAGTGGAAGGTTTCCGGTTGATGGTGGAAGATTTAAGGAAAAACTTCCCTGCGGATGCGGCTCCTTTCTTAAATCAATTAAAGGTTAGAGAAGAAACCAGGGAACGTCTTTACTCAGCGATAAAGCGAGCCAAAGCAGAGCAAGCAGAGTTCAGAACTCAGATAAAAAGGGCGACAGCCATTTGGGAAGCTACCAAGTACGACGAGAAAATCAGCATATTTGCTAGAGGCCTTGGGAAAACCGACGCAATCGCACAAATCGAGGCAGATGAGGCTATAAGAGCTATCCAACAAAGGGTTGCAAACAGCTTCGCAACTCTTGACGATCTCAATCGTAGCCTACAGTCCGATGATTTGCCCCTGGTACCGGAAGTAAGGGGTAACGCCCAGCTGATGCCCCCAACCCAGTTAGTGGAGGAATTCAACCCTGTAACCAATACTTCTGTTTACACTCCCTCCAAGAGAGATTAAAATGAGGCTCTTATTTATTGCGGGATTGATACTATTCCTAGTAGTGGGAATAATTATGTCCCTGCCCGACACACCAACTCCAACCCAGACTCAACAAGCAACGAGTTCGGCCATAGACAATGCAATTGGAAGCATGACGAAATGAAACGAATCGCTCACTTTTTCCTTGCCCTTATCCTGGTAGTTACAACTACCTTATCCTTCGCACTTGATATTGAAATTGCAACGGGGGATATCAACGGTAGCTACTCTCGATACATCAAAGAGATGGCCGAGGTATGTAACAATGATGCCTATACGTTCAAGATTCGCACTACCAAGGGGAGTCCCTTTAATCTTGATTTGATCCTGGCTAACGAAGTACCAGGAGGCATTGCACAGTTGGATGTAGGAGACCTTTACAGAAATACGAAGGACCTCTCCAACATAAAGATTTTGATTCCTCTATTCCCCGAACAAGTTCACTTCATAACCAGAGCGGGAATCACGAAGAAACAACTAGCGAGTGTGAAGGGTATAGATATCAAGATTGGGGGATGGACCCCTGGGGCAAGTGAGAATCCAGTCCGTACGGTCTCGGATATCGTGGGGATGAAAATCGCAGCAATTGGGGGTAGTGCATACACCGCAAGGATGATGATGCACCCCAACGTTGGCAACCTTTTGATCACGTTGGATGATACCCCCAATTCCAATAAGGAAATCGTCGATGGCATTTTGTCTGGGATCTACGACGTAGGGATTCTGGTTACAGCGTATCCTGCGGGTGTTCTCGACGAGTACAAGGCCACTCAAAACAAGCTACAGCTGCTTCCAATTGACGATGCATTGATGGGTCGAATTTCCAAGTTCTACCCGATGAAGGATTCCCTTAGCTATCAACTTATGCGCAATAGTGTAAATGTCACTACAGTACAAGTGATGTCTGCATTATTGGTTCCCAATTACACAAAAGGCCCTTACGCAGATGCATTTTCATATATGAGAGATTGCATCCAAGGAAATGCCGAGATGATGGCTTCCACCCCGAGGAAACATTTGGCCTGGTCTTATATCGCAAGTAGGAAGGGTGTAGTTCCTAGCTCCTGGTCTATCTGGGAAAGATCTACCACTACTCTTCCACCCCCCAAGAAAAAGTAAATAAGAAAGGAGAAAGTAAGAGGGCTACCCCCTCTTTTACGTTATTATGGAAAAAACTGTTATTAAGTATCCTCATGAAGATATAGTCAAAGCGTATCTAGACGGGGAGGATATAGAGATTCTGATAACTGATGGTGACACCTCAAATTGGCAATTTTATGCAGGTTTGAATACCTCCGGAGGATTTTTACCTCATCTCCCAGGGTTTCCTATTGTCAATAAATTCCGGGTAAAACCAAAAATAGAATATACCTTACCATTCAGGAGATTTCTCTATAGAAGTTCCCCTGATAAGTGTCTTACCCTAGGTATGGTGAATAAAGTAAATCCGAAGGAGAACCACGTATTTGAGATAGCTGAAATTACAAGAATCGAAAATAGTAAAGAATTTGTAAAATGGATAGACGAAGATTGGAGTGTCTGTCCTTACCTCCCTACCTAATTTAAAGGAGAAATCATGGAACTAAATGTACAAAATGATGATGTAAGCTTCGATGTATACTTCGAAGAGGTGGATGTCAGTATCACAATTTCTCCCGGGGGAGAAGATACAAATCAAGACACAGAGTCTCCTACTGTAATTTTCCAGGACTTAGCATTAAGTGCTACTTATGATGAAGAAGAAGGAAAATGGAAAGTGGTATATGACCCTTCCATGGTTATATTGGCCGAGATAACACAAGAAAAGAAAGACCAGTATATGATAGGAGAAGGAGAGTTAGAGGCTGAAACAGGTATACCTGAACTGACGAAAGTTATACCCCCTGAAAAGATCCCTGAATTGAAAAGAGGACTATAAGGAATAGTCCTTCAAAAGAAAAGGGGTACAGAATCCCTTTTTTTTAGTCAATTTCTAATTACAAACTGGTATAAGAAAGTAATATACTCAATTTTCTTTTGAAAAAAGTAAAGGTTAAATTATGCTATTTACAGTCGGATCTACAAACCCTAATTTTTCGTATATTATTCAGAAAAATCCTAATACTATAAGAGAGTCCAGTACCCCCTTTACCAGATCTCTAAAAAAGGGAAAAATTTATGGGTGGTTTACTAACCTTGATAATTCCGAATTCAGGCTGTGGTTTAAGGATTCGGAGACTGAAGTTTCTTTTTCGGATACTCATGAGATAGAATATATCGATAAAACAAGGTATTCTCACCCGTATGGAGTATTTCAGATAATATCCGATACATTAAGGGCGGCCTATCATGGAGACCCTGAGCGCGATGTAGAGGGATATTCTGCCTATGCAGAGTCTATAATTAGAAGTAAGGGATATCTATTATTAAGTAAATTTGGGTATCCCGGATTAACAATAACCCCACTAATTTCTGACTATTACCATATTCGAGTATCTTCTTCCACCGTGAAGGATGTGCTTGTCAAATTTCTTGTTATATGTATAATAACTGCGATTCATAACGATGATTTATACATATCTCTCAAGAAGGATTCAATACTTAGATTTATCAAACTTATAAATGAGAGTCACGCTCCTTATCTTGTAAGAGCTACTTTTCTAACAAAGTTTATCACCAATCCAGACTTTTTCAATCATTTAAAAGTTGAGAATTTTATTGATACTCCTGAAATGGAGTTTCAATTTGGTAATGCTCAACTACAGCGGTTGGAAGTAGTTAGTAAAGCTCTACTACAAAAGGATAAATCAGAGATACTTATTGATATCGGCTGTGGGGAACTATATCATTCCAAGAAGTTAAGTACGGAATATGAGGTTGTCCACGCTTACGATAAAGACAAAGAAGTTGTCGAGAAAAATCTACGTAAATTGAAGACTTTAGATTTTGGGGATAATATTAGATGTATTAATCAGGAAGTTACTCCATCTTTTATACTTGAGAATACTTCCTTAATAGAAGGGAGTGATGTTATTCTCATAGAAACTCTGGAACATTTAGAGATAGAGGAAGCTAGGGCTCTGCTAAAAACAATAATAGAAGTAAAACCTAATAGAATTGTTATCACAGTTCCTAATAGAGAATTCAACAAAAACTTTAATTTCGATGAATCGGACTTTAGACATCCAGATCATAAATGGGAACCAAATAAAGATGAATTGATTGAGTTTCTGGGGGATGCTGGTGTTCCAAAGTCTTCATATACCATAGAAGATGTTGGAAACAAAGTTAATGGCCAGCCTATTACCTTGGCGGTGACATGGAAACCCTAATAGATCCAACCATACTAATTTCTAGTATCGAAGAAAAGTTGGAGTCTTTCCCTTTAATCAAAGAAGAAGTTCTCGCTTTAATACAAACAAATCGTCTCCAAGCGCAAGAGATAGCTAACTTAGTCACTCAAATTTCAGAGTTAAAAAATAATGGAAACAACGGAAAACAACTTTCTTAAAATCAACATTATTCCTGGTACGGTAATTGTACTATGCGGCCCTACCCATTCAGGAAAAAGTACTTTTCTAGAATATCTGACGGAGGTACTCAATTCAGGGCCAAATCATTATTGTATAACAATCCTATCTTCGGACTACTCACGAGAGAGCATTTTACGGGAACTATCCTCTCCTTATTATATAGAAGGGGGGGAAGATCTATCAAATAAATTCTCCGATAAATACTCGGCAATGAGTGGTCCCGCTTTTAAGGCACTCGATGCTGGCTTGGATATAGCGACTTCCTTCCCTGTCAACTCTGACTATGTAATTGTTGATTCAACGGCATTCAACAAAGCTTTTAGATCTCATATCACAAAATTAGCTAATGAACGATTCTATAATACTTGTCTTATAACTTTCGAATACAAGGCTATTTCTGATTATTTACATAACTGTGAAGATCAGTTCTCTAAACGGGTTAGACTTAGTGTTCAAAAATTCCGTAGAGATGTCCTACCTTCTATAGGTTCTCGGGATTTTTCTCAAAGAATTAGAGTTAATAGGAAAACGGATTTTCCTCCGCTTGTGTATGATGGATACAACCTCTCGTCCAACCTCGTTGATGGAGTAGGTACCGAATACAAAAGATGTAGGCATCAAAGTGATGGTCGCCCCTATATAATAATAGGGGATTCCCACGAATGCACCGAAGAACTTAAGGAACTTAGAGAGAAATGTCTCGATACTTATCCTGATGCTCAAGTAGTTCATATTGGAGACTACCTTAATAAAGGCCTGGACACTAGGAACATGATTCAGTACATTGAATCATGTGTGAAACAAGGAGACATCCTTATAATAGGTAACCACGAATCCTATGTATATAACAGGTTGAAAAAGTTTTCAACGCCAAATCTGGAATTAGAGAATAAGCAGATATTTTCTTCAATAGAAACATTTCTAAAGGACGAAGATCTAACAAATAGATTTTTTAATCTCTTCGAGCAGTCCCTTCCTTATCTTATCTTCAATCTTGGTCATAAACATGGTAATAACCCCGTGTATGTTACTCATGCCCCTTGTGTTAAGGAAGCTTTGGGTAAACATAATAGACTAGCTCTCAGAGAACAAAGAAGATATAGAATAAAAGACAGGTCCTTACCTATTAAGGAAGACTTGGGTTGGTTTTATGAGGATGCCAATGTTGACCATCCCTTGCATATAATTGGGCATGTAGCTCATAAACCTACTTCCTTTAAAGGACATATCTATAAGAATAAAGTTTTTATTGATACTGGGGCTGTACATGGTAATAAATTGACTGCCGTAGTAGTAATAGACGGACGAATATCCTCCTTTATATCTGTTGATAGTAAGAGGGAAAGACGGAAAGAAAATCTAGTAGAAAATTTAGGGTTCCCCATAATAAAAGAACCCACAATTGATCAATTCCAATTAGAACCTTCGGAAATCAGACTTCTGGAGAATATAAAAAAGAACAATATTCGCTTCATATCAGGGACTATGTCTCCTGGTCCAGTAGTAGGTGATCAACTAGAAGAATTAATCCCCGCTCTTGATTGGATGAAAAAAGCAGGTGCTAATTCGGTTGTCTTAGAGCCTAAACTTATGGGGAGTAGAGGTACAGCCTATCTTTTCAAGGATAAGCCGGAAAAGACTTTCCTCACCTCCAGATCAGGTTGGAGAATTGGTCGAATTCACGGCCTTGATGATGACCAACTTAAAACTTTCCTTGAAGGCATACACCATATATATTCTAAATTATTCGAGAAAAGTAATACCGAAGAAATAATTCTCGATGGAGAGTTAATGCCTTGGTCCACATTAGGGGGGCCTCTTATAGCTAATGATTACCTACCTTATGAATATTTAATAAGGAACGAATTAGATGTCTTATCCAAGGACATCGAATTTAATAAACTTACGCCTATTATCGATATACCTTCCAAACAAGAAAATATCAATAGGTTTTCCAGTGTATTAAATAAATTTGCAGTAGTAGAAAATCCTTATTTTGTCCCCTTTGATATATTAAAGGGGCTACCTTCTAACGTAAATAGAGGTGAGGTTTATAATTTCTTGAGGAAATACGACCATATATTTCCTGGGTATGCATTAGTGGTTGACTTGGATGATACTAAATCCATTGAAGAAGGAATAGATTACTTCAAATTATTAACTGAACAGTATGGATTAGAGGGGGTAGTTATTAAACCAATAACCCCTGGTTGTATGATTCCTTATCTCAAGGTTAGGAACGGTGAATATTTAAGGTTGATATATGGATACGATTATACTGATCCGGAAAGATATCAAAGACTTTGTAAACAAAAGAGTATTACAAAGAAATTAAATGTAAGCATAAGAGAAAAAATATTAGGAGAAAAAATGTTGATCTCCGAAGAAAATGAGAGGATAAACTTGGCTATTAAGTTAATCGGAGAACTCAGAAACGAGAAGGAATTGGATCCAAGACTATAATTTAAAATGGACTTTGGTTTTAATATGTGGTAAACTATACTATTAAATCATAGTTCATTTCTACTTAAAATTTTATGAATGACACAGTGAACGACACAGTAGAAACTTCTTCTATATCCCCAGAATTTAAAGAGATAATCGAAAAGGTAAATATCCTCTTTCAGGAAAATGCTGAATTCTTTGAAAAAGATGAAGTATTTAAAACCTTAATAAAAGGAAAAGGGGACTTATCCGCGGCTGCTGCGTGTTTATCTATACACTCTGCACTTGAACTCAAAACTGGTTTAGGTATTAGTGGAACTCCTGCTTGGTGGCCTATTGACCCTAAATTGTGGAGTACAGGCTCTCCCCGTGAAAATATTTTGATGGCAATAATATATTTACTTATAGAGTTCTCTAATATTCCTTTAATTTAACAATTAAAAGAGATGATATAACAACTCATCTTTTTTTATATTACCAGATTCTTTGGTATAAGAACTTATATAATTAAAAAGGAAAATTTCTAAATTATGTTAAATCGTTATTCTTACCTCGGTATTCAAATCGATCGAAAAAATCCTCATTATATTAATGATTTTTCTAAAACTCTATTAGAAGGTCATTACATGAAAGAAGAGGAGTCTATCCCACAGGCACTAGCAAAAGCTGCTGTTAACTACTGCTATGGAGACTATACTTTAGCTCAGAAAATATATGACTATGCCTATAACGGTTGGTTCATGTTTGCTTCTCCAGTTTTATCGAATGCCATAAAAGGTAAGTGGGTAGAAGATCCAGAAAAAAATGGGGCTCATTACTGGTATAGTTCTGAATTCATACCAGAGGAAAAGATGACAGGATTACCAATATCCTGTTATGCTTCCGAAATACCGGATACCGCAAAGGGACAGGTAGATTTCTTACAAGAATTAGCTACCTTGTCAATGGCAGGAGGAGGTATAGGAGCGCACAACGCAATAAGAGGCACCTCTAAGAAAGCTCCCGGTCCAATACCTTATTTCAAACTCATCGACTCTGCAATAGGTTATTTCAAACAACAAGGGTCAAGAAGAGGAGCTATCGCAGCTTATTTGGATGTTGATCATCCGGATATTCTGGAACACATTAGATTCAGAATTCCAGGAGGGGATGCTAAGAGAAAGTCAGACAACAGGACACAATTCCATAATGCCGTTAACATAACCGATGAGTTTATTCAGGCTGTTAAAGAGGATAAAACAATAGACTTAGTGTGTCCTCATTCCGGAAGAATCTTTGACACTTTTAGAGCAAGAGCTATTTGGGAGGATATCCTCTCTGCAAGAGTATTAACAGGGGAACCTTATCTACTAAAAATTGATTTGGCAAATAGAAAATTACCAGAAACACAAAAAGCTTTAGGGTTAGAGATTAAAGGTAGTAATCTGTGTTCGGAAATAATTCAGCCTACTGACGAATTTAGGACTTTCGTATGTTGTTTGTCTAGTTTGAACCTGGAATTATACGATGAGTGGAAAGATACTACAATTGTTCAGGATCTCATAAGATTTTTGGATAATGTCCTACAGTTCTTCATTGATAATGCTTCTGAGAAATTAGCTAAAGCAAAGTTCTCAGCGGAAAGAGAAAGGGCATTAGGACTTGGCACTTTTGGATGGCATAGTCTATTACAAAATAGAAATATCCCTTTCGAGAGTGGAGGATTTAACTCCGCTGTACAATTAACTCATGAAGTCTATAAGTTAATACATGACAGAGCCTTGGAGTCTAGTAAGCAGCTTGCTAAAGAACGGGGAGAAGCTCCTGATATGGCTGGCACTGGGCTGCGTAACAGCCGTCTTTCAGCTATTGCTCCTAACGCCAATAGTGCTGATCTTATTGGCAGCTCTCCTTCAATAGAACCCTGGTACAGAAATATCTTCATCAAAGAAACAAGAGCAGGCTCCTTTGTTATAAAGAATAAAGCATTAGAGCGTTTACTAGAGAGTAAAAACTATAATACTAAAGCTATATGGAACAATATACTTGAAAATAAAGGTTCTGTACAACACTTAGACTTTCTTACTGACGAAGAAAAAGCAGTCTTTAAATGTGCTGTAGAAATAGATCAACATTGGTTGATCGAATTAGCGGACCAACGGGGTAGATATATTTCTCAAGCACAGTCATTGAATCTCTTTTTCACTGCGGGAATGACTAAGAAATATATTAATAGTGTTCATTTGAAATTTCTAGAATCAGATAATGTGTTGACTCTTTATTACTTTAGGACAGAGAGAGAAGGAAATGTCGATACCGTAAAATCTATCGAAAGAAAAGCTCTTGTAGATTGGAATCCTGAAACTACTGAATGCATAGCTTGTCAAGGTTAACATAAATGTCTACTTCTATTACCACTCCTTCTGAAATCTTCTATCCTCAATATCTTAGACTTCAAGATCTTCTCGACCAAAGCGAAAAGCAACATTGGAATATCTTTGAACCGGATATGAGGCAGGATACGGAGCAATGGAAAAATGGTTCCATTTCAGACTCGGAAAAAGCTTATATCAAACATATCCTCAGACTCTTCACACAACTTGATACGAATGTCTGTAGTTCATACGTAGAGAGACTTCTTCCTATATTCAAGCATCCTGATGCGAGAATGATGCTGCTAAGTTTTGCAGCAAGAGAAGTCACTCATATGAAGGGTTATAAATTACTCAATGATACTCTTGGCTATGATACTGAAGAATTTACTAAAGAATTCTTAACCTACAAGGAAATGAAGGACAAACATATCTTCATGATTGAAGATGTTCCTACTTCAACTCCCGCTAATATTGCTACTTTACTAGCAAGACAAATACTGATGGAAGGGGTTAACTTATTTGGCTCTTTCATCATGTTACTTTCTTGGAGTCAGGTAGGCAAGTTACCGGGGATGATCTCTGTGAATAAATGGAGTATTCTGGATGAATCAACTCATGTAGAAGGATTAACGGAAATGTTTCGTTTATATCTGCATGAACATCCGGAAGTAATTAATAATCCTTTCAAAGCAAACATATATGAAACTGCCAGAACTGTTGTAGGATTAGAGGATAGTTTCATAGATATGTGTTATCGAATTGGGACTAACCCCGCTTTAACAGCAGAGCAAGCAAAAGCCTATGTTCGATATGTGTGTGATTATCGTATGGTTCAAATGGGGTTAAAACCTCAATTTGGAGTTAAAGACAATCCTACACCATGGATTGATCATGTGACGGATAACGCCTTAGTAAACTTCTTCGAAGCTACTAACACAGAATATGCTAAGGGGGCCATGGTGGGAGACTGGGAATATCCTTCTGGGTGGTAATCCTAAGCAGTAAAAAAAGGCCAGGGGATTAGCCTGGC
>CAZXDL010000009.1:0-30445 GCA_964639505.1 uncultured Candidatus Saccharibacteria bacterium | reverse complement strand
GGCTTAAAGCCGCCGAGGAAGCCGCTCAACCAGTTGTAAATCAAGACGTTAACCGTGAGCTCAGAGAGATAACTTTGCGCCGCGAACTGAAGCATATTCGGCGCAAGCTACCAGCGCCACAACGGGCCCTTAGTAAGGTCATTCACCAACCTGCAGTACGTGTTACAAGTGAATTTGCTGGCAAGACCGTTAGTCGCCCATCTGGGCTGCTTGGCGGCGGCGTGGTGGCCTTAACGGGTACAACGCTTTATTTGTATCTAGCTAATCATATTGGATTTACATACAACTACGGCGTTTTCCTGCTGCTTTTTGTAGTCGGTTTCGCGATTGGACTCGTAGTAGAGCTTGTAGTCAATCTCGTATTTAGGTCGCGACACAAAGCCCGAAGCTAGCTGCTAGTCTCGTCTTTTGAGGCAGCATTTTTAGCTTCATCAGCTTTTAGTAAAGTGCCGTCTTTGGGGTCTATAAAGATAGTGTCGTCTTCGCTGGGCTCGTCATCTTTTATAATGGCTTTAGGTTTTTTTGGCAGGTCAAAAACGTGCTCGGCGGCGTCGGTTTTGCGCGGCGAATCTAGCTGCTGTTTTAATTCGCCGGCAATCTGATGGACATCTTCTTTTTTAAGACTGTTTGGAGATTGAGCGGCGACTGGCGCTGCTGGTGTTGAAGTTGGGGTAACAACGGTTGCCGGTGCTGGCACAGCGGCAGTCGTAGGCTGCGCCGCTGGTGCAGTTGGCACCGGAGCCGGAGACGGAGTTGGTGCGGGAATCTGCGATGTTATTGGCGGAGGTGTTGATTTGCGCTTGGCTAGCCATTCATCTAGGAAGTTACCGGGTTTAGCTGGCGTTGGTGCTGGGACTGATTGAGTCGCACCGCTAGGGCCAAGCGCAAGACCAGCATCGGCGCCCGTGTCTATTGTTTTTCCAAACATGCGCTGGTTAATGTCTTGTTCGACGATTGCTTTTGGTTTGCCGTATTTAGCGGCCGACAGTTGCTTCAGAGCCCCTGATAGGCGTGGATTCGGCGTACCCAGAGCCGGCAGAGTGGCCATGCTAAACGGCTGAGTTGGGACACCGCCAACCATCGTGCGCACGATGGTGTTAAAGTTTGGCACACGCAGCAGATCATCGGCGTCAAAAGTCGGCTGGAAGTATTTGCCAAGTGATTCGACGTCATTTTGACCAATGCGGAAGCTGACGATCGTACCGGTGTTACCAAAGACTGCGTCGCGAATTTCTTGAGTCAGCTGCGTTGTAAACTGGTTGGCTACAATCAAGTTGAGGTGATATTTACGAGCTTCGGATAAAATCGTCGCAAAACTATCTGTCGAGAAGTTTTGGAACTCGTCGACATATAGGCTGAAATCAATTCGGTCGTCTTCGGGGGTATCCGCTCGACTCATGGCCGCAGCCTGGAATTTCATCACAAAAATCATACCCAGCAACTTGCTGTTAAGGTCGCCTGTCCGGCCCTTACTCAAGTTAACTAAGAGTATCTTCTTTTTATCCATGATTTCGCGCAGGTCAAAAGCTGACTTTGTCTGACCGATGATATTTCGCATCATTTCGTTGCTTAAAAAAGCGCCAAACTTACTAACGAACCAAGCCGTGACTTCGCCGGAATCATTGGAGCGCTGGCTGGCTGGGTACTCCTTGAGCCAGTAGTCCAGCACATTGTTGTCAGTTACATGCTGAAGCTTTTGCTTTAAAAAGACTGGGTCGCGGAACAGCTTTGGGATGTCAACGAATGTACCGCCTTCAGGATCGGCCATGACAGCCAGCGCGGCATTGCGGAAAATATGCTCGTAGCGCGGCCCCATTATCCCCTGATGTTGCGGATCGTAAAGCTTCTGTAGCATGTTGAGCGCTTCCTGAATCAAGAAGTCTTTTTGCTCTGGGTTGTTGAATTCAAATAGGTTGAGACCCATTGGTGATTCCATATCGGCGGGGCAGAAATAAATCACATCTTCGGTACGCTCACGTGGCACCATCGACAGCAGTTTTTCGGCCGTATCACCGTGCGGGTCAACAAAGGCGAAACCATTACCCGTTAGCATGTCCTGCAAGGCCAAGTTTTCCAAAAAGGTCGACTTACCCGTACCGGTCTGTCCGACAACATACATGTGTCGCTGACGGTCGTTTAAGCCAAGTCTGATTGGCTTCTTGGCGCCACGGAATAGGTTATAGCCAAGCAACAAGCCCTCCTCGGGTATGTTGCGAGGGCCATCAACCTGCTTCGAATCTTGCCGACCCAGCTGCGAAGTCGGTATGTTGCGCTCATCTGGGAAGTGAAACAGCGTCGCAAGCTCAACCGAATTAAGCACGTTTTTATTATGGTGCTGCGGGAAAAATCTCATGATATACGAAGTAACTAGGCCGTCAATATCTTTAGCCATGCTAAATTTAAAGCCGTTTTTGCCTGGCGCGTCATACAAACTAAAGCTGGCGACAATGTTTTGCAAAATAGCCTGTGCCCGCTGGCTGACATTGGAAGAAACAATTACCCGAATTGCTACTTCATATCCTGGGTGCCTTGTCTTTTCGTCAATGGCGTCGACTGTGGCCTGCTCTAGATTAGACAGGTCTGGTTTCTTTGGTTCGCCGTCAGAACCACCTTCTGGAGGCTTAACAAAAGCCGTAGCGACATCTTTAGCCAATCCACCGGCGCTCAGACCCTTATCGGTGCCTTTGCGCTTGCGACTGGCAACTTGATGTGCGGCTTTGCGCCAGCCAGGATTGGCCGGTCTCATCAAAATCTGCACCGCCGCGCCATCTTCTTTACCCAAAGTAGATAACGCGTTAAGTAGCGACTGCATGGCATCTTGCTTAAGATCCTGATAAGTTGCGATCGGATAGGCATAATGCTCTTTAAGATTCAGCTCGCCGCCGATTGTGCCAGAGATCCGCCCGACTGGGCTAAATATATTGTGCTCTGATACCTCTTCTAGCCTAGCTGATGGATATGCACTGTTAATCGCCTGCTTAACTACTTCAACTAACGCGATCGGCACTGCCGCATAGAAATAAACCATGCCCTGATCAGCCACGATTTCAAATGCAAAGTGCCTTTGACCGTAAAAGTCGCTCTTGAAACCCTTTTTGAGGGTGCCGGCGATAATATTGTAGATAATCTGAGCCTTGCTGATGGTTTCATCAGTTACATCACGAGTATCGCGAGCGCCGACATCGGTGTCATCACTTGGCGGAGGCAAATGAATAAAGAGAGGTACGATCTTGAGCCCGCGCTCATAGTTCTTTTGCTCGCGGAAATTCTTGCGCGCCTGCAAATAAATAATCGGGGCCGCTATAATCCCAATGAAAAAAATGATTGCCAGAATCGTAAATAACGTAGTCATCTGCCCTACTTATTAAGTTTGATAGTCTTGTTGTAACGCTTTTTCATATAATCTACCTTCACAAGCGTTAACTCTTCGGTTTGCTTGTGCGGGTCGTCTCTAGTGCGTTCAACAATCTGCTTAGCTTTGTTTACCCACTCCTTCTCGATTAAGTCACTGTCATCGCTGGCTCTGAGCGACGAAGTGGCAGAAGAAGGGCGACTTTGAGCGGCGGGCCGAGCCTGAGCTGGGGTCGCCTGCATCGCCGGGACAGGAGGTAGTGGAATGCTGACAGCCGAACTACTTCTGGGCGCCAAGGGGTTAGAAGTTCGTTCTGGCCCAGACGGACGAGCCTGTTCGGGTACCACAGCTTGACCAGCCTCGCCTTTGTTGCCGGCCGGCGCGCGCTCCATCGGGGATGGTAAGTTTATCTCATTGGTCTCGTTACTAGACGGATTCATACTAAGTATTATACAGCCTCCAGCTTGAAACTACAGGCTAGAGCTTCGGGCATAAGTACTATAAAAATATCCTAGAATTACCAGAGGTAGAAGCACCCATACATCACGTGATCCCAGCTCGCCAGTCGACTGCAAGGCGATTAAAATTCCTAAAACTAAGGTTATATATAGCGCCAATTGGTGCTTGTGCTTAATTTTTAATCCATAAAACCGGCTCAGAGCCAGTAGACAATACAAAATATGGTAAATCGTTAAAGCTAACAATATAAAGCCGACAATAATCATGTATGAGGCCGCATTTGCAGCATTGATGCTGCCAAACAATAATATGTCCAGCATTATAAGACCGATTAAGCGTTGCAGGTGCTTATATTTGAGTAGTTTGAACATGATAAGGTGCCGGGGCGACAAATCCGCTTATATAAATAGACTATTGAAGCGCTTGCCGCCCAACGGCGAAATGGTAGACACCTTGCGGTGGTACCGAGACTGACCGCTCAGGTAGCTTTGAGGGCTACACAGAGCGTCGTACGGAAAACTCCGTTGCTTGGTATTTAGCCGAGCTTTTGTAGGTCGCCCGCCCCCACGAGGGCTTCGTTAGTTTTTTTGAATTGTACGAACGTTTTTGTTTTGGTGACTTACACTACTAAACTTAGCACGGATGACTGATTTTGTCAATCCGCTTATGCATTTGCAGACTCACAAAATGACTCAGGCAGCTGGCCTGAAAAAGTTATGCACAGGTTTATAAATAAATTAACCATAATTGTTATTGACGTCTATAAACCTATTCTATAAGATACGTATAGCGCTTGAACAAATTAAGTGCTCAAAAACAAAAAGACATCTGGGACGACGATTTCTCGCAAGTCGTTGTCCCACCAAGAAAAAACCCAAACTTAAAAACCAAATCGTCAAACAAAAACATTAAATAAACGTTAAAACACCTTGTCTTTCCTGGGACAAGGTGTTTTACTTTTGCCTGCGAATAGCAGGCGTGGGCAGTAATGGAGTTTGGCCCAATGAGTATCCGCATTCAGAGCATAATTTCAACCGGATCACGCGGGATTATTGTCGATATTGAGTGTCATTTATCAAATAATCTGCCAAATATCGTAATTGTCGGCTTCGCAAATAAGGCTGTCGATGAATCAAGAGAGCGCATCAGGGGTAGTTTTGCAACTAGCCATATAATGCTACCTCGTAAAAGAATCACTATTAACCTCGCTCCGGCCGATGTTCCTAAGGCAGACAGCGGCTTTGATTTAGCCATAGCTGTCGCGATACTGGCTGCCAGCGATCAAGTGACTAAGTCCATAGGTGTTAAGCAGGCTTTTATCGGTGAACTCGGCCTCGACGGTAGCGTGCGTGCTGTCCGTGGAATAATCGGCAAGGTGTTGGCAGGCCGATCTAAAGGTATAAAGGTATTTTATATACCAGCAAGCAATTTAAAACAGGCTCAGTTGATACCATCGGTTACACTGGTGCCCATTGATAGCCTCAGTCAGCTTCACGGCCACCTCTGTCTAGGCCTGCCAATTGCTCAAGTTAATACTGGCGACGGGCTGTTTGACCCATCGGCTTCCAAACATCGGCCAACAGGTGTGCAGTTAAGTGAAATCGTAGGGCAACATCAAGCCAAGCGCGCTTTAGAGATCGCAGCGGCAGGTGGTCACAACGTCTTTTTTAGCGGCCCACCCGGCACAGGCAAAAGCATGCTGGCTAAGGCTTTGTCTTCGATACTACCGCCGCTTAACAGAGAGGAAACGCTCGAAGTCACTCATTTACACAGCTTAGCTAGCCATGATTACGAGCGCATCGTAACCAACCGGCCATTTCGATCACCCCATCACAGCGCCAGTCATGTGGCCGTGGTTGGCGGTGGCTCAAAGATAAGGCCAGGCGAGATTAGCCTAGCACACAGAGGCGTGCTCTTTCTCGACGAATTGCCCGAATTTCCCCGAGAGACGCTTGAAGCCCTGCGTCAGCCGCTCGAAGACAGGATAATCAATCTCGCCCGAGCCCGCGACAACGTCGAATTTCCGGCTAATTTCGTATTAGTCGCCACCGCCAACCCCTGTCCGTGCGGACACTTCGGCAGCGACAAGACCTGCCAATGTCTCAATCGTGAGCTCAAAGCCTACCAAAATCGCTTGTCTGGTCCAATTCTCGATCGGATCGACCTGCAGTGTAACGTCAGCGAGATCACACACAGTCATCTGTTAACCCAAACTGCTAACTCTGCCCTAGATAATAAAATCCGTCGCAAAATAGCACGCGCTCGAGCAATCCAGCGCCAACGTTTTAATTCACCCAGCAAATTGAATGCCGATATGACAAACCAAGATATCAAAAGTCTAGTCTGTCTTAAACCAGCTGCCATTAACACCTTAAATCTAGCTGCCAGACATACCTTAATGTCAGCTCGAGGCTATATGCGCGCCATCAAAGTCGCCCAGACCATCGCCGACTTATCAAACCTGCCACAAATCAGCCCTTCGCATATCGCTGAAGCCCTCGCCTACAAGAGTCTCCCCACGGCATCAAAATGAAAAGCAACCAAGTCTCATCCCTATTTCAAACGAACTTTTTTACTTACCTCTCAGCCAGTGCATACACAACGCATCCCCAATGGGGGGTCATCGTGTATGCGTAGCCAAGCCCTCAATATAAAATTTTCGGCCGAACTGATTCAAAAAATGACTGTCGCTGCAAAAAACAAATACATTACGCGCTCGGCGTTTATTCGTGAGGCGGTGGCTGAGAAATTAAATCGAGAATTGGCAGAAAGCGAGGCAAACAAGCCGGAGGAAATTGACTGGCAAAAACTGCTTGATCAGGGAGATTAACATTAACGTTTGACCTCTGAGGCCTTACCTGTTACAATTCTGGCACGTTAATATCAAGACTAGGGAGAATTTAGTTATCGCAAAGTACACCCGCCTGAATGACCAAATTCGGGCATCTCAGCTGCGTGTCATCGATGAAGACGGCAAACAGCTCGGCATTTTAAGCAAGCAAGAGGCATTGGCCATTGCGCAAGAGCGTGAGCTCGATCTGGTAGAAATTTCACCAGATGCCAATCCGCCAGTTTGCAAAATCGTCGATTGGGGTAAGTATAACTACCAGCGCACCAAACAGCAGCAAAAGAACCGCAAGACAACCAAGACGCTTGATATGAAGCAGATGCGGTTTGGACTCAAGATTGGCGCACATGATCTCCAGATCAAGATGAACAAGGTCGCGAAATTTCTCGAGACCGGCCATAAGGTCAAGATAACGTTATTTTATAGAGGTCGCGAACAGGCTCACAAAGAAATCGGCTTCAAGATCGCCCAAAAGGTAATCGAAGATTTCGGTGATACAATAGTAGTCGACCAACAGCCTCAACTGGCTGGCAAACAATTAAGTTTCGTCGTAAGAAGCAGCGGCAAAGGCACAGTCGCCTACCAGGCAAAGGACACAGAAGGAGAAACGGATGCCCAAACTCAAAACCCATAGCGGCACAAAAGACCGCGTTAAAGTCAGCAAGAACGGTAAAGTTCGGGTTGGCTCAAGCAACTTAAACCACTTTTTGGGCAAGAAATCCGGCAGCCGCAAGCGCAGCCTGCGCGGCCTGACCACCCGATCCGGCAAAATGGCCAAGAATATCAAGAAGAATTTAGGAGTCTAGTTCATGCGAGTTAAACGAGGCGTAACTTCTCACGCCAAACACAAGAAAATCCGAAAGGCTACTAAAGGCTTTAGTCACCCTAACCGGGTCAGTATCAAGCGCGGCAAGCAAGCCGTCACCAAGTCGTTACAAAATGCTACCCGCGACCGCAAAAACCGCAAGCGTACCTTCCGCGAGCTTTGGAATGCCCGCATCAACGCTGGTGCCCGCCAAAACGGCACAACCTACAGCAAACTGATAGCCGGCCTTAAAAAAGCCAATGTCACGCTTGACCGCAAAGTCTTAGCTGAATTAGCCGTCAACGAACCAGCCGCATTCACTGCCGTCGTCAAATCCGCCAAAAAATAGAAAGTAGACTAGCTTAATTTAAAAAGCCCTCGTTGAGGGCTTTTTAAGTGGCCAGATTATCTGTAAGCCGGGTTTTGTCGAGACTGATCATCTATCTAGGCACGCCATTGCTGACGAGCTCGAGCGGTTTTTGTGATGGGTCCTTAGCGGGATACTTCAGGCTTTAGGCCTAAAGGGTCCATCTCCTTGCAGCAGGCAGGGTTTACCTCTTCTTAGCGTCACCGCTGAGAACTAACGGGCTCTTACCCCGCGCGTTTCACCCTTACCGATAAATCGGCGGTATCGTTTCTGTGGCACTTTCCCTAGGGTCGCCCCCGGTCGCCGTTAGCGACTGCCATTCCCTTTGCTGCCCGGACTTTCCTCCTCCACTTCCCGAAGAAAGCAAAGGCGATCAGCCAATAATCTGGCCGCTTATGACTATATCACCCCTGTTGGGTTTTGTCTAGATCCAGGTGTTCGTCTAGGGCGCGGTTGACCGCTGCGTCGGCCTGTTTGTTGAATTCGCGCGGCACATGCTTGAAGCTGACTTCTTTAAACTGACCCACTAGTTTCTTTATCGCATCGTGAATCGGCCACAAATCGCGGTTTTTCACCTTAAAAATACCGAGCATCTGATTTACGACTAGCAAACTATCCAGATAGACATGTACTACTTGGACATTCATCTTGCGACACTCCTCGAGAGCCAGTTTGAGCGCTGTGTATTCAGCTTGATTATTGGTGGTAACACCGAGATATACGCCCTTGTCGACCAATATATTATCTTCCATGTCGAGCACCACGAACCCGCTGGCGCTTGGCCCTGGATTACCGCGCGAACCACCATCGGCAAAGATTTTAACCTCTTGAGGATGGATGTTTTGGTCAGCATCTTTTTCGACATTGTCGGTTTTATATAGAGCGTCGATAGCATCAGCCATTTCGCGGTCGCGGTCGGTTATGGCGTTATCGCCTTCGTGAGTTATCAGCCAGATCTGCACTACGCTCCATTCGTTTTCCCAGCGTGGATGATGCTGAAATTCCTCGGCAAGATCAGCCACGGACTGCATAAAAGCCCAGGCTTCCTTAAAATTTTCGAAGTTGAACTGCTTATACAGCCCGTGTTTGGTTTCCTGCCACATGTCCTCTATCTTAGCACGCAAAAACGACTATGATGCGACAAATCTGGCAAACGATGGGGTACGCGTCATTTTACTCAGCTCTACAACCGCATCCCTATCCAAATCATCGACATTTTCAACACCCAGAGCTTCTGCCATTTTCTGAAAGTGCAGTTTTTTAAAGAAGGTTTCCCATAGCTCTTGGTAGCGAGCATTTAACTCGATTGCCTCTGCATCATCTTTAAACCAAGCTCGGCTAACCTCTGAAGATCGTCTTGTATTTAACGGCTTAAAGGTTTCTTGATCGGATGCATTTAACGTTTTGGCAAATACCTCAATATTGTCTTGCAGCCTGTGCTTGAAGAAAATAAGATTGCCGGCGTTGTTGGCAGCCTTTTGTCGCTGCTCTGAAGCTCTTTTAGCTAGGTCGCCCACAAAACCATGAGTAATCCGCTCGGTTATGGGTTCAGCTTTAAATGGCGCCTCTTCGGCATCTGTATCACCCGCGTGTTGATTCTTTTTGCGTTGGGCTTCGATACGCTCCTCTTCGGCGATTCGCTTCTGATAAAGTACGTTTTCTTTATCAACGAACTCATCTGTCGTCAGAGGAGTTTTATAGCTTGGTAGACGCTCATCTTCTACCGTTTTTATTTCTTCTATGATTTGGCTAAAAAGTTCGCCTTTCTCACCTGCTCTACGAAAAGTTGTTTTCGGTTCCTTGTCAGCGACATAATCACCAAAACGGTTGTAGCGCACGACATATTCCATCTCGTCATACATGGCTAGAGCCATTTCGTGAGCTAATTCAACATCATCAATGGTTCCATCGCGCTCCGAGCTATAACATATTTCCTTAATTCCAATCGCTTGAGCTTCGGCCTTAAAATCCATCTAACACTCCCGTAAATTTTTACAAGTATACATTTCTATGAATTAATAAGCAAAACAAGCTACCTTAATACGGACGAAGCAATCATAGGATATTGTGGAAGCCGACGACGGGATCGAGACACTTGGGCAGTTTCTAGGGCTATGTGTTCTGTATCCGTCCTTAGCACCGCCCTAACATGCCTGTCAGGATGAGCTTTATTAGGTATGGTGGACTCCACACTAATCTCAGCATCAAGACTGCGTCTTTGCTTAAACAGGGTGAACATTGCACCGGCCAGCAATGCCTGCTGATGACATATTCCGCCTTCAAAAATAAAAACCGAGAGTCCAATTCGATCATCGGGCCTTAGACTGACTACGCCTTTTGCTTCGGCCTGCTTACCTAAAATATCTTTGTAGCGATCCTCTGAATACGGCAAAAGCATTTTGACGGTTGAGTGGACAGCTTCGGCTACGGCCGGCGGCTGCGCGGCTTGCTCATCTGTTAGCTGACCATTTACCACACCATAAACTTGCTCATAGGGGGTTGGGTTTTCATCATAATCAACCACGATTCCAGTGCGTGTCAGTAATACACCACCCATTATTTCACTACCGGCCGTGATTATTGGCCGCTCCCTAGCCTCCAAAGGATTCAATGACACAACACCTTAATTATTCTTGAATACGAACAATAGTCAACCATTTTTAATCGATGCCGCTATTGCTTATTGTGATTTTTTATGCTATAATCTACCCATGTCGTCACAGGCACCATCGCCATCAGAAACAAACACCCCACCAAACCTAGTAGCCGAAAACTTCCGCCTTTTAGAGAATGCTGGTGAAATCGGAAAACAACTCGTTCCAGTCTACCAAGCCGCCCTCGCCACCGCTCCAGAACTAGACCAAGTCCGAATCACAGATCAATTTATACCGCCCTCAAGCGACGAAGAGCAAGCTATCACAGAGGCACAGCCAACACATAAAACCGCCGTTGCAACACATGGTGCATTCACGCAAGACGGTGTTCACTCTGTATTTATAAATCTAACCGAAGGCGGGAAAGCTTTCGAAGCGGCCACTAGAGACGCCCCCATCTGCCGATCAGTAATGGCCGAAACCATTGGAGTTACTCCAAGCGAGCTCACAGCTGAACTACTTGCGAAGTTTTCATTAGCCCACGAGCTCGGGCATGCGGTTAGGTATATAAATGTCACACCCGACAAAGCAAGTTTGATCAATGAACGTTTCAGAGATATGCAGACATTACCGCAATCTAATCGTCAACCCTATGATATCGAACAATGGCTTAAACCTCCTGGTGGCCTAAATTATTTTAAACAATTCGGCAGCTACTGGGCACGGCGAGGCATAAACACTCCAGAAGAGTTAGTTCGAGCACAGGCCCGAGCTTATCGTGCAATGCCAACGGAAGCTGAACCAGATCAATTTGCCTTATCCGTCTTAACTGCGTTGCCTGATGATCTTGGTCGGGGTGACAGGACTTGAACCTGCGACCTCACGGCCCCCAGCCGTACGCGCTACCAACTGCGCCACACCCCGAAAGTGTTATTGAATTATATCAGCTGTGTGTAACGACAGTCGTGCCGATTGGTGCCCAGTTGTAAATCCAGGCTGCGTCGTCGACATTTATGCCTATACAGCCATGTGAGCTATTGATGTTGCCGAAGTAGCTGGCCGGTCGCCAGTAGTTACCATGAATGGCATAGCCGCCGGTGAAGTAATTGACGTATGGCACATCCGGCTGACGGTAGCGACTGCCGTCGGCGTTGAAGCCAGTCATAGTCTGGGATGGATACTTCGCGTAAATTTTATAAGTGCCGAGCACAGTTGGCGTTGCCGGAGCGCCAGCAGAGATTAGAAAAGATCGTACTAGTGTAGTGTTTTCGTAAGCATACATGCGCTTGGTCGTAACGTCTGCCACGAACCATTTGTCATAGGCTTGTGTTTCAACTGTTTTAGCTGCGGTATATTGCACCGCTAATGAAGTACTGACTGATGGGTCTTTGGCGACTTTTTTAGCGACATCGCTGGCAGTTTGCTCTTTATTTACCACATCGACTCCGTCAGAGCCATTATCCAATACAATTTGACCGGTGTCTGTCGTGGTAACCAACCGGCTATGTGGCGGCGTGACATAGCGCCGTGCTACTTTGTCGATGTATTGCAACACTTTACCGCTGTTAACTGTCACATCTACTGTTTTAGCGTTTGGTACAGGTGAAACGTCGAGCCAGCCGCCGATATCTGTAGGCGTGGCCGCGACATTATTACCGGCGATCGTAAACGACACAGATTTGGCGAGAATCGCGTCGGCTTTAGCTTTGCCCGACTCCAGATCTGAAGCCGTGATAGCCGGCTTGAGTTTCATCGGCTTTAAGACTAGCGGCTGGCTGGCGAGGGTTTTGGCGTTTTGAGCTACGGCTTTTTGGGCGTTATTTACGGTACTACCGTTGCCCTCTCCCTCTGGAGTGATTGTGGCGGCACCATTGCTGATAACCAAGGAAGCATCTGTTGGCGCGGTTTTGACCTGAGTTACTTCTTTAGTTACAAACGAGTAAAGCCCAGCATCGTCCGATTTTGTTACCAGCTCAAGATTAATTGGATTCCACCACTCGAGCCTACGCGCAAAAGAATGATTTATTGAAGCCTTGGCTTTGGCGGCCGATTTCTTAACGTCAACCGACACGCCCGTTACAGCTAATGGAAAGCTTTTGGTTTTACCATCGGTGTATTTTACCTTCATTTTGTAGGTCTTTGAGGCCGTGGTAATTTGTTTTTGCAATTCAATCTGGCTTATATCGGCTTTAACCGGCAATCCAGCCACATATATATCTGTTAAAGAGCTATGGGCGACGGTCGTAAAGAAGCCAACAAAAAGCCCTGTGGTAATGATAATTCCACCAACAATGGCGAATGGGATCAGGTGATGCCGACTTTTTATCTTGAGGCTATGGTCGCTGGAAACTGCCGGTTGCGGTGCGATAACAGGAGGCGCTGAATCTGGACGATCCTCTATAGAAATCGATCCTAGTTTTTGAAAAACTTGATGTTTGTGTAAGTTGTAGCCCACGTTATTTATTTAATTTTTGTCGGGCACCGAGTTTGATCACCTGAGGGATCCCAGGTGGGTGCCCGCATGTGAAGGCCACGGCCAAGCACAATCTTAGGCTCCCTAATGATTAGTATCAGATAATCATTCGCCCGGCGGGGGAGCTTTTTAAGCCCTACCCGACCTAAACTATTATAACCTTTATGGCAACAGATTGAGCACCATTTGGTTTAAGTCGGTCAAAAACGCGCCACCACCAACTAAGATCAGTCCAATGATTAAAAAGAGTCCAACCGGCTCGAGCTGCTCCATGATTCTTCGGACAGATTCAGGCGCAAATGCATAAACTACCCGTGAACCGTCGAGTGGCGGAATTGGCAGAAGGTTAAACACAAACAAAGCAACGTTTAGAAATATAAAAGTATCTAGGAAGTTATAAAAAAGCGTACCAGGTACTGGGCCAATCAGATTGAACGCTAGGGCTGAGATAATAGCTAATCCAAGATTAGAAAAAGGTCCAGCGGCAGCAATCATAGCAGCGCCATAATCATCAAACTTTACCCGATCTGGGCTAAACGGTACTGGCTTGGCTGCTAGAATGGGCACTTGAAACAATACGATCGTGATAATCGGCAAAGCTACAGTCATAATCGGGTCAATATGTGAAAGTGGATTCAGGCTGAGCCGCCCCTGATCACTGGCCGTTGTATCGCCTAGAACATGCCCAATATAGGCGTGCATAAACTCATGAATCACCAGTGCCACAAGTATGCAGACAATCAATATCAATATCTGGGTCAAATCGAGCGCTTGCATGTCTAAGCAGTATAGCAACAAGTCGACTGACTATTCCAGTTGACTCACAGAGGTAATTGAGTTAAAATTATCTTCTATGCAAAAGTGTGATCTAACCGGCAAAGGCAAGCAATACGGCAGCAATGTCTCTTTTTCGCAGCGCCACACCAAAAAAGTCTGGAAGCCAAACCTCCAAAAGAAGACAGTAGTTGTCGATGGCAAAAAAGTCCAGATGAAGCTTAGCACTCAGGCCATCCGCACCCTCAAAAAGAAGGGTCTGCTCGACCCCGCTTCTACTCCTTCTAAGTAGTTTTAGGATTTTTCGAGAATGATCAGGTGGGTTATATCTGTTATTTCAGATGGCTTCAGCTTTAATTTAGTAACCTTTTCTTTAGGCTCCATGGCTAATTCTTTGAGAGCGTTGGACAGTTCTTGTTGCGGTACTGGGAATTTTAGAGCTTTATCAGCGTAATGCGTCGGGATAACCAGTTTTGGCTCGATCGCCTTAATGAGCTTGAGCGCACCGGCAGGATCAACAGTATAGCCATTGCCACCGACTGGCACAATCAAAAGATCGACAATTCCAATTGCTTCTAGTTGGTTTTCGCTAAGTTCAGGATAAATATGGCCGGTAATTAAAATACTTTGATCGCCGACAATCAGCTTAAACATTGTGGCGTTTTTGCCTTCGGCATCAACATGAGCTCGGGCCGGAATGCCAATCACTGAGGTGTCAGCAACTTCGTACTCGCCGGGGCTATCAAAGCTAAGACGGCCTGAGGCAGCGCCTTTATGCTGACCCGTAAACAAAGCCACGTCATCAGGCTTAACCACGCCTTTAGCGCCTAATTCAACCAGATTGTCATCAATTACTATGCGCGTGCCACGATGAGTTAGACTGACGCAGTTGGCGCCATAAAATTGCAGATCCATTGCTTATTCTTCCTTTTCTTTATCTTGTTGAGGCTGGTCTTCGCCAAGCAAGTTATGTACATCTACTAGTACTTGCTTCTTAGACTGTATAACGCCGACCGCAAATCGATCATGAATCTGCTTGCGGTATCTAAAATCTGGTAGGCTCATAGAGGTATATCGGATTGTCTTACCCTCTTTGGCTTCAAGATCATCAACATACTTTTGCAGGGCTGTGGGGTTAATGTCGCCGACAACCAAGAAATCAATGCCTGATGAATTATCGCGAGTAAATTGACCGGTATAAACTGCTAAATCGATATGGCCGACCGACTTTAGATCGTTGTCGGTTTCAGTCAGATCTTGATCGACGGCGACGCGCTTGGTGGCCTTTTTAACTCCGCCGCCAAAAATCTCTTGCAGTGGGCGGTAATATTCGTACTTTTGGTTGACTTCGTAATATAGCTTGTTGTTGGTGTTATCAGACGTAATTATGCCGATACTGAGTAAATTGCTTAGCTCGCGGCGGACTGAATTAATCTGCTCATCAATCTTGCGAGTAATTTCTCGCACGTAAAATGAGCGGTTTGGATTGCTATAAAAAAGCTGAAGTAACTTAACCCGTGTTTTTGACCCAAAGAGTTGCTCAATCATGTTTCCAGTGTAACAAAGTTTAGCTCAGCAGCCAACGGATGCTTTATAAAAACGTTGTGATGGATTCAACGACTTTTGTCGAATTAACAGGGGTACTAAACCATTGAATACTTTTATTTCGCTTAAACCAGGTGCGTTGCCGTTTAGCTAAATCGCGTGTTGCTTTAATGATTTTTTGGCGCGTTTGATCAAGCGTTTGAGTACCTTCAAAGTAGCCTTTCCACTGCGCGTAGCCGACGCCTTTTAAGGCTTCGCAGTCCCAACCGTATTGTTCGACTAAGCCTCTGACTTCGGCTTCCAAGCCGTCCGAAATCATATTATCAACCCGACGCGCGATGCGCTGCTCAAGCTCCTGTCGATCGGTTTTCAAACCTATAATTAACGTGTTTGTTCTTATTTCGTTACGGCTAGGTATGCTGCCACTTGTCTCTATCAGGCGAATAAGCCGCCGTTTGTTTCTGGTGTCGATACCGCCGAGCTCTAAGCCCAGCTTTTTTATCCTCGCCAGTAGCTGCTCAACCGACAATTGATTCAATTCTTCTCGATCAGTGCGATCCCCGGCTGGCAAAAAACCATAATTATAAATGACGCCATCGATATAAAGACCGGTGCCACCTACCATAATCGGCAGCTTGCCCCTTTTGGAAATGTCATCAATCGCCTTATTAGCTAAATCCTTAAAAACGGCGGCTGTGAAATCCTCGTCTGGACCAACAATATTTAGCAAATGATGCGGAGTTTTTGCCTGTTCGGCCTTTGAAGGCTTAGCTGTGCCAATATCAACACCGCGACGCACCGTCCAGCTGTCAGCGCAGATAATCTCTCCCTTCAGTTTATCGGCGATATCCAAAGCTAAGGCCGACTTACCCGAAGCCGTCTCACCAACAATAATCAATAGTGGACTCTTCTTGGCGCTCATAGACAAATACTATGCCTTAAAATTCAAAATTAGTCTTCCCAGATATATTACTGCTCAGATGTTTTTTGCTTTTTGTCTGCTCGGTGTTTGCGAAGTTCCCAAACACCGCGTCGAGCGCCGTTAAACAGCAATACTCCGACACCAACAGCTGCCAGGCCAATTCCTGCTTCACCAGCCGATATATCTCCTACGGGAGTTGCTTTTGGTTTTTCAAGCTTAGATACAGTGGCTTTGTGTGCAATTGCTTCAGGGCTTTTATTTTTAGGGTTGAGGATCGCAGGACTAGATACCTGATACTCAGCTGGAAACGGATTGGTAACAATATATACTACTTCCGCTGCAGCAACTGTTCCGACGCCAATTAGCCCAAACTTCAGTGATGGGGGCTGAAATATGCGCGGTCTCTCTACTACAGCTGATTCTGGTCCACTCATGTTTAACTATAATACTACTTTTGTCGATAAAAAGCAAGAGCGTCTTTGTTTTGGATCTTGTTTTTTGTATTAGTCTTTCGTGTGGATGGCCACTGGATGGCCATTGGGTGGCCATCCCTGCAGAAGTTAGAGATAAAAAACCTAAAGACGTAAAAGAACTAATAAATTCGTTAAGTCTGTTTCAGAGCTAGCACTAATCCGCCCTATCTCGAGGAGGTGACCATATCAGTTTTTCGACCTCAACCCGATAATCGTCTGTTACGATGAATCCTTCAGCTTCTAGAACTTGCTTGTGGCCTGCCCTGCCGCCTGGATAGCCTGTCGCCAATCCACCTTGTTTATTAACCACTCTTTGCCAAGGTAGATCCGGATCACCGAAATGCGCGATACCGCCGACAATTCGTGCCGCCCGAGCGTTGCCGCATAGAGCAGCCAGCTGGCCGTAAGTCATCACCCTACCCCGTGGAATTTGCGCAACCAATGACTCGACACGCTCACGAAAACCGGCGTTCACTTCGGCCATAGCTACAATGCTGTTTTGGCTGCCCGCGATTTTGCCTCGCCGACAACTTTTTCTAGGAATTGATCAACTGAAATGGTCACCGGATCGTCATTTTCCGATAGATCTTTGCGAATTCGCGGCACCACTTCCCCGCTCGAGATCTCTTTTTCGCCTATGACTATGGCGTAGGGGACTTTAGCCACCTCTGACGCACGGATCTTTTTACCGACCGATTCGTTTGAATTATCTATCCCGATCCTTAAGCCCATTTCAAAAGCCTCAGCCGCCAGCTTATCGGCAAATTCAACAGTAGCCGTCTCCTGATTAACCGTTATCAGCCGGATTTGCTCAGGCGCCACCCAAACTGGGAAACGGCCAGCCGTGTGCTCGATATAAACAGATAGAAAGCGCTCGATCGACCCCATAAGCGCACAGTGAATCATAACTGGCTGCTGGCTGCCTTCTTCGGCGACATACTCAAGACCAAAACGCTCTGGTTGCACAAAATCAAGCTGAATAGTCGCTACTTGATGCTCACGCCCAATAGCATCTGTCGCCATGAAGTCAATCTTGGGCCCGTAAAAGGCCGCTTCGCCGTTTTCTTCGAAGTAGTCCAGCTTATTGGCGATAACAGCGTTTTTAAGCTGCTCTTGAGCACTTTGCCACAGCTCTGCTGCACCCAAGTAAGAATCAGTTTCATCCCGATAGCTCAACCGTACCCGAAGTTTCATCCCAACTGACGAATAAAATTCATCAGCCACACCTAACAACTTATTAATTTCCTCTTCGATTTGATCTTGTCGCGCAAACACATGGCTATCATCTTGCGTCAACGAGCGCACACGGTTTAAGCCACCTAGTTCGCCAGTCTTTTCATCTCGGTAATCAGTGGTTGTTTCCAGATAACGTATCGGCAAGTCGCGATAGCTGCGTGGCTGAGACGCGTAAATCCGAGTATGGTGTGGGCAATTCATCGGTTTAAGCACGATTTCATCTTTTGTTTCTTGGCTTTTTACCAAAAATAACTCCTCGCCGAATTTTTCCCAGTGACCGCTAGCCTCATAGAGTTCTTTTTTGGTTATATGGGGTGTCCAGACCTTTTGAAAGCCAACCTTTTCTCTGAGTTGATTAGAATACTTCGCGAATTCTTCTCTTAGAATCGTGCCGCGTGGCGTGAACATCGGCAGGCCCGATCCAACCAAGTCAGAAAACACAAACAGATCAAGCTCTTGGCCAAGCTTGCGGTGATCGCGCTTTTTGGCTTCTTCGAGCATTTCTAGGTGTTTCTTGAGCTCATCTTGGCTATCAAATGCCACGCCGTAGAGCCGCTGCATCTGGGCATTTTTTTCGTTGCCGCGCCAATAGGCCCCAGCCACTCGCATCAGTTTAAAAGCGCCCACTTTGCCGGTCGAAGCCACGTGCGGACCGCGGCACAGATCTGTAAAATCGCCATTAGTATAAAACGATACTTGGTCGACAGCCGCGTCACCATCAGTTATGGTGCCTAATTCAGACCTGTCGAGATCATTGGCAACCGTGGTACCGGCCCGCTTAAGATCATTTAACAACTCTTCTTTGTATGGCTGTTGAGCTTGCTGCGCCCAAGTCAAGGCCTCGTCGATCGGTTTTTCAGATCGCTCAAACGGTTGATCGGCCTCTATAATTTTGCGCATTTCAGCTTCGATCTTAGCGAAATCATCCTCAGATATCTTTTTATCAGGACCTAGATCAATATCGTAATAAAAGCCGTTTTCGACAGCTGGGCCCACGCCGAATTTGGCCTCGGGCCAGAGGTGCTGCACTGCATTTGCCGTAATGTGCGCCATCGAGTGGCGCATCGCCTGTAACTGATCTGATTGCTCTAACATAGTCTTTACTCTCTATAAATATAGCAATAACTGAGGCAAGTAAAAAGGGTCGAATGATCTCGCATGTCATTCAACCCTTATACGTCGGTTTCGACGAGTAAAACAATCTCGGCAAAACTTCACCTACAACTATCCTATCAGGGTTAGTACTATATGGCTAGCCTATTTATGCTGTAATAATGACATTTCAACATGGGGAAAACTATTCTCCCCTAACACCACACATGACGTCGCCAGCATCTGTTGCCGTTTAGTCAAAAATCACGAGCAATTTGTCATTAGGTCTAGAGCACGGTACAGATACCATATCGAAACTGTATGAAATCTGTACAGATAATGTACATTTTCTGTATGGAATGCGTACAGTGTCGCGGAAGATGTTGCCAAAACACCTTAAATCCTGTAACTTTATACCTGTTAGACAGGGGCGATTAGCTCATTTGGCTAGAGCGCCGCATTGACGTTGCGGAGGTGATAGGTTCGAATCCTATATCGCCCACCATTTAATGAATTTTTAATGTCCTCACCTCTGTTATTTTTGCTTATGCTTAGTCCAATAGACTTGACCCGAACCCGATTTTCGCCTACACTAAATCGGTTAATTGAGGAACTTTTGGTATTAGAAAAGACAGCGCCCTAGACGCATTTCAGTTATTTTACGAAGAATTAATTTCTTCGAAGCCTGCCCAGAATCGCATCCGCCGCATTCGCCGCACCACCCCTGTTAAATAAACAGCCGGTCGCCCAGCAGACAATCATAAGCCCCGAGTAGCTAAATAGCCTTCGGGGCGTTTTATTTTAGACTTGTGCACCAACTTATCCACTAGTAAAAACAATAGCGATATGTCAATATATTGACATGGTTTGCATACATTGTTGCTCAGAAACAAAGGTTACCAACTCGCGGCCCCAGAAGCGAAATAATCAAGTCTGGCGTCGTCGGGAGTGTCACAACTGTTACGCTGTCTTTACCACTGAGGAATCAGTTCAATATTCCGGCGCTTGGACGGTCAGGAGCAAAACCGGCTCATTACAGCCGTTTTCAAGGGATAAATTACTAGTTAGCCTGCTTCGTAGCCTTGAACACCGCAAAACCGCTCTAGACGACGCTACGGCGCTGGTTGAGACAATTATTAAGAAGCTGGCCAGCACCGTGAACAACGGCAAAATCGAAACCGCTCAAATCGTACAAATTACTCAGGTGGCGCTTAACCGGTTCGATTCCGCCGCCAGCGTAAGCTACTCAGCCTTCCACGCTTAGACTTGCTGCTAGGGTCAGCGTCAGTTGAGGTGCGTTTGCCTGAGGAGTCGACGGTGGCCTTTTCAGTAACATCGAATTTGCTAAGGTAGCGCTTAAACATTAGGCGAGTTTGCGAGTTAAAAGCTGCTAACGCGCCGAAACCGATCGCTGTGACCGGCAGAAAAATCCATTGTGTCAGCATTAGTAGTGAGCGATGACGTTTGTAGCGGGCCGGTCGTGGTGGCAGCGTCAAAAGACTAATATAGACGATGGCGATTACTCCAATAAGGGCGATGCGCTGCACTCGGCTCACAATCAGAGGTAGCTCATTGGCAGCCAGACTTTGCGGGTGTAACAGAGGTGGTATGAAGGCGGCCGACCAGATTATAACTGCCCCGCTCGCCCAGCCAACATGAGTTTCTATAGTTCTTAGTAGCTTGGCCAAAACGTCGGGTTTTGGAATCTTATTCTTGTTCCAGAAGCCTTTATCAGCGATATAGGCAATGTCTGACGCTCCATACGTCCAGCGACGTAACTGGGAGAATTGAGCCTTGATCGTTTTCATATATCCGTCAGCCAGGACGGCGTCTTGATAGATCGGAATACTAAAAGGATAGACTCGATAATCGCCATCAAACCTGAAATATGAGCGCCAGAATTGATGGCCGTCTTCGACCACGGTGCGCGTACTCCAGTAATTGGTATCGATTAGAGCCTGCATCGGCTGGGCATGGGCTGAAAAATTGCGCGACAAGTGTGGCCGCTGCGTTCCAACCAGATAAAAAAGATTGTTACCAGTGGCAATCACACGCATTAGTGTCGGTGCATCCCAGATATTATTGGTATACATAGCTAGCGGCTGATAAGAAGCTCTTAGCGGCTTCGGCACAACGCAATACAGATAGCTTAAGGCAGCAAAATATCGTTTGTCGGTGCGGTTATCGGAGTCGAGAGTCGTAACCAGCACCCTGGTTGGATCGATTTTTTCTTTTGCTAGATATTTCTCAAGTTTACGGGCAGCATAGGTGATATTGCCGCCCTTTCCGACTACTTCATTCGGTATGTCTGGCGGATGTTTAACCGCCATGGCGTGCTTGAAGTTGGCGCCATATAGCTTGAGCAGATCCATCACCCGCTGTTCTGCCTCTCGGCCAGCCCGGCCTTCGTATGCAAACACCACTATCATCTTTTTTGGGTCATAATCAGCCGCCAATAGTGCCTGCACGGTCGGCTCTAACACTTCTCGGCTCTCGTTGACGGTGGCAATGATGAGCGCGTGTATCAATTCATGCGGCCTGATATCTAATTCACGACTAGGCAACAGTCGGAGGTTTTTATGATGCCACTTGGGGCGGACAATTCGCTTCTCTTTAACAACTTCGCCGGCATCAATATCGGCCATCAATCCCTGCCAGTTTAGCTTCATGTGTTTTTTCATAGTTTTATGGCCACCAATTGCCCGAGTAGCATAAGCCAGCCCCCTCACAAACGCGATTAACAGATATAAAAGTATAAAAAACACCGCGACTGTAACATTTATGAAACTCAAAATTAATGGTGCCAAAACTAAGGCGTAGCTCAAAAAACCGGGTAAAATTTCAAAGAAACGATAATGACCCTTGCGGTCTTTTTCAAATGGAATTTCTAAGTCCGTCATTATCTCAGGACTAATAACGCGTTACTGACAATTATGGTCAAGGTCAGCAGTAGAATTCCTAAACTCAAAACAAAGATTGATAATTGGCGGTGAATTCGATAGGCCGAGTGGCTTAAGACCGAGTGAATCACCAATACTAAAGCCGCGAAGGCTACAAAACTTAATAAGCCGGTGACAGTGCCAGTCTTAAAATCATTTATCCCTGAGGTTGCGCGGTATTGCACGATATAGCTGCTGCCGTGACTGGTGCTTAGGCGCAGCAAAATTAAGATACTGCCGGCTACTGCCAAAAATACGTTAATGCTAAGCAGCAAAAGCACTAGATGGTCGTGAAAATACTTCTTTGAAATTGCCATTGTTAGGATTAATTGTAGCATCTGGTGCGGGTAGAGAGAATCGAACTCTCCTCTTAACCTTGGGAAGGTTACATATTAGCCACTATACGATACCCGCCTGGCGCTGAAATCTGGAGCCACCTAGCAGGATCGAACTGCTGACCTACACGTTACGAATGTGTCGCTCTACCAACTGAGCTAAGGTGGCAATAAGCACTTATTATATCAGTTATGCGGCTCTTCGAATTGGGTATGGCCAAGCCTGCGGCTCATCCCAATCAACGTCTTCAAAAACATCTTCGCGGCCTTGATAAGATGCAGCTTGGTAGGCCAAACTACCCATACCCAGCAGTAAGCCGAGAGATTGTCTGGCGTAGTCGACATTACGTGAATTCATCTTATAAATCCTGCTTGAATTCTTTGGCACCACAATATCTAATCTTGTAGTACCATCAACTCCAATGCTACCACCACCTCTGACATCCAAGCCAATCCATTCCCATTCATCTGTGCCAGCTACCTGATAGGCTTTTCCGTCTTCTTCAAAGTATTTAGTAAAGTTGAAATAGTCATGCCGGGAATTTACCCTAAAACCAGCTGCTTCAGCAAAGGCATAATTTTCACCTTCCCTGAAAAAAAAATCTTTATCGACTCTGTCTTGAGCGTCGTACGGCACGGCCATGGCTTTTAGGCAGTTAAGTGCGACGTTACGCTCAGTAATGCCGTTATGATTGAGCCATCTTTGAAATTGAGCGTGAACGGCAATACTTAGCTGAACATCGCTTAGGTCTCGGACAGAGAGCACTTGCTCCGCCCCTGTTGAGCGCAGTTGCGGCACTAAAACGTTAACTGCCTGGACTAGCTCTTCGATTCGCCGGATTCTGCCACCTTCAACCTCATCACCAAGTACTTCCTCGACGGCTACGGTATATTGTTTGGTTGAACCTTTATCCGCAATTATCACTCCAGGCAGTTCTTCTAACGTATCTTGGGAACGATCGCGCTCATCTTCAAGAGGCTGATCGATAACTGGGTCTTTTTGCCGACCTTCGTCTTCCGAAATAATTTCTGGCTGCCCACGCTCAAAACGTAACAGGCCTGCTGGCGAAAAGGTAAACTGCGGATCGATTTCTGACATACTCATCTATTCTGGGTGATTTTTAGAGAGATGCAAGCACAAGCAAGTTATATTATATATTTGTGCCGATTAGATGACCGATAAATGCGGTTATTGCCATGGCTGCTGCACCGCCCACAAATACTCTAGCGGCTGCCCGCAACTTATGACCGCCACCGATAAATGCTCCAACCGCGCCTGAAATAGCGAGTACTATCAGAGAAGAAATTACTATTGCATAGGTTCCGGCTGTACCATTTGTGAAGACGGCTGCCAAAATTGGCACGATCGCGCCGACTGAAAACGCCGCGGCCGAAGCGAGTGAAGCTTGCAGCGGATTAGCAAGTGCCTGATGATCAATCCCGAGTTCGTCGCGTGCATGAGCGTCTAGAGCATCATGATCATGCAACTGCTGGGCAACTTCGAGTGCTAATTTACGGCTTAAGCCTCGGTTTTCGTAGATTGAGACCAACTCCGCCAGCTCTTCATCAGGGTTTTCGGACAGTGATTTTTTCTCCATTGCTATATCGGATCGTTCAGAGTCGCGCTGTGAACTAACTGATACGTATTCACCGACTGCCATGGAAAGCGCTCCGGCAACTAGCCCAGCCACACCAGCCGTCAAGATGACCGATTTACTGGCTGAAGAAGCCAAAACACCTAACATCAAACTCGATGTTGAGACAACTCCGTCGTTTACTCCGAGCACACCGGCTCTTAGCCAATTTGCGCGGTGCGATTTATGCGGCTCGCCAGGGTGAGCGCTTTCAAATGTCATAAATTAATACTATCACCTTATTTTTTATGTCTGGCAGCTTGGGCTTTTTTGATATTTACCGCCTGCGCCCGCTTTTGGGCGGCCGTTGGCTTATCTTTTTCGGCTACGTTTTTGCGGTCTTTGGCTTTAAAAATATCACCCTTAACATGAATTGGTTCACTACCTAAGCTTGCTAGCAGCTTCTTTGCGTCTTTGTCGTCAGCTACCAGTTTGTCGTCTTGAACATGCGCCTTGTCTTTGCTGATCAGCCAAGCATGAGTGGCCCACGAACCGCTGCTCCTGTGTCCGGCTAGTCGTTCTAGTCCGCCCGGATCGCCAACATCTTGAACGCGAAAACTCTTAAACTGACTCTTGGGGCGCACTTCTACTCTGTAATAATCACCTGTGCCTTTGGTGCCGGGCTTTGCTCGGGTTTTTTTAGCATTCATATTAATTCCTCCCCTCAGCTACATTAAATACCTAGGCGTTTCACCTATGCAATGACATAGATCACTCTGGATCAATTAGATTGGAGAAGTCGGCGGCGTTGACTGTGGGCTTGGAGGTGTTGGCGGTTCTGGCGATGTGGGTGGCTCGGTGGGTGAGGGTTGGACCGGAGGTTCTGGCTCAGGCGGCAAGGCCATTTCTTGAGCTAAATATTGCAAAGATTGCGGAATTTTACTGAGGTCAGGAGCACCAATAGGCGCAGCCTGGTCGTCCATAACTACAGCCGATGCTGAGTCTTGAGTCGGCTCGATTACCGTACTCGGCAAGGGCGTATCAGCCGGTTCGATATGGTCGGCTTGAGATGAATGGGAGACTTTAAATACCCCGTCATCAACCGGTGGTTCAGATGGCGGCGGTGTTATGTTTTGAGGTGTTGGTGGCGTTGAATCGTCTTGCATAGCTAAACTTTAGCTTAAACGTTAACACGATGTAAAGTCAATTTGGAGCGGCTAATTATGTTGCCGAAATCGCACCGGCCGACAGCAAAATTATTAATAAAATGCCTAGGCCTACCCGGTAGATAATAAATATGCCAAAACCGTGCTTTGATATGTAGCGCAACAGCCACGCGACGGTGGCATAGGCGACGATGAAGCTGGCAATCGTAGCAACCAAGGTCGGACCCCAGCCGATACCCTTGGAAATTTCATCAGCTTTTGTAACGGCTTCGAGAAGGCCGGCCGCAAGCAGTGCCGGGATGGCCAAAAAAAATGACATCCTAGTAGCGGCTACCCTATCTAAACCCCGGAATAAGCCAGCTGAAATTGTGGCACCAGATCTTGAAACACCAGGGATGAGTGCGAGACACTGCGTTATACCAATAACCAGCGTATCCCGCCAGCCGGCATCCTTTTCGTGGCGGTTTAGCTTGGCGGTTTTGTCGGCCAGCCACATCACACCACTCCAGACAATTAAGGCTGTAGCTACTAGCCATAGACTGCGCACTCCAGTTTCAATCTGATCTTTAAAAGCCAGCCCTACCACCGCGATCGGTATCGATCCAATAATTACCGCCCAGCCAAACTTATAGTCTGCCCCACGCTTATCGGCAGATGTGATGCCCGCCAGCCATGCCTTAACCAACCTGACAACATCATCCCTAAAGTAAATAAGCGTCGCGATGACCGCCCCGATTTGTATGATCGCAGTAAATGCCACAAAGGCCGGGTCTTTAATAGAAAAACCAAGGGCTTTTTCGGCTATTGTAAGGTGGGCGGTGCTGGAAATTGGTAAAAATTCGGTAAACCCTTCGATGATTCCCAGCAGGATGGCTTCTAGAATTCCCATATCTGTTAATCATACCATGACGGCAATGTAATATAATGACGTTAATGGATTCCACAAAGATCAAGCGCAGCGAGGAAGCTTACCGAGTACAACTGGCAGCTTTCGGGATTATATCGACCATAGTGGCTTTGTTTTCAGCTTTAATAATTGGCTCGATGTTTACGCTCGTCACGGGCGGACACGGCTTCAGCCGGATTCTGACCTTTTTGTTGGTGATGGCTTTCGCGGGAGTGGCGGGCATGATTTACCATACCAAATGGCACGCCATTGTATACATTTTGAAACCTGAAGGCATCATTGTCAGCAACAGTGTCGGGGCGTTTGGCAAGAAGCAAAAGGTCTATCTGTATGAATCGATTATCTCGGCTAGCGTCAATCAAGGTTATTTCGGCAATCGATATGGTTACGGCGACATCCATGTCACGATTCCCAAACTTGAGAAGAAGCTAATTCTAAAAGACGTCGCAATCCCAGAAAAACACCTCGAGGATCTTTACGCCCGCATTAAATCAAAAGTTAACAACCACAACGTACTAGTTACTTAGCAACAATTGAGAAACTGGCCGATGGTGCCGATAGATTACCGGCTGCATCCTGCGCATAAACGTTATAGGTATATGTCTTGCCCGGTGTTGCGCTGTTTAATATAACAGTCTTTCCTGGCACATTCGCAACTGTGCCAAATCCGGTGAGCTTAACTTTGTAGTTGGTTACTTTTACATTGTCGGTAGATGAGTTCCAAGTAAGTGTAATATATCCGCCAGATTGAGCGGTTCCGGTTAGGCCGGTTGGAGCTGTCGGCGGAGTCGTATCAGACGGTGTAGTGGTTGTGGTACCACTTATGGCGATTGTGGCGGCTCCCGTTCCGCTAGTGGAATATGGGCCTGTTATAGCGGTATTTGTATCAGAACTGATCAGCGCCGTGCCGGTAGTAAACGCTAGGCTAGCATTGCCGCTGACGGTTTTACTCTTGAAATGCAGTGTAGCCACCAACTGATCACCGGTTCTTGGCGTATAGCTCCCCCGAGCCACAAGAATCGCGCCATTAGCACCGGTCGATTGCGCCTGAACACCAAAACTTGTATTAGTGGCGTCAATACTAACAAGGTCAACTAGATTAGCAGGGTAAGAAATATTGGCTTGAACGGTATTAACCGCCACCGTTCCGCTGTTCTCACGTATCTGTACCTCAAATGTTGTGTTAGCAGACACGCTGTAAGTTGAAGCACTTAAGTAAATTTTGCTTGAGGTAGGCGTAGACGCAAAACTGTTTATCACAAAGAATGCCCCGACCGCCGCGAATAGTAAAACGAAAACAATTATTGGCAGCTTTTTGTTTTTTACAGCAACCTTGGTTTTAGTACTTTTTTCAGCCACGATAATCCCCTCTCGAGAGTTTTAAGAATTCCTCACTATTAAACATGAGTATGTTGAATCACTCCGTGGCTGTCAACAGGGATTTTTAACTGTACGTCAGGACTTTCTCTTCATCAGGAGAGTTTTGGGCTGCCTGTACAAACGAACGACCGACGGCGGCAATTATTTGCAGCTCCATCGGTAAAAGTACGGCGGGATGGGATATAACTTCATGAGTAGCTAGGCCAACTAAAACAGGATCATCTTCGGGCTTAGGGGGTTCTATCGGGTACTGATTGTAATTTCCCATAATATACCTCGAACACAGGTATATTACCATAAGCAGGTTATTTTGTCAATATTGGCGTCTTTTATCTCTCCTGTTAAGGAGAAAAGCTATGATGGTAAATAACGCGTAGACAATTCTCCTGTATCTAAACAAAAGCTTAGACCATTTAATCATCCTAAATAACACAATCAAGATCGGCCAAAATAATATTATTAAGGGGTTGTGTCGCCGCGCCTAAAGGCTTTGACGATTGCCAGCAGTATGATCGCCCCAAGTATTGCTGTAGCTAAGCTAGCAAAATTGAATCCGCTCACATCGGTATCTGTTAGCATACGTACAATAAAACCACCGATAATAGCACCTAGGATTCCGACAATAATATTAGCTATCGCCCCCTGCTCAGCATTTGTTTTCATAATAATAGAGGCTATCCAGCCAGCCAGCGCTCCAAAAATTATCCAAGCAATAATGTCTATCATTTATCCTCCTTGAGTAATTCAAGTATACGAAGGATGATAATAAATTGATGTGAGCTGGCTTACAGATCGTTACCAAAAAGATTTAGTTGAACTTCAGGCGGAGTTTCCCACTCTTCAATCATTGCAGCGAAAGAGTCCCAGACAGGATGATCAACTCTTGCGAATGTTCTCTGGCCTACTGCATCAAGCTTTGGTTGATAGGCTGCCATTTCTGGAGGTACTTCAACGACCCAGCCAAACTCGGCTAAAACATCGAGCTGTCTAATAGCATCATTGATGCCTACCTTGATTTCTCTGCTCTTTTTAATATCATCGATAATACTTGGCGCATGAAAGGGTTCGATCGGATCAGTCGAATATCGTCCAATTGCTGCAATAATAGGTAGGTGTTTTTTGTTGCCAAACAGAGATTTACTTCTGTCCTCTAGTGATAATGTCTCTCCAGTTGTCATTTAACATAAAATAACATTTTTAATCTGTTCCGTCAACTATTGTCGTGGTGTTCTTGCTGTTATTGAACTGTGATGGCAGCTTGTTGTGCTACAAGTTCATCCATAACATCAACCGGTAGTGCTGATGCGAAGGCTGTTCCCTCTTTATCAGCAAGGCCGTCTAGGTATACCCCATCTTTTTGGCGATCAAAATGTAGTGGTGTCGCGACAAATGTCAGCTCGTCTAACATTCTCCCTTCGTGGTCAACCGCTAGCATACCTGCGTCTTCATCTGTTTCGCGAACTAATTTGACAGGGTTAAAGTTATTATCAACTGTGGCCTTCATGTTTTCAGAAGTCCCGACGAGTGCAGTTATTTCGCCTCCACACGCCAATGCGGCAGGGTTTATAAGAGCTGTTTTGCTGTTTCTGGCAACAGATTGAGCTGGCTCACGATTTCCATCTCTTATCGTTAATAGCTTGATATAGGAGCCCTTGGCGATTGCCACGCGGAGCTTTTTTTGGGCTGCCTGCAGATCACAACCGCTGAGGGCGTCTTTATCAATTGATTTAATTGACTGGGCTATACCAGGATCCCCCTCGGGTGATAATTTTACTTTTGGTGCTGGAGCTGGTTGCTTTGTAGCGCTAGGTTTTTCACCACCACAAGCTGTTGCACCAAATGCCGTTGCAAGTGTAAGACCAACCACCGCTGCTGCTCTCTCATATGATTTCATAATTTCTCCTTGTGTTGAGTATATCGATGCGTGTTTTGTTTGCAAGCATTAGCAAAAAGAAAAACACTCCTGAGCGAAGTGCTTATGATTGGCGGGCCGTAACTTTGCAGGTCTGGAACTATCTTACTCTGACAAGTAAAAGTTATGATTCGACGATACAAGCATCGAATTCAGGCTTGTCGGGCGATAGTGATGCCATCAAATTACTCGGGTCTGCTTGAACTGATACTTCACATCCAGGGACCTGACATGTAAATACGGCAGTGCCTGGTTTTGGTCCCCTTCCCGCAGCTTTATCCAGTCCAGCTACAACATGCCGTGCTGTTGCTGAATCTTCCATTGCTTCTTTGTCGGCGGCCAAAGTTAGTATACTTTTAAGGCATAGTTCTCCGTCAGGAGCTAGTTCAGCTCTGAATTCGTGTGTAGGACGAAGGACTTCTATTGACTCCATGCCGCGCATAATAAAAACACTATACAACATCAGCCATATAGTGTCAATACTTGGCGGGCCTTAGCGTATGATATCTGGAACTATTTTGCTGTTTCAGGAGGCAGTGACACTATCGGGAACAGCAGCATCATGAAGACTAAGTACAATCTCTGTTGAGAAGTCAGGAGTTTGCGTGTCTTCACCGGTACCTTGTAGTCTCGCTCGCTCTTCGACAAGATAAACACCCGGCAGATTAGTACTAGTAACTTTTCTTGCCATTTCAGAAACAATTGCACCTGGTCCTGGCTCAGTCTCGTCAAAAACGAAATCTTCTCTATTTGGTGCAACAGCACCAATAAATGCGTAAACCTCGCGGCGTAAACTTTCATGGCCATCGTATGTCAAACGCATTTCGCCCACAGAGCCTGATATGGGCTCATCCACAAGATGAGCAACCTCCCATTCACCATGGTGTGGATAGTCAATATCTATCCTACCTAGTGAATATCCTTGGCTTAAGCTTCCTGAGGAAACACCTCTAATAATTTGACCAAACAAATAGCTTCTTGCCTCTGAGTATTGTTCAGCAATCTCTTGCCGCATATAAGCATCATCTTCTTGAAGTTCATCTATTTCTCTGCCGAGTTGACCCTGATGTTTGTCCACTTTTGAAAGACCTGAGCTTCCTATGGCTTCACTCAAGGCCTTCATTTGCTCTAGTCGCCTCTGTAACTCTGGGGACGTTTCTCCGTTGGGTTTAGACATTTCAAGATAATATCATAATTGTACGTAAACGTCAATCTTGGCGGGCCCGACCGGATTCGAACCGGCGATCTCCTCCGTGACAGGGAGGCGTGATAGGCCTCTTCACTACGAGCCC
>CAZXDL010000008.1:2549-33405 GCA_964639505.1 uncultured Candidatus Saccharibacteria bacterium | reverse complement strand
CCCTCCAGATTGTAGATTTGAATTTTGAATGATTGATAAAAAACGCCTCGACCTGATCATATCGACCGCCGAGGCTATGGGCTTGAAAGCCAGATTGGTTAACGAGCGGGGTTTGGTTGCAATTGAGACAAATAATAAAGAAATTTATTTGTTTCATAAATCGAGTAACCCTAACAGTCAGATGGCGACTTGGCTGGCAAAAGACAAATATGCTGCTCGTGCAATTTTCGAGTTAAATGGTCTACCCAACATACCTTTTTGTCGCCCAAAAACTTACGTCGAGGCGGTCGATTTTTTATCGAGGCACAACAAGATAATACACAAGCCTTTAAAAGGCCGGCATTCACAAAACATCCATCTTGTTACTAAAGAGCGTGAACTTAAAAAACTAGATCTATCCAAATGCATCCTGGAAAAATTTATCGAAGGTCAAGAAGTAAGATTATTAGTCGTCTCAAATGAAGTCAAAGCTCTTCATTATAAAGTTTACGAAGGTCCGATTAACGATCCAGACACAGTACGCCGAGTTTCAATCCACAAAAGTAAGTGGGACAGGGAGTTGGTAGAACTAGCGATCAAGGCCTCCAAAGCACTCGGTCTAAAATTTACGGCCGTGGACTTTTTGGTAACAAAAAATAATGAAGTATACATTCTCGAAATAAACTCGGCGCCAGGGATAGACCGCTTTCAGCAACCCGATGAAGGCCCGCCACTTAATATTATGAAATTATATCTTGAGCAAGTAATCGACGGTTACTTGTGATGCAGTCAGCCTTGCTTACAATTAGCGCGATTCTGACAATTATTGCTTCTTGTATTTACTGTGCCAGTATTTTGAATGGTAGAACCAAGCCACACCGAATAACAAGACTAGTTTTACTTTTTGTCTTAACGCTTAACTTCGTAAGTGTGTTAGCAGCTGACGGAAATCTTGGTGCGGAACTTTATGCAGGGATAATATGTTTCTTTGGCATAGCCTTCTTTTTGTTGAGTTTGAAAAGAGGAATGGGCGGTGCCAGTTTTTTTGATTGGGCCTGTTTCGTGATTGCTATGCTCGGGGTAGTTGGCTGGCAAATCACCGGCAATGCGATTCTTAGCATATGGCTAGCGGCAACTGCTGACTTTGTAGCCTACATTCCGGCCTTCATTAAGACTTGGAAGCACCCTAATACCGAGTCGCCTTGGCTTTATATACTGAGTAGCCTGGGGGCGTTTTTAAGTCTAGTTGCTTATAAGATTTCCTACGTATCGATATTTCAAATCGCTACAATTTTATGCGGAGTAATAATTTTAATCTGCATTTATCATGAAAAATTTGTATTCTTGAAGCGCATGTCTTAGATTTTGATAAACTTTAGATATGCCAACACTGTTTGATGTACTAGAATCGCACAAACAAAATAAAAAAGACAAAAGAAAATTTGGACTTGTTATTCAGGGCGGTGGTATGCGTGGTGTTTACTCATGTGGTGCACTCACCACACTGGCCGAATATGGCTTCTCAGACACTTTTGAACATGTCATTGGCGCCAGTGCCGGCGCGATGAACGCTGTTTACTTTATTAGTGACTACAAGCAGCCGACTCAAATATATTCCAAAGGAGCTACCAATGATAATTTTGTAAATCTTATGCGTCGGGATAAACGAGTCGATATCGACTATATTATTGACACTGTTTTAAAAGAAAAATGGCCGATTAATCTACCGGCTTTGAAAAAAGCTCATACTGAGTTGCATGTGATTGTTACGAATGCAAGCGATGGCCGCAAAGAGGTGATATCAGACCACAAAGATTTTGCAGAGATTTATGAGGAATTGCGAGCCTCAGCTGCTCTACCACTCGTCTATGACAAAAAAGTTAAACTTGGTGACAAATACTATGTTGATGGTGCAGTCGCAGATTCAGTACCAGTCGATGTTGCCCTAGACCTAGGATGTACAGATATAGTTGTGGTGCTCACCAAGCAACTTAGTGCTTTTCAATTTGACCAACATCATACACGGCTTGTGAAGCACTTGGTCAGACGTTTGGCAAGAAATCAGTCAGCCGCTGTCCGCAGAAAATTACCGACGGATGAACTTCTACTAAAAGTTAACCTGCGCACGATCAGACACCCGCTCAAAAAAACCAGAATCTATGTACTCGAGCCGAGTAACGAAGAAATTGACGTTTCTCTTGCAACTATTGATAAGCCAAAAATTAAAAACTTCGCCAAACTCGGCATAAAAGACATGGACAAAATGCTGCATAAGCCAATAGATTAATTTTTAATTAAATCATCGCAGCTTGAGCAGAATCGTTTTGTAAACTGCGCATATGCGCAGGATTTTTGGGCATAGATTTAGACTTACGACATTATGGCTATTTTTATTTTTGGGTATTTTGGGCGGTTTTGGCTTGGCAAGAATCCAAGCTGGACCAAGCGCACCCAAAATAGTTCTTGCATTGATTTTAGTAGCGGTATTTTTGCGTCGGCGAGGGATTATTTCATTAATATTAATTGCCTTGTTTGGAATTTTGCTTGGGTGGTGGCGAGGAGTGGTCTATCTAGGCTATTTATCAGACTACAACCTGCTCTATTACCAAAAAATTACGGTCACCGTGCGAGCAAATGAAGATGCGATTTACGATAAATACAAGCAAATTAGTTTTGCAGCCGGCGGTGTTACTCTTGAAGACGGAAGGGTTCTAAAAGGCAGGATACAAGTCAGTGGCTTTGGAGCTAACGCCATTTTTCAAAATGATGAAGTCGAAGTGTCCGGTAAGCTTTACCCAGGTTATGGAGCTTATCAGGGTAGAATGAGTTTTTCGTTGTTAAATGTGATTTCGCGTAACCCATCAGTCGTGCCTGAGATTCGACGCAAGTTTGTTGCTGGAGCGCAGACAGCTTTGCCTGAGCCATTAGCGCCGTTTGTGATGGGCTTATTGGTTGGGCAACGGGCCACCCTGCCACAAGACGTAAAAGATGACTTGAGGAAGGTTGGCTTGACCCATATTATCGCGGTATCTGGCTATAATCTGACCATCATACTGCAGGCAACCACAAAAATACTCGGCAAAAAGTCCAAGCGGGTCTCTACATTCCTAACTGTTGGATTAATCGGGGTGTTTTTGCTGCTAACCGGTGCTAGTGCGTCAATTGTCAGGGCCGGCATGGTTAGCATGTTAAGTATCGCTGCGGCTTATTACGGTAGAAACTTCAAGCCGCTTAATCTGATTTGCCTCGCTGCGGTAATCACGGCATGGGCAAATCCAGTTTATATTTGGAGTGACCTCAGTTGGTATCTTAGCTTTTTAGCATTTTTTGGTGTTATGGTGCTTGCGCCCTTGCTGCAGGCTCGTTTGCCGGGCGGTTGGCACAAGACTCTGATAGGAGCCGTTGCTCTAGAAAGTATCTGCGCCGAAATAATGACACTTCCATTTGTTTTGCATATTTTTGGCCAAATGTCGCGAGTCGGTTTGGTGGCTAATGTTTTGGTAGTTGCCCTAATCCCGCTGGCCATGTTGTTGGGGCTGATAGCTGGGCTGGCCGGCATGATGTTTGGCGCAGTTTCTGGTTGGCTCTCTTGGCCAGCTGTGATCCTGCTTAACTACATGCTAGACACTGCCCATATCCTGGCAGGATTACCGAATATTTTTGTGGAAGACATAGGTTTATCGCTCTGGCAGATGCTCTTTTTGTACGTTATCGTAGTTTTACTAATCGCCGCTATGTGGCGAAAATCAAGCAAAGGTAATATAATAACAGATATGAATGATCCAAAACGCAGGAGTTTAATAGCATGAGCGGTCATAGCAAGTGGTCGACCATTAAACGTCAAAAAGGAGCCAAAGACGCGGCTCGCGGCGCGGTTTTTACTAAACTCGGCAACGCAATCGCCATTGCTGCTCGTGGCGGGACTGATCCTGACACCAACTTTTCGTTGCGACTCGCGATTGACCGCGCTAAAGCTGCAAATATGCCGATGGCAAACATTCAACGCTCCATCGATCGAGTCAAAGATAAATCCAGTGCTCAGCTCCAAGAAGTTATGTACGAGGGCTATGGCCCAGGTGGAGTCGCAGTACTTGTTGAATGCGCCACAGATAATGTTAATCGCACATATCCAGATGTAAAGCTGGCGTTTTCTAAACATGGCGGCAGCATTGCCGAAAAAGGCGCCGTTGCTTTTCAGTTTGATCGCAAAGGCTTAATTCGAGTTAGCGGCAGAGGAGATGATGTACTTATGCAAGCCCTAGAAGCAGGTGCCGACGACGTCCAAGAAGAAGACGGCGAGTCACTTATATACACAGACGCAAAAGAGCTCGCTAAAGTTCGCGAAGCACTCACCAGCGCCGGACTAGAAATCAAAGAAGCCGAAATTACTTATGTGCCAAACAATACCGTCGTTGTTTCAGATGCCAATACATCAGGCAAAATCATGCGCATGATGGAAGCGCTTGATGATCTTGATGATGTCTCAAATACGCACGTAAACTTCGAATTCGACCTACCAGAATAATACAAAAAAAACAAAAGAGGTAAGATATAAACATGCGTTGGTATAAAGGACTCCTTTTCGTGTTGATAGCCACGGTATCGTTAGGTGTAATTCTGTTTTGGCCGCACCCAAAATATCCGACTGGCTATAGTGTTATAGGTGGTTATAAAAAGGGCGAGGCTTCAAAATATGGCCTACCATTTACGTGGCTGACGATTGATAAGGGCGTTGGTGCTGGCACGGCAGATCCAACATACACCCCAACTAAATATGAAAACAAGCAAATCGACACTCCTAAATTATTACTTAATTTAATTGTTTGGGGAGGGATTATGTTCCTAGTGGAATTAGTACTCCGGGGTATTTATAAAAAGAGAATAACATGAGGATAATAGGTATCGATCCAGGCACAGGAATTTTGGGGTTTGGGGTGATTGAAGTTTCAAAAGGCAAAGCCCAGCTGGTTGATGGTGGAGTTATCCGGACCCCAGTAAAAGAGGATGATGCGGTTCGGCTGCAGACGATATATGAGGAGCTTACCGACATTATCGTGGCGAGCAAGCCAACCGAGATGGCAGTCGAGAAGCTATTCTTTGCGCAAAACGTGACTACCGCAATGACGGTTGCGCAGGCTAGGGGAGTCGTTTTGTTATGCGGGATGCAGGCAGGGCTAAAAATTGCTGAATACACACCTCAACAAATCAAACAGGGATTAACTGGCTACGGTAAAGCCGACAAAAAACAGATTCAAGAAATGGTCCGAGTCATCCTCCAGCTCAAGGAAGTGCCCAAGCCTGATGACTGCGCCGATGCCCTCGCCGCGGCTATCACGCACAGCATGACTATGCGATAATAGTCAGATGATTGCGACACTGGAAGGGACAGTTTCAGAAAAGTTAGCAGACGTTGTAGTCTTGAATGTTAGCGGTGTTGGTTATGGCTTGCTTGTGCCCGCAGAAGAGTACAGCCAGCTTAAAATTGGCGAGTCTACAAAAGTATACGTCTACGAGCATATTAGGGAACAAGCCCATGATCTCTTTGGTTTTTTGGCAAAAGACACAAAAAGTCTATTTGAGCAATTGCTCGAAGTGAGCGGAGTAGGACCCAAAATGGCACTTAACATGTTAAGCATTGGCTCGGCGCAAGATGTTAGACAAGCAATTGCTTCTGGAGACGTAAAATTCATCCAGCAAGCTAACGGAGTTGGTAAGCGGGTGGCTGAACGTGTTGTGGTTGAACTTAAAGACAAAGTCGGCTTGGTCGGAGTTGATCTTGAGACCACCGGATTACTACAAAGCGAAAGTTCTGGGGCGAGCGATGAAGCTGTTGAAGCCTTGGTCTCTCTAGGATATACGGTTCAGGATGCTTCAAAGGCTCTACACGGTATAAGTTCTGAATTACCAACTGCTGATAGGATAAAACAAGCGCTAAAAAGCACGGTAAAATGAGCACGCCTAACGTACAGCTCGCCGACGGCAACAAAATTCCTCAAATTGGACTAGGCACCTGGAAAATAACCGATCAAAGGGAATTTAATACGGCTTTTTACGCAGCGATTGAATCTGGCTATCGTCATTTTGATACCGCACAGGCTTATGATAACGAACAATTCTTGGGTGAAATCTGGGGCACGACTGGCCTGAAGCGGAGTCAGCTATTTATCACTACTAAAATCGCCGTTGAGCACTTTGGCGAAAAAAGGGCCAAAAAAACTTTTGCAGAATCGCTTACTAATTTAAAAACAGATTATGTTGACCTGCTTTTGTTGCATTTTCCCGTGACCTTTTTACGCAAGAGTAGCTGGAAAGCGCTTGTAGATATTAAAGCAAGTGGGCAGGCACGATCGATTGGAGTGAGCAACTATACGATAAGACACCTAAAAGAAATGCAAGATTACTCCGGTGTTAAGCCTGTAGTCAATCAAGTTGAACTACATCTATTTTTACAGCAACCTGAACTTGTTAAGTATTGTAATGATAATGATATCGTCGTCGAGGCTTACTCGCCGCTGGCACATGGTAAGGCAAACGAGTTGAAAGAAGACACTATTACCAAAATCGCCGAAAAGCATCACAAAACCTATGCCCAGATAATGATTAAATGGCTGCTTGAGCAAAACATGGTCGTAATCCCAAAGTCCGTTACACGAAGCCGAATTGCCGAAAACATCAACGTATTTGATTTTAAGCTTGATAAACAAGACATGTCCGATTTGGCAAAACTTGACCGTGATCTGCGTACCTGCTGGAGCCCAGTACACATCCCGTAGCCAGATGTAAGGTATACTATTAGGTAATGATTGATCGGATTTTAAACCCGGCAGACGAGCCGACTGACGAGCAAGAAGTTGAGCTTGAGGTAACGCTCAGGCCGCGTGATTTTGATAATTACATCGGCCAAGAAAAACTCAAACAAAATCTTAAACTTGCAATTGATGCTGCCAAAAAAAGGGGTGAGCCGCTCGACCACGTACTTTTGCACGGCCCGCCGGGTCTTGGCAAAACTACGATGGCAAATGTGATTGCCAACGAAATGGGAGCCCAAATTCGTGTCACAAGCGGACCGGCAATTGAGCGCGCCGGGGACCTTGCAAGTCTGCTCACTAATCTGCAAGACGGCGATATCTTGTTCGTTGATGAAATTCATCGCTTAAATCGTAATGTCGAAGAGGTTTTGTACTCCGCAATGGAGGATTTCAAACTCGATATTATGCTAGGCAAGGGTCCCTCGGCGCGCTCATTGCGGCTTGATTTGCCACAATTTACGATTATTGGTGCTACCACCCGCACAGGATCATTAGCTGCGCCATTGCGCGACCGCTTTGGTATGATTCACCGCTTGCCCTTCTATACAGATGACGAGATAGAGCAGATAGTGGCCCGAGCCGCCAAAATTTTAAAAGTCAAAATTGACAAACCTGCCGCGGCTGAACTAGCCAAGCGTTCACGCCTAACTCCGCGCATCGCCAACCGCATGCTCAAGCGGGTGCGCGACTACGCCGATGTTAATGGTGATGGAATAATCGACACTGTCATAAGTAAAAAAGCCTTTGAGCTTCTAGATATAGATGAACTAGGCCTAGATCACTCTGACAGACTGCTGTTAGCCGCAATAATTGACAACTATAACGGTGGTCCGGTCGGCGTTGAGACGCTAGCAGCCCTGACTGCGGAAGAGAGAGGCACTATCGAGGATTTCTATGAGCCGTATTTAATGCAAATTGGCTTGCTAGAGCGGACACCTCGCGGCCGCAAAGTAACACATAAAACCTATCAGCATCTGGGCAAAAAGCCCCATAAGGACAGCGATCAGCCGGCGCTGCTTTAGGCTATACTTAAGCTATGAACCCGCAGGATCAATACCAGTCCAATCTGCCCCAAGACACAAAGCAAAAAGTAGGTGATGACCTTACTGTAATACAGCCTGGCGAGAGATTAATATGCATTATACGGCGGCATCCTATTGGTATTTTCGGCATATATATTCTCACAGGGTTTTTACTTGTGACTGTGGCAGTATTTGTGTTTGGGATTATCCCAGCCATTTTTGGTAACTCAGCCAATAGCGATACAGCAACCCAAGTTGGGGCCGCAGTCTTTATAGTTTTATTATTTTTGAGCACTGCTTTTGCTTTTATTTCTACTCATATATATTGGGGAAATCGCTGGATAGTTACCTCTGACAGCATTACTCAAGTTACACAAACAGGTTTATTTCATCGTGAATCAAGTCAGCTAGCGATGCACAGCATTGAGGACGTAACAGTTGAAAAGAACGGGGTTTTGGCAAGCGCCTTTAATTTTGGGGTTATAAAGGCCGAAACAGCCGGCGAAAAGTCTAAATTCGCGTTTTTATACTGCCCCAACCCCAATTATTATGCTAGGCAGATCTTGCAAGCCCGAGAAATCTACGACCAAAGGCATCAAACCCAGCCTTAGTATTATTCAAACGGGTTAGTTCGGCTTTCAAAGAAAGATTCAACACTGGTGCTATTGTCTTTGAGCGACTGAAGCTGGTCTACTACATCTGAGTCGATATAAGGAACTTTTGCAGTTTTTACCTGACTGCTTATTTCTGTTTCGGAAGGTTCTGCACTGACCAGGCCGTTTATTCTCAAAAATAAGAAACCGTAGATTAAGCCAATAAATATTAAGAAGCCAGGGAATATATATGGTTTAAGCTTGGCCGATTTTGACAACAACTCTGTGAGTAGTGCCTTGGGTGCTAATTTTTTTTCACTCATGGTTTTATGTATCCATTTAATGTTAATGTGAAGGATAAATATTTCGCATTAGCCGATTGCGGCTGTATCGTAATGCTACTCACCTGAGCTGTGCGGCGGTTATTTTCAAGCGCGCTGAGGAAGGCAATAAATTTATCGTAAAGCACCGGTTTATTAGTGTCGCTGTTGACTGTAATCTGCAGCTGATACACGCCAGGAATATTTTTAACTGCTTGAAGCTGAGACAAGCTCTTTTTGTTTGCGTCAGCTGGAGTTGGGGCAGGAGTGGTGGTTTGAGTTGTCGAGACTGGTCCGGCTCCAAGCGTAGAAGCCGGGAAAGTGATAGAAGCGATGCTTATGCCATTTTGTTCGGCAATCTTTACAATTTCACCAACCGCCTCGGCTTGGCTCTTATCTTCGGGTACTATCGATTTCGTTATTTTTTCGAGCTCAGCGTATTTTTCTATATCTTTTTTAACTTTTGTCAGGCCAATCGCTTGCTGTTCCAGAGCTTTGCTTTTGGCTTTAAGGGCGGTCAGGCTGTTTGCTCGCTTGCTCAACAATGAATTTATTCCGTAGGCGCCACCAACAAGCGCCACAATCATAAAACACATTACCCCGATAAGAACGAAGTGGAATCGTTTTGCGCTCATGGCTTGGCCTTTTTGTCTTTATTTATAAATAGGAACGAATCCGTGTTTGAAAATAGCGCACGGACGTTGACTGTACATGGGTAGAGGCTGGGTGCACCACCAGAATCGGATTTACTGCTGCAATTAATGCTAATAATGTCAGCTTTACTAAAAATACCGTTTTTTGAATCAGCCAAATTAACTTGGACTTGCGCAGCTGTATTATAGTCCACCGCATTAGCTGATACATCGATGGCCTTTTGCCCTTGATTGATAGTTAAGCCCGTTAGATTAGCGCCACGGGGGACTGTAGTAGCAATTTTCTGGATAAGTTCAGAAAAGAGAATTTCTTGCTGTAGGACCTTTACTACTAGCTTAAAGCTGCTGCTGATTTCCTCGGCTCTTTTTTGTGTGCCCTCGAAATTTTCTTTTTTGAACAGTGCCTGACTGGCTGCAATATCTTTTTCGTAATGTCGGCTAGATTGCTGAATAGTTAGTAAGCCGTAAGTTGCAATAAGACCCAGTCCAACCAGCGCGATTAACGACATAAATATCCACTTTCTCAGCAAAACATTGCTGCGTGCATATCGAAGGCTCGTCTTTGTTTCGGGTGGAAGTAGGTTAATCATGCTTAAAAACCTCTTTTGGATGAGCCAAGCTTAGGCCGGCTGCAATTGCATACATCGGTCGATCGGCGACTGACGGAGGGTCTAAGCCTTTAAAATTGAAATACTGCCAAGGGTCGAAGTGTCTGACAGCCATTCGCAAAACGCTAGTCAAATATTCACTAAGTCCCGGCATGTTTGCGCCGCCGCCTAGAGTAATGATTTGCTTAATCGGGCGTTCTTGACCATAGCGTTCTTCGTAATAGCGCAACATACGACGAATTTCTTTAACAATCAGGCCGAGTGTCGGTGCTAGGGCCTCTTCAATTTCCTTTTGTCGTTTGCTGGCTCCTAATCCGTAGCGTGTCTTTATCAAACCGGCTTCTTCGAGCGTAACGTCTAGCTTACTCTTGATCGCATTGGTGAAATTGGCCCCGCCACCCTGCACAACCGTACCTGTAACCAATATATCTTTATCAAAGACGCTTATGTCGCACGACAGAGTGCCAAAGTCGATGATAAAGGCCGGCTCGTTGCTGGTATCGCCAATCGAAAAAAGTCTGCCTGACGAACTGAGCGTTGGTTCAATCAGAATCGCTTCTAGCCCCAGTATTTGGGTCAAATCAACATAAGAGTCGACTATTTTTCGCGGTACCGCAACTACGAACAACTCTATATCAGTCTCTGTTTGACGTACAACTTTGTAATCTAGATAAAGTTCTTCAAGCGGCATTGATATGTATTGTTCTGCCTCTAGTTCCACTGCTTCCTCAAGCTCTTTGGCCTGAAGTTTTGGAAGCTCAAGTGCGCGTGTAAAGGTTCTGTAGGCAGGTATCGCCACTGCTACTCGGCGTGAATTAATATTGCCCACAAGTCCATCTTTAAAGAGCTTGTGCGCCGCCTTAGCGATAATTTCAGGTTGTACAACTACGCCATTGTCTTGAGCTGATTTATCAAAAGAAGTAAAACCGTATCCCACCACTTTAGGACGATAACCCTTGAGATCAACATCGAAGGGCGGCTCGGTCAGTTGCATAACTTTAAGCGAGCCATGACCAATATCTAAGCCAAACAGGGGTTTGTCGTGGTAAAAGTTGGGTATTTTATCGGTTTTCATATAAGCTGCCCACCTCAGGCAAAAGGCTTATGATTAGTATATCAGATATGTTTTCGTTGTTCTCAAGAGTTTAGAAGGGATTAATTAGGCAAAAACCTTATGCTTTCCTATAATTTATATCATATGCGTCGACAACAAGGTGGTTATACGCTTGTCGAGCTGATGGTCAGTCTGCTAGTGCTTGGTATTATTGCTCTCGCAGCTTTTCAGCTTTTAACCGCGTTACTGCACAGCGCGATTGTGTCTAAAAGACAGGCAGTGGCATACACGCTTGCCAATAACCAGATGGAATATCTAAAAGAGCTGTCTTATGATCAGTTGGCGGTTGCTGGTGGCGCCATTCCATCAAGCACAACGATACCTGCTAGCTTTAACGTAAAAGTTAACGGCGAAAAGTACATAGTCAAGACCAGCATAGACTACGCTGACGACGCGTTTGATGGCTGTGGATCTTATCCTACACTGGCACTTAAACAGCAGTACTGTCATAATTATCCGCCACCCACTGGTGCGCCGGCGCTAGATAGCAACCCTGCCGACACCAAAAATGCTACCGTAACAGTAACCGACACAGCCTTACATAACCTCGCAACCCTAGACACAAATATCTCCGCTCGTGTGGCTGAAACATCCAGCAACACGGGTGCTCTATTTGTAAAAGTCATTGATGGCAGCAGCAATCCAATCTCAGGCGCTACGGTCGTTGTTACTAACACCACCTCTTCACCAGCAATTAACGTTTCGGATACTACTGACAGCAACGGTATGGTTATCTTTTATGGTCTGCCGCCAGATTCAACTAATTACGACTACAATGTAACCGCCTCGCTAAATGGCTACTCTTCGTTGAGCACCATCGTTCCTGCCGGTTCGCTGCAACCAACTTATCCAAATGTAAATCTGATCGCTCAAAATTCCGTGCTCTCTACCCTAAAAATTTACCCAATGGGGCAAAACAGCCTGATTGTTGAAACAACCGACACCAACGGAAATCCAATACCGGCCGCAAAAGTATTTATCAAAGGTGGCTATAAGCGTTACGCCGATGCGACGGATACGACTTACTACTACGACAACATGCATGTCAACTTTGACGGCAACAAGGGTGCTCAAGACAATCGACTGTTGACCGATGCGAGTGGTTTAGGGGCACTTACAAATCGAGTACCCGGCGATTATATCTTTTGTGGCGATATTGGTGCGACCAGCTGTACTGTTGGCGGCACTACCTATTATCTTGCCGCCGCCGTACCTTATGGCGGAATTAACTCCTTAAACCCGATAACAATTCCGACATATTTAGCTTCGAGTCCACCGACGACAACCTATAGCTACGGGGGAGGTGAATATCTGCAAAAGGTGCGACTAATGTTAACGACTAACAGCAGTTTCCCAAGAATCACTAAAATTTCACGCTCGACAGCCGATCAATCTAGCGATCCGCTTTCAAGCCTGCCGTTTAATATAACTGGCGTCAATTTGCCATGTAACTCAAATCCGGCAAGCTGCAGCACGCAGGTTAAGTTTACTCAAGGCGGCAACACATATATAGCCTCTTGCACCGGTAATGCTTCGCCAGCAACTACACTTAGCTGTACGGTTAACATTTCGACCGCTTCGGTTGGCATGCTCCAGCTCACCATAACTTCAGGCGGAAATTCGTTGGTATTGCCCACAACGCCGCTAGGAGGCATAAATGTTGTCCCGTAGACCGGCAAATTCAAATGCTGGCTTCAGCCTAGTTGAACTACTGGTTGTTATTTCTCTTGTGGGGATACTTTTTGCTAGCTTTGGTGTCTTCTTTTCGGGTTATCTGAAACTGTACAGTTCCTATCAGACGGACGCTACTAACTTTTCTGAGTTAGCCCAACAGTCGCAAAGGATCAGTAAAGTATTGCGGGGAATTGTTGATATTACGTCTGTTGGTTCAAATGATATGACTGCCTATGCTTATTTTTCCCCAGGCGACACGTACACATCAGTTGTCCGCTATTATTTAAACGCAAGCAATAATCAGCTTATGGTAGATGTTACGCCCATGACAGCCAACCCACCCATCGGCACGCCAATAACCGCCTCGAAACGAACTTACACCATCATTTCAAACTATTATAAAAAACCGACCGTAAACCTGTTTGATTACTATGACAGCACGGGCACTTTGCTTACGCCGCCAGTTGCCAATCAACACACCATAGCAACCATTAATGTGAATTTATATGTACCAGCCTCCAGATCGTCAAACGGGCAGCAAATGAGCACATCTGTTAGCTTGCGCAACCGGAAGGTAAATCTATGATCCCGGCACTACTGTCATTAATTATTGCGTTTTCGATTTCTGCGTTAGCAGTAGTTCAGATTACGATGAATAATTTCTTTGTTGTTGGCAACGTCATAAAAAGCCAACAGTCATTCAATATCGCTGAGTCTGGTCTTAATTACTACCTCTGGCATCTTAACCACAATAATACAGATTATAAAGACGGCAAAACTACGCCTACAACTCCAGATCCTCAGCTTGGTTATGGGCCTTATGTACACAATTACACCGACAACTCCGGCAAAGTTATCGGCACTTATACCTTGTGGTTAAAACCGGCTGGCAACGGATCAACTGTGGTAAAGGTTAGGTCTATCGGACAGGCTAACGGCAGCAACATTAAACGTACTGTTGAAGCGCAAATCGGCTCACCTTCGTTTGCCAACTATGGCGTGGTATCGGATAACGCGTTGTGGTTTGGAAGTACGGAAACAGCCGATGGACCAATTCACTCCAACCTCGGTATACGTCTGGACGGTGCCAACACCTCAACGGCCAGTAGCGCCAACGCGACCTATACGCCGCCAGCCGGCTTGGGCGGTGGCACGAATAGACCCGGAGTTTGGTGTGATTCAAGCGTAACTACCCCAGTCAACTGTAACACTCGCACAAAGACCGATTGGCTGTATCCTGTCAGCTCGGTCGACTTCAATCAGGTTAGTAGTAGTCTATGTGATATCAAAAAAGTAGCCTTTGCCTCGGTAGCCTCTACCGCTTCACTGGCTACCCAAGCCAACGCCTGTAGTCAGATCCCAAACACAACAACAGCCGCTTATTTGCCGCAACGCCAGGCAAGCTACAATGAGGTGAAAGGCTACCTGATTCAGCTAAATACCAACGGGACGTATGATCTATATAAAGTAGATGCAGAAGCCGACAAACAAACGACTTATACTGCTGCCTTAACGCGCACACTAGTGCAAACTGGAATAACCATACCATCTTCAGGCGTGATTTTTGCCGAAGACAACGTTTGGGTTAGATCTAATCCGACGTATCATGGCCGAGTAACAATCGCTTCAGGCAGATTAACTGCGTCAGGACCTGCTAGCTATACGAATATCGTCATTGCGGATGATTTGGCATACAGCACAAAAAACGGAACCGACGCTATTGGTTTAGTAGCGCAAGATGCCGTCATCATCGCGCCCTATGCACCACCTAGTACAGGCAGCTTTAATTTTGAGGTTGACGCGGCTGTCTTGGCGCAAGCAGGTGAAGTTTGGTATCCGGGCCGATATCGCACGGATTCTGGCCGCTGTACAAAAGGCTGGGGCAATTCAAACCAAACGTTTACTTTTTATGGATCGGTTGCTACCAGGCAAACTTGGACCTGGACATGGCAGCAGGGAGGTGGGTGCGATTTAACGGACACAGTACTTGTCAACGGCAACAGAATCTCAGGCATCCTTAACAACACTACTCAATATGACTACAACTTGCGTTACGCTCCGCCACCAAGCTATCCACTAACGTCAGGCTACAACTTCCTATCCTGGCGTGAGGTTCTGACGGGGCCGTGATATACACATCACTTTAGGTATAAAAGCTCAGGCATACTAAAAAAGCCCCGGAAGATTCCGGGGCTTTTAGGTGTACTAAGCTATATTTCTTAGCTACCGTCTTGGTTTTGAGCTGTTACAGTTGTCTTGCCGTTAACTGTGCCTTCAAAAGTACCCGTAAGGGTGTATTTTTGACAGGTTGTGTTATCGCTTTCACAAGGTGAGCCATCAGCCTGTGTTACAGCGTAAGAATATGTCTTTGCTGCTGCAGCCGCGACTAAACAAGGGTTAGACGAAGGCGTGCTTGTGGCAGGATCACAGTTTGTTGATGATGGATCTTTAAGAGCGTTTTGGTCGAAGCTCTTCATGTTGGTTGTGCGCCAACTTGACGTGTTCATGTTATCCCGGCTTGGGTAGTAACCGCTCGAAGTATAGAACGCTTCTAGGTTGGTCTGAATAGACTTGATGTCTGAAGACCGCTTCGAGTTACGTGCTTTTGCCTGAATACCGCTATAGGTGGTTATGACGAGCAACGCCAAAATACCTATGACCACGATGACGATCAAAAGTTCGACGATCGTGAAACCTTTATTACTTTTTTTAAGGGAGATCATGAGAGCCCACCCTCCTTGATTTATTTATTAACCTTATTTATTGATCTTGCAGCACTAATCGCCGAAAGTATCTGAGATTGATTATAGCCATAAGCGGTCTGGCGTCAAGTTTTTTTAAACAGATTAACCGCCGGCTGTTTTTGATAGGTTGGCGATCGGACCCATAACTGATGCAGCAATTAAGCCGACTGCGGCTCCGAGACAGACAATCATTATCGGCTCGATTATGGATGCCAAACCGTCGATTAGTACTGCGACCTCTTCTTCATAAAAATCCGCGATTTTGGTAAGCACGGTGTCTATTTGGCCTGTTTCTTCACCTACGATAAGCATCTGCGCCACAATTGGCGGAAAGTTCTTGCTTTTACCAATAGGCTCGCTTAGCGGCTTACCATTTCTCACTTCTTTTGATGCTTCTTTAAGCTCTTCTTCGATAACTTTATTGCCGATGGCGGCGCCTGTTACTTCGAGTGCGTCCAGCACGCTAACACCTGCACCCATCAACGAGGCAAATGTGCGAGAAAATCGCGCGACCGCAATCTTTTGGATAACATTGCCAACAACTGGTAAACGCAGCAAGATGGCATGGAATTTGTACTTTCCAGCTTCTGTGCGCACATAGCGTCTCGCGAAAAACAGAGCAATGCCAGCCGCGATAGTTATTAATATCAGATTTGGCACATGTGGAATGATCGTGGCATCCTTGCAGAAATTACTTATATTGAGCAACACCTGAGTATAAATTGGCAATTTGGCATTTGGCCCACCGAGCGAGAGTAATATGCCACCTAGCTTAGGTACGATAAATAGCATGATGCCAAAAAAGGCGATTACGGTAACTACAAGGATGACTACAGGGTACATCATGGCGCTTTTAATCTTTTTGCGCATGCTAGCGTCGCCTTCAACTTGCGTAGCTAAGCGTTTAAGGATGTCATCTAAAATACCGCCTTCTTCGCCGGCTCTGACCATGTTTACATAAACATCTGAGAATACGTCGGGATATTTCGAAAAAGCATCACCTAAAGCTATGCCACCTTCAACATCCTTGGTTATGCCGGCTAAAACCTCCCGCATATATGGGTTGGAGGCTTCACTTTGTAGGGCCGACAATGAGCGGGCGAGCGGCACTCCTGCTGTAATCATCGTGGATAGCTGGCGAGTAAAAATTACTAAATCGTTAAGCTTAACTTTCTTTTTGCTACTTAAAAAGCCACCCGACTTCCGTTTGCCCTTAGCGATTTCTATGACGACTGGGTGTAGATCTTCTTTGTGTAGCAGGGCCATTAACGCCTGTTTGTTGGCCGCCGCCGCCGTACCGGTTACAGTTTTACCATCTTTGGTTTTTGCAGTGTATTTAAATTCCATTTTATTCCTGCGCAGTTACGCGTAATACTTCTTCGATAGTTGTTTGTCCACGCAATGATTTAACTAGGCCATCTAATTGCATGGTAAGCATGCCATCAGTTATTGCTGCGCTATTAATATTTTCGGATGTGCTGTTGGTGACAATCATCTTTTGAATATTAGCTGAGTTGGTCAGGACTTCATAAATGCCAATTCGTCCTTTATAGCCGGTGTGATTACAATGCTCGCAACCGTTATCTTTGGCTTTCCAGAGTCGTGATATTTCCGTTGCAGTACTGCTTAGGCCTGTAACTTCCTTGCCTTTACCTGCGGCAGATGTTCCAATACCATCTTTTATGGCCTGTTCTTCAAGCTCATGGAATCTTTTTGCGCCGCCATTTGCGGTTAGGTTAAATGATTTATCAAGCCCTTTTAGATAAGTATCGTCAGGCTTAAATTCTTCACGACAATCAACACACAACCGTCGTACCAAGCGCTGCCCAATTACCACTCTCACTGTGCTGGCAATTAGAAATGGCTCGACGCCCATATCGAGCAAGCGAGGCAGGCAAGTCGCGGCGTTGTTGGTGTGAAGGGTGCTAAAAACCAGGTGGCCAGTCAGCGCTGCCTGTACGGCTAGATCGGCTGTTTCGCCATCTCGAATCTCGCCAACCATGATAATATTTGGATCTTGTCTGAGCAGTGCCCGCAACCCATTGGTAAAGGTCATGCCAGCAACCGCATTAACCTGAACTTGATTGGCGCCAACGACGTGATACTCGACAGGGTCTTCAACTGTAGAAATATTTACGCCCGGCGTATTGAGTGAACTTAAAACGCTAAATAAAGTGGTTGATTTGCCGGAGCCTGTCGGGCCGGTTACTAAAACCATGCCATGCGGCTGAATAATGGCCTGTTTCATATCTGCCAGCGCGGTGCCCCAAAAACCAAGCTCCGTGAAGTCGGCAGGTTTACTTGATTCGTTAAGGATACGCATAACCACCTTTTCGCCATCAAGAATCGGCAAGGTTGATACTCGCAGAGCATAAACCAGTCCGCTTATTTCTACCTTAAAGCGCCCATCTTGGGGAGCCCGGTGCTCATCGATTTTTAGATTGCTTAAAATCTTGATGCGACTCACCAATGCGCCGAGTAGCTTACGAGGCAATTTGTTAGTTTCGCGTAATACGCCATCAATTCGATAACGCACGACAACAAATTCTTCACGGGGCTCGATATGAATGTCGCTGGCGCCAGCCTTCACGCCGTATTCGATAATTATATTTACGGTTTGGGCTACAGGAGAATCTTCTGCTAGATCGCTCTCGTCCACTTCTTCAGCTTCAACCGGAACTTCATTGCTAGCAATAACCTTGGTTAGCTCGCTGCTAATATTGCCGCGATATTGATCAAGTGCGGACTGCAGCAAACTAGCTGTAGTGATATGGACTTTTAGCTTGTTGCCTAGCTGCTTCTGTAAAAAGTTAAGTGCCTGGATGTCGTCTGGGTCTTCCATCGCGATCAGCTTGGTCTCGTCTTTGTCGACTTCAAAAACGACAGCATTATATTGACGCGCGATGCGCTCCGGCAATAACTTCAGTACCTCATGCTTTATTTCAGCAGCTTTTAGCTCAATAAATGGAACTTCTATTTCGTCGGCGTACAGCTTTGTCAGATCTTTTTCACTGACCAAATTGTTTTTTATAACAACATCCTGCAGGGGTTGTTTGTCGGCTGCTGCCTGTTCATGCAGAGCCGTCAGCTGATCTTTACTAAAATCGCCGCTTTTATTGAGGAGTTTCTCGACTAATGAATCAGGAATTCTCATAACAAATGTCTATCTTAAGGGTTCACCCATCCTGGGCACATTTTAGCAGAAACGTGAGCAGTATGCTCTATTTCTTAAATTAAGATTAAAACTTCAAAACTAGAAAGCTGTAGCATTTTTCAAATGTCAGGCATGTACCTATAGTGCTAGAATATTAGTAAGTGGGTGGAATCGACAGTCTAACGACCACAGGAGGTTAATATGGCGGCAAAAGTAAAAGAAGCTAAAGAGATGCAAGAAGTTAAATCGGGTGATAGCGAAGGCAAGTCCAAGGCGCTAGGACTAGCTATGGACTCAATCGAGAAACAATTCGGCAAGGGCGCAATTATGAAACTTGGCCAATCCCACCCCGTGGCTGTCGAAACTACATCTACTGGCGCTTTAAGCCTTGATATTGCGCTGGGTGGCGGTATCCCCCGAGGCCGCGTGATCGAAATATACGGGCCTGAATCATCTGGCAAAACAACTTTAACTCTGCACGCGATCGCTGAAGTCCAACGTAACGGTGGCACCGCTGCCTTTATCGATGCCGAGCATGCGCTTGACCCTGCCTATGCCAAGCGGATTGGTGTAGATGTCGAAAACCTGCTGCTTAGTCAGCCCGATAACGGCGAACAGGCGCTTGAAATTGTCGAAACATTAGTTCGTTCTAACGCTGTCGATATTATCGTTGTGGACTCTGTCGCCGCACTTGTGCCGAGGGCTGAAATCGAAGGCGATATGGGTGATTCTCTGCCAGGTCTGCAGGCTCGTCTGATGAGCCAGGCTTTACGAAAGCTAACAGGCGTAATTAACCGTTCCAAAGCAAGTGTAATTTTCATTAACCAGATTCGCATGAAAATCGGCGTTATGTTTGGCAATCCCGAAACAACCAGCGGCGGTAACGCCCTCAAATTTTATGCCTCAGTGCGGATGGATATTCGGCGCATCGGGCAGATTAAACAAGGTGAAGACATAATCGGCAACCGTACTCGTGTAAAAGTCGTAAAAAACAAAGTCGCGGCGCCTTTCCGCCAGGCGGAATTCGACATCATGTACAACAAAGGCATCAGCGTGCCCGGTGATGTACTCGATCTAGCTGCCGAAGCAGGTATTGTTGAAAAATCCGGCGCTTGGTATGCCTACAATGACCAAAAAATCGGCCAAGGCCGCGAAGCCACCAAGACATACCTAGAGGAAAATCCTAAAGTCCTCAAGGAGATTGCCGACAAGGTCCGCGCCGCCGAAGCTGCCAAAGAGTAGTCGATGAAGAGAGCAGTTATCTTGCACGGTACTAGTGGTAGCCCAGAAGGTAATTGGCTGCCATGGGCAAAAGAACAGTTAGAAGCCGACGGCTATAAAGTCTGGGTACCTTTACTGCCAAACAACACTTATCCAGACAGGAAAGTCTATAATGATTACTTGTTTGATTCGGGCTGGGACTTTACCGATAACGTAGTCATCGGTCACTCCTCAGGTGCTGTTTCAGTTCTCAATTTATTACTGGACGATCGATGTCCTCATATCGACGTGGGTGTGATGGTCGGGGCATGGTATGACACCAAAAACTCTCCGCTTACAGACACGGATCGCTTTGTGAACTTGTTTCCGCCTCAGGGTTTTGATTATCAAAAGCTAAAAACCAAAGCTAATCGCTTAATTTATATCCATGGCGACAATGACGGGCACTGTCCGTTGGAGCAAGCTAAATGGATGGCTAAGCAAACTGATAGCGAAATTATAATTATCCCCAACGATGGGCATTTGACTGGTTCAGCTGGCTTTACAGACCTACCACAATTACTGACCGCTCTCAATGAAAATAACTAGCATAAAACAGCAGGCTAAGAGGACTGATCGGTATTCAATTTTTATAGAAGGGAAGTATGTCTTTTCTTTAAGTGAATCTGCTCTGCTTGAAAGCAAGCTCGCCAGTGGCCAAGAATTGACTAAAGAGCAGGTTAACGACTATAAAAAAATATCAGCCGACGATAAACTCTATAATCAAACTCTCAGATATGTCGCAATGCGTCCCCGCAGTCGCTGGGAAATCGAATTTTACTTGGAGTATAGAAAAAAGGCCTCCCCTGCCCTTGCAAATGAAATACTTAACAAGTTAAGTGATATTGGTTTAATAGATGATGAAAAGCTTGCGAAAGCAATAGTTAATGACCGTCGATTACTCCGCCCTGCTTCGCGTCGCAAAATGATTTCTGAGCTACGTAAAAAACGAATTGCTGACGATATCATAGAGCAGGCATTAGGGAATGATAGTGCCCAAGAACAGTCTGCACTGCAGGCAGTGATTGCCAGTAAGCGTCGACAGACAAAATATCAAGACGATCAAAAATTGATGCAATACCTTGCTCGTCAAGGCTTCAGCTATGACGATATAAAAAACGCGCTGGCTAGCTAAGCCGCCGCAGCAGCTGTCGCCGCGCTTGTGTTCATGAGTTCATTGATAATTACGCGGCGTGGAGTTATTTCGACAACCTGATTTCGATCAATACTAAGCGCGCCGCCGGTAAAACTTTTTAAAATTGACTGCGCCACATATATTTTTTGTATGTACATCGTTTCGGTTTCGACGGCGTAATCGCTAACCTTCCCAATTTTTTGTTTAGCTGTTGTGGCGACTTGTTTACCGAGTAAGTCAAAATTTAGATCGATGACTTTTTTAAGCCTGACAAGGTCTTCGGGCTCGGACAAAACATCGTGGTCGTTGACGACAAACCCTTTTGATAAAATGTCTCGAATGTCTTGGTATAGCAGGATTAGCTGTTTTTTTTCGAAGCGGTCGATGCAGTAAAAACCCTCAATTTTTAAGTTGTCTGGGTTAATAATTGGCCCGGATATTTGCGCAATAATACCACCTGTGCGGAGTGATAAAACGGATTTGTTTAGGAGGCTATTACTTAACTGAAGCATGTTAATAGTATACTCGCCAAGTTAAAAATAATCAGTTGCTCGATAGAAATATTAAATCATTTAATCTTTAGAGCACTTTAATTACGCTACTGCTTGGAGTTGCATTTCGAGTAAGACTACAATCCTCCTACTATGCGGCGGACAAGAGCCATATCGTTAACAGCAACAGCAGCCATGTTTGTACTGTTATTTGGCCGGTCGATGTCTGCGACAGCTGATATGGCTAGTGCCCCCTCCCTTGCCATAAGCCAGTTCAAGATAACAAGCAGTAACGGTCAGTTCATCACGCTCTACAACTCGACTGATACTGCTTTAGATATGAGCAAATATCAGCTGGAATATTTCAACAACTACGACCTGACTAAAGCTACATCTAGCCGGCTGATCAGTCTCTCCGGTACTTTGCCGCCGCATGGTTATTATATGGTTAATGACAGCAGCCTATTGCTTTGTTACCAGCTAACGATTGACTCGCAATCTTTAGGATTTTCTAGCACCAGCGGCATGATTCAAGTTATGTCCCATAGCCAGCCTAGCCCCGGAGCAGGTGTTGCACAGGTTTTACAAGACTTCGTTGGTTGGTCGAAAACTGCCGCCACGGGAGCTGTTACGCTACCTACAAATACCGGTTCGTTCATGCAGCGTCAGCCGCTTGATAGCCGCAATAATCCGTCCGTTATTTTGCCTGGCTCTGGTAATTGGTTAACTGTCCAAAACGATCCTGCAAATCCCTGCAGATTAATAACAACCAGCTCGACTCCCGCACAAGTGCCCAATGGTTTCGGTCTACTTTTGCCGTCTTCCGAACCACCAGCTTCCATCATAAGCGTCGCGGCAGAAGCGGATGGTGCAGTATTACCGATTATGCCTGCGAGTGATATCGGGTTAATGGCTCCTCAAATTACTGAGTTGCTACCTAACCCAAGTGGTACGGGCAATGATGCCACTGACGAATTCATTGAGCTATATAATCCAAATTCAGTCAGTTTTGATTTAACTGGCTTTAGCTTGCAAACTGGTCTTTCCACTTTACGTAAGTATAGTTTTCCAGCTGGTGCAACTATGCCTGCCAAATCCTTCAAAGCCTATTTATCCGAAGAAACCGGCCTTAGTCTCAGCAATACGGGCAGTCAGGTGAAATTACTTGACCCGTTTGGTAACTCAATATCGGCAACCACACAATACTCTTCGGCTAAAGATGGCCAGTCATGGGCGCTCGCGAATGGTAAATGGTACTGGACAACTAGCATAACTCCAAATGCTGCGAATGTGATAAAACAGCCCACAGCTTCTAAAAAATCAAAATCATCGAGTAAGGCAAAGTCCAGCTCGTCTAACGTTTCAAAAACCGCTATCGGCAAAAGTTCAGGCTATAGCGCTGACCAGCCAGCCACCAGTCCGATCCACATCTGGACACTTGCCTTGATTGGTGGTCTCGCGATACTATACGGGATATATGAGTACCGCGCAGATCTGGGAAATCGAGTCAACCAGCTTAGAAGATACTTTAAAAATCGCCGCTTTAGTGGGAAAGAAGCTTAAGGGTGGTGAGGTTATTGAGCTGGTTAGTGATCTTGGCGGCGGCAAAACTGTATTTGTTAAGGGCATGGCTAAGGGCATGGGTATCAAAGATATTGTTGGCAGCCCTAGTTTTACATTGAGTAGCGAATATAAAGCTGGCGACCTTACTCTACATCACTATGACTTTTATCGCTTGGGCGAACCGGGGCTTATGACTAATACACTAGGTGAAGTCATAGGTAAGCCAGAAGCCGTCGTGGCAGTCGAGTGGGCCAATCTGGTTGACACCCTTTTGCCACAGGATCGTTTAAGCATCCATATCCGTGCAATAGGCGATAATAGTCGCCATTTGCGGTTTTCATATCCGGAGCACATGATATATCTAATTCCTTCTAATACTTAACAAGTTAAGTAATGTTAATAATTACTCTACGCACTGATAAGCCTGACGCGGAAATTGGCCTGTATGACGACTATAAACAGCTGGCTTACCTTTCATGGCAAGCACATCGGAAATTAGCTGAAACTCTGCATTTCAAGATAAAACAAATTTTAGATGATCAAAAAAAATCATTTAGTGATTTAGAGGGAATTGTCATTTATAAGGGGCCGGGTAGTTTCACTGGATTGCGTATAGGTTTTAGCGTAGCCAATGCTCTCGCTGACAGCCTACAAATTCCAATTGATTCTCAAACAAATGATAACTGGATTGAAGCAGCTATTGCTAACTTGAAGGCTGGTAAAAATGAAACGCTAGCATTGCCAGATTATGGAGCCGATCCTAGAGTTACGACTGCAAAAAAGTAGTTATCCACAGGCGTGGACTTTACAGATATAAAGTTGTTGACTTATCTGAGGCATAACCTATAGTTATCTTTGAAAACGTGTAACAAAAAGGTAAGCAAAAATGAAAATCAAGCGATTGCTCCATCTCGGCTCGGCTTTTGTACTGAGTCTATCGACTTTATTAACTCTTGGGATGCCACTTGCAAACGCGGCCGACCAGGACTGTACTTGGACCGGCAACGCAGATTTTAATTTTAGTACTGCGGGTAACTGGACAGGTTGTGGCGGCGGTACTCCAGGAAATGCTGATCGTCTAATATTTCCCCGCGAAGTGGCTAACAGGGGGCCAGTTAATGACCTTGATGGTATCACTTTCGAATCAATCAGCTTTACAGGTAGCGGTGTTAGTGGCAGCCCCGGGGATTATTATGTAAGCGGTAACCCGTTTTCCCTGACGGGTGGCATTACCGATAACTCAGTGCCTAATACTAGTACATCTATCGCGACAAGCTGGATAGATGCGGATATTACACTAGACGGAGATCAAACAGTTAACGTTAATAATCCTCATGCAGATACCTTTCTCGGCGGTAACATAGACGGTACGGGGAGCATAACAAAAACCGGTGATGGTGCAATTGAGCTGGGTGGGGATAACTCTGCTTGGCAGGGAGGCATCACTGCGAGCGGTGGTGATGTTATTGCTTCAGCCAGCAAATCACTAGGCGATAGCGGCGATACAGGCGCGGTCATAAATTCTGGGGCAGAACTACTGCTTTATCCTTGTGGTTTCACAACACTTGAGGGTAACGTAACGTTAAGCGGTGAGAGCACAATGGCGGTCGGAGATTTCGCCGTACCTAAGCTCGGGGATTTCTCAAGCTGTTCAGGGTCTCATTTTGCAACCGAGATTTACGGAGCAAGTGGTGATCCTTCGTCGGGCACGACATTGAGCGGGACTATTACTCTCGGGAGCGACATAACATTTGCCGGTTATTCTGGCACAACTACTATTTCAGGTCCGCTGGTTGGCTCTCATTCTTTTTCAATGTTACCTGGCTATATGGGCAAGCTAGTCATTGCCAGCTCAGCCAACGGTTCAAGTACGCCAAACGGCACATACACATCTGCAAAATTCACTAAGACGATTTCTGATTCAACATCTGACAGTGTAGATATTTACGGCAACAATGTCATTACAATCGACGGGACAAGAGGTGATACATATGTTGCTGAAGGTGGGATCCTTAAGGGTAGTGGAACTGTAGGCAGCTTGAACATAGACACTGGTGGCATACTCGCTCCGGGACACAGCCCAGGCTGTCTGACCACATCCGGCTTGACCCTAAATGGTACTTTTCAGGCTGAAATAGGTGGAACAACAGCCTGCACGGGCTATGACCAGACTATAGTAAACGGTTCGGTCGATGTTACTAACGGTACGATAACCCCGACCCTTTATGGTGGATTTGTGCCTTCGGTAGGCCAAAGCTACACAGTGATTAATAATGATGGTTCTGATGCAGTTACGGGAACATTCAATGGAGTTGCGCAAGGCGGCACTGAAACAGGCGATGGTGTTACCTATACCGTCAGCTATACCGGCGGCGATGGTAACGACGTAGTTCTTACGGTACAGTCAATCAACGCAGCCGCTCTACCGAAAAGTCCAAATACAGGTTTCGAACTTCTGACAAAAAATCCTTTCGCTGTTTTAGCGACTACCACCTTAGCTGCACTGAGTTTGGTAGTTCTTGCTAAGCGAATGAACACCGTACGCGCAAAATAAAAAAATGAACGTAAAGAGGTAAAAATGGCTGACCGAGCACCAATCGGTCTCGACGATCCCGTTTTCCACGGGCGACTAAGAAGAATCCAGGCACGGGAGGAGTTAATACCGCGCGCATCAAATCCTCCGCTGCGGCCCTCAGCCAAGTACTTTAACAACAGTCTAAGCCCTAGCCGGCCAATTTCAGATTTTTCTATACCGGCTGCAAAACCGTTTAAGTCTCAATTGACAGTCGAGTCAAAACCAGACAATCTGCCAGCTGTTTCTCAAACAATTGATAAGGTATTAGCTAAACCTGAAGCAAGAACCCCAACTATTAAGACGAAGAAGAGACGCAATTATAGCCAGACCGCATTGATGGTTATGGCAGTTATTATATTTTTTGTTGGAGTTTTCGTGTCGGCTATTACCCTAAAGACTAATCATGATGCAAAAGCGCAGGTTTCTGCTCTTTCGCAACAAGCTGGCGATGACGCGCCACCCGACGAGTCAAAGCCCGGCAATATTTCAGGCTATCAAGTTGCACCGGAGCTGCCTAAGTTTATAAAAATTCCTAGCCAATCAGTCGTAGGTAGGGTTAAACCCCTAGCAGTTACAAAAGATAACGCTCTCCAGGCACCGCGCAATATATATGATGCAGGTTGGTATAATGCCAGCGCCAAACCTGGTGATTCTGGAGCTAACGGGGCGATATTAATAGATGGGCATGTTCATGGCCCGACTAAGCCGGGCATATTTTCAAATATCAAAAACCTAAAAGCTAATGATGTAATTACAATTCAGCGTGGCGATGACAAAACTTTTGATTATAAAGTAGTTAAGGTTCAGGATTATGACTCAAAGACATTAGATTTAGGTATTGCTCTTGCCTCAGCCCAACCTGGGGTGCAAGGCCTGAACCTTATTACTTGCGGCGGCAATTTTAATAAGTCTACAGGCCAGTACGATAAAAGAACGATTGTATTTGCCGTATTACAAAGTTGACCCGCACAGTAAAAACGGCGTATATTAAAATCAGGAATTGAGGATCGAGAGACAATCAAATCCTTTTCTATACTTAATTAAATTCGACTTTCAGATCAGTAAACGCAGACTAGAGAAGTGATAGCGACGTCTGGCCCGCTGGTCTGTACAGAAAGGACAGACATGCTAGGAGTATTGCTCGCCTTTATAGGTGTTGCTGTTGGCTTTGGCGCCAGCACGGTTATTACAAGACAACGCAGAACATCAGCGGAGGAAAAAGCCGAGAAGGAATTAGCAAAAGCTAAAAAGGAAGCAGCTAAGTTAATCGAAGAGGCCAAAGAAGACGCTAAAAAAGAAATCGACGAGACTCGTAAGGAAGAACACTCACGTCGTAAAGAGCTAAAAGATCTTGAACAGCGTTTAGTTACCCGTGAAGAAAACATGGACAAAAAACTCGACGAACTTGATAAACGAAGCGAAAAACTTCGTAAAAATGAAGATGAAGTCGAGCAGCTAAAAAACGAGATTCGTGAAATCCGTGGCAAGCAACAAGAGAAGCTCGAAAAAATCGCCAAACTGACTAAAGCCGACGCGGCGGACAAGTTAATGCAAATGACCGAGCGAGATATCAAAAATGATTTGATTGGCTTGGTGAACAAACTTCAAAATGAAGCCAAAGACAATGCCGAAGAAAAAGCTGCAGTCATCATTACGACCGCGATGGAGCGAATGGCTAGCGAAGTAACCGCTGAGCGTACTCTAACGAGCATTAAGCTCGAAGATGAGGAAATGAAGGGCCGCATTATCGGCAAGGAAGGCCGCAACATTCAAGCGCTGCAACGGGCAACTGGTGTCGATATCATGGTGGACGACACACCCGGCTACGTGGTGCTCAGTAGCTTTGACCCGATCCGGCGCGAAGTTGCTCGTCAAACAATGTTGATGCTAATGAAAGACGGTCGAATTCACCCTGGTCGTATTGAAGAAGTCGTTGATAAAGCGCAGAAGCAAGTCGAAAAAGACGTCATTAAAGCAGGCGAAGACGCAGCCCGCGAGTGCGGTGTGATAGGCATTCCAAAAGAAATCCTGCAACTGCTTGGTGAGCTGAAATATCGCACAAGCTATGGCCAAAACGTTTTGAAGCACTCAACTGAAATGTCGCACATCGCAGCTGTCATCGCCGAAGAAGTTGGCGCAGATGTTAAGACCGCTAAGTATGCCGCACTTGTACACGATTTAGGCAAGGCCTTAACGCACAAGATGGAAGGCAAACATCATCACATAAGTGGTGAGATGTTGCGCAAGTATGGCGCACCTGAAGAGGTTGCTTTAGCAGCCGAACAACACCATGATGACGTCGAAGCCACGACAGTTGAAGCTTTGATTGTTCGTACGGTTGATGCCATTAGTGCTGCCCGACCAGGTGCACGAAATATTTCGGCTGAGAATTTTGGCGAACGCATGCGCGAACTCGAAAACGTTGCCAATGGCTTCCCAGGCATCGACAAATCTTACGCTATCAGCGCTGGCCGCGAAGTCAGGGTTTTCGTCAAGCCGCAATCGGTTGATGACCTTAGTGCAATCAAACTAGCTCGTGATATTGCAACCAAAATAGAATCAACCATGCAATACCCAGGTACCATCAAAGTGAACGTCATTCGTGAAACCCGCGCTATAGAATTCGCTAAATAGTACAATGAACATTTTATATGTCGGCGACATCATGGGTGAAGCCGGCATTGAAGTAGTTGAAAAAGTTCTACCAACTCTTCGTAAAGAAAAACAAATTGATCTTGTAATTGCTCAAGCTGAAAATGTCAGCGATGGTAAGGGGATTACTCAAACAGATTTCCAGAGGCTGAAAAAAGCCGGTGTAGATTTTTGCACCGGCGGCAACTGGACCTTAAATAATGACGATATCTATCCAGCATTGAGCGATCCTATTCAGCCAATAATTCGACCGGCCAACTACCCGGAAGGCACCCCGGGTTTGGGCTGGAAGTATGTTAGTAATGTGCTGGTAATAAGTCTGCTCGGGCAGATTGTCGGCAAAGATTCAGAAAAACCAGTTGATAACCCGCTCAAAGTCGTCGATAAAATTCTTGATGGTCAAAAAGATATTGCTAAAAGCGGTGTCATGGTTAACTTTCATGGTGACTATTCAAGTGAAAAGGTTGTAATCGGCCATTACCTTGACGGCCGAGCTACTGCCGTTATCGGTGATCATTGGCATGTACCAACAGCCGACGCACGTGTTTTGCCAAAAGGCACGGCGCACATAAGCGATGTCGGCATGTGCGGTGTATTAGATGCTAGCCTTGGCGTGAAGTTCGAGAGTGTGCTGCCAAGGTGGCGCGATGGCAAACACACCAGAAATATTCTAGAGACAGTCGGCCCAAGGCAATTCAACGCGGTATTGGTTAGCTCCAATGATAATGGATTAGCTAATTCTATAGATCAAATTCAGCAGGTTTTCTGATATAATTAACCCCTGTATCGGGGAGTGGCGCAGTCTGGTAGCGCACGCGGTTTGGGACCGCGGGGTCGCAGGTTCAAATCCTGTCTCCCCGACCAAGTAGTGGCTGAAGCATTATGCTCGGCCATTTTTAATGGAGTACAATACGTTAATGCCTTTTGTCCTGACAATCCTTGCTGTATTAATTGTGCTTGTTGCCAATGAAATTTGGTATCGGAAAAAGGCTCTGCACGATGAATTTAGCCGTAAATTCATCCATATTACGGTAGGTAGTTTTGTAGCTTTTTGGCCCTTCTTTTTGAGCTGGGAGCAGATTCAAATTTTAAGTTTGGCGTTTTTGATAGCAATTGGTATTTCAAAAGCTTTCAATATATTTCAGGCGATCCACAGCGTCCAGAGGCCGACGTGGGGCGAGGTGTATTTCGCCGTTGCAGTGGGATTGATAGCTTTATTTACTGAAGAAAAATGGGTATATACTGCAGCCCTGCTACAAATGAGCTTAGCCGATGGCCTGGCTGCCGTTATTGGCACTAAGTATGGTCGACGACACAAATACCTAGTGTTCGGTCATCCCAAAAGTCTAATTGGGACGGCAACATTCTTTATTGTTTCGTTTGCTGTACTTGTTTCGCTTAACAGTTTTTTCCCAACCGAGCTAGGTCTTTTGACAATCTTGGGTATCAGCTTAGTCGCGACATTCCTAGAAAATATTTTCGTAATGGGGCTGGATAATCTGTTGGTGCCGCTGTTTGTGGCTTTGGTTTTAACCAATGCCTGACGGTTTAATCAGGTGGGCGCGCAAAGCGTTAAAGATTACGAACACATCGACACCTTCCTGAATTATTGCTCCAGATAGTGCAGTGAATTTACCGGTCGAAAATACCACCATTAAAATCAGACTTAAGCCAATGCCAATCAATATGCTCTGGCGGGCGATTCCAAAAGTTCGTTTTGATATCTCAGTTGCCGTAGCTACTCGGCTGAAATCATCCAGCATAATTACCATATCAGCTGACTCACTGGCTGCCGTCGATCCGCGCGCGCCTAACGCCACGCCGACATCGGCGGCAGTTAAAACCGGGGCGTCATTAACGCCATCTCCTACAAAGATCAATGGTCTGTTTTCAACTTCGTCAATCACATGCAGTTTGTCTGCGGGCAGGGTTTCAGCATAAACCTGAGTTATACCAACTTTTGTGGCAATAGCTTCGGCAGCTGCCTTATTATCGCCAGTGACCATTAAGATGTCTTTAATGCCAAGGTCTTGAAGCCGCTCGAGTGTGGCTGCGCTCTCTGGACGTAATTCGTCAGTCATGGTGATAATGCCGGCTAAGCTTCCGTCGATCGCTACATATACTACAGTTTTATTAATTTTTTCGGCCTTGAAGTTAGCGGGCAAATTTACACCGCGATCAATCAGCAAGCTTAAACGGCCTACCAATACCTGCTTACCTTTAACCTGCGCCTGCAAACCAAGACCGCTAATTTCTTTGACATGCTTAGCTTTTTGGTACTTCAAGTTTTGAGCTTTTGCTGCTTCAACTACGGCGTGGGCAATTATATGATTAGAGTTTTGCTCGAGACTGGCCGCCAGTGATAGAACTTCTTGTTGGTTATGTGTACCGGAAGTAATAACTTTATCAACATTTGGTATGCCTTTAGTCAGGGTGCCGGTTTTGTCAAAAGCAATGGTTTTGGCTTCGGCCATACGTTCTAGGGCTAGGCCAGTTTTAACAATTATGCC
>CAZXDL010000008.1:0-2449 GCA_964639505.1 uncultured Candidatus Saccharibacteria bacterium | reverse complement strand
ATCTGTTGGTACTGGCTGTCTTGTGCAGTTGCGGTGGCTTTTGCGGTAACCGGTCCGTCAATGTTAACCGATCCGCTTAATAACATATCTCCGATTTCTTTTGTTTCTGGCATGCTTTCGCCAGTCAAGCTCGATTCGTCAAAACTTGCCACGCCTTCGATGATAGTCGAATCAACCGGCACGACCTCGCCAGCTTTAATCATTAGCTTGTCGCCAACGTGAATCTCTTCGACTGTCACTCTAACTATTTTGCCTTTGCGCAAAACATTGGCCTTATGTGGGGCGTGTTTCAATAATGCGTCTAACTCGCTGCGTGCGCGGTGTTGGGCGAAATCTTCTAATGCCTCACCACCCGTTAGCATCACTACGATTACGATTGCTGCCCAATACTGTCCTAAAATAACCGAAGCAATGATGGCAGTCGCGGCCAAGATATCTATGCCGTAACGACCAGATCTAAAATCGTCCCACATGCTTTTTAAAAGCATGACTAACTCTAGTATGGCCACAACCGAAAGCAACCAATGGGCTATTTTTTGATGATGGGTCAATTCCAGAGCTAATCCAACAAATATTGTGAAAAGAGCTAAGCTAAATAGCTTGTATTGCCGCAAAAATCTCAGCAGTCGTCTCACGCTGTCTCCAATTAAGCTTTACTTGTTTACATTATAGCAATTTTGCGAGAAGTTTTGACACGCTTTGACCATTACTATATTATGTATAGTATTGAATGATAAAACAGGGGTAACATGAAAGCAGCACAATTAGTAAAGTACGGTGGCCAAGACTCGATAGTTATAAATGAAGTTAAAAAACCAGAACTGAAATCTGGTCAAGTGCTGGTTTCGGTCAACGCTTTTAGCGTTAACCCATTTGATTATGCCGTGCGTGAAGGAACCTATAAAGAATTCATCCAGCTAGCCCTACCGGCAATAATCGGTGGTGACCTTGCTGGTACCGTAGAAGTAATCGGTGAAGGCGTAACTGGATTAACGGTTGGCCAAGAAGTATATGGCATGGCGGGTGCAACCAGCGGCAACGGCTCATATGCCGAATATGCCCCAGTCAGCGCCAAGCAACTAGTCTCAAAGCCGGCCTCTATCGACTTTACAACTGCAGCCGCGTTGCCGCTTGCTGGATTAAGTGCCATTCAAGCTCTAATTGACCACATTGGGTTAAAGCCTGATCAAAAAATACTTATTCATGGTGGCGCAGGTGGTATCGGCTCGCTTGCCATTCAAATCGCCAAAAACATTGGGGCATATGTCGCGACAACAGTGAGCGTAGAAGACATCGACTATGTAAATGGGCTCGGCGCCGACGAAGTAATCGATTACAAAACCCAGGACTTCAGCACAATCCTAAAAGATTATGATGCCGTTTTTGACAATGTTGGCGGTGAAACCAATAAGAAGTCATATAAAGTTCTCAAAAAAGATGGAAACTTGGTGTCAATGGTGGTTGATTTTGATGAGCAATTAGTTAAAGAGTATGGGATTAATTACATCCATCAAAGCACCGTGCCGACAAACGAAAATCTGACAAAAATCACCGAGCTTGTTGACGCTGGCAAACTCAAGGTCAATATAGACAAAACATTCACATTTGAGAAAGCCGCCGAAGCGCTCGAATACCTCAAAAGCGGCCATCCACGTGGCAAAGTTGTCGTCAAGATAAAATAGCATCTTCTTGACTTCTTTCCACCCCTAGAACATACTTACGCTTATAGACAATTGAGGACTGTAAGTGTGGCAGTGCAAAAACAACCAAAAGTCAAACTAACCAAACGCCGTTCAAAATTTTTGCTTGGATTAATTGTAGTTATCTTTGCTGGTGTTGGCACATACCTGCTGACTAACAGTCGCGCAGCGACTAACGGTACATCTATGTGCCCAAATGAGTCGCTAGGGCAATGTCGTCCATATGATGATCTTTCGCCTTGGAACACAACAATTCCCAATTATCAAAACCCGTCTATTGACTCAAACTCCGATAAATATATGCAAGCTATAAAAAATAATGGCTCACAGCTTACTTCTGATCCGACTCAGTACAGCCCAATAATTATCCCTGTTAACAACAGCACTCCCAAGGTTACAGTAATGCTACTTGAAGGCAACTATGGCTGGGGTAATGGTTATACCTATGACAATGGTGACAATTCAGTAGTTAAGACAACCACTCAGTCGGGTGTTGCTTTTGGTAATCCTTTAAAGGTTGATAATGTGCCTATCCCTAGCGATATGAGCACGTCGAAAATACCTGTCAATGACGACGCGCAAGTTGTTTTTTGGAACACTGATACGGGCGAGGAGTGGGCATTTTGGCAATTTCGGCCTACCCAGACGACTAATGTAAGCGGGGTTGATGCCAACACTCAGTCGCCAAACTACACGACAACTTCGTCAAAGTGGGCGGGAACAAATATGACAAAATATCACACCAAAAC
>CAZXDL010000007.1:0-41657 GCA_964639505.1 uncultured Candidatus Saccharibacteria bacterium | reverse complement strand
AAAAAGATATTTGCGGTAACGCTATAGTTAAAGACCAACCCCTTACCCCGAAAGACGTAGGAATGAGAAAGGGAGAGGCATTGGAAGACTTTAGAGATTGGCTAAGGGTAAAGAAGGAAGATAATTTCTGGAGTAACCATGCCCAGTTATACAAGATTTCAGACGAAGAATTTGACCGCCTTTACCAACAGTTTTTATACGAGCATAAGAAAGACCACCGAGGAGTGTTAGATAGGTTAAAAACGGCAGCCAATAATGCAAACGATGAAGTTGAGGTATTATGTAGCCTAAAAGATAAAGAATGAAATACAAAAAGGTTTTTGACGGAGAATGGGTACAACCAGTAAGACGAGGTTACCGAATGAAATGTTGCGATTGCGGTCTGGTACACGTTCTAAACTTCCGCCTAGTGAAATATGGAAATGGAAAGAAGATACAGTTCCAAGCTAAAAGAGTTAAGAAATAATTATGGATATAAAATCACTTTGGCTTATCCCAGTGGCGATAGTATATATGTTCGCAGTCTATCTTTGGTATAAGCATATCTGTTAATAAATATAAGAAATAAGTATGAATGAATTACTAATATCATTGGTTATTTTAGCGGGGAATGTGATTATTTATATAATTGCCTACAAGACTGGTAAGATAAACATGGAGACTAAAGTATATCGGGCAGCAGGTAAGGTAATTACCCGTGAGAACATCAAGACGGTTGACGCGATGGTTAATGAAATTATACCAAGTAATAAATATGGATTATAGACTTCTTTGGTTTCTTCCTGCGGTGATAGTGTTTATTGATATTGGTGTGTCAGCTTACAGAGGAGATGAAAGAGCGCAAAATTATTTTGGTTGTCTCATAATTATAGTAACTATTGTGGGTCTAATCTTCGGCATTAAATCTTATCTATGAAGAAACTACTAGAAAAATTATTACGCCCTCTTGTCTGGGATATTATTGTAAAACCATACCTCAGAGAACATATTGTGTACTTACAAACGCAAACATTTATCTCACAGGAGGAAATGCTATCTTTTAATGGTTCTGCCGATGCCCTACTTGAACGTCATATAAGAAAAATGGAGGGAGATATTATTAAATCAATGCAAAAGAATAAATCAATCAAGCTAACACAAGAAGAAGATAAGTTTACTGGCGGGAAGATTATGAGAATGAAAGTCAAGTTTTGGATATAACCCTATGACACTAAAAGAATTATTAGACGAGCAAATCAAAAGCGTCGGTTGGAAAGATTATACTGCAAGGGAGGTAGCTATTAAACTCCGCCAAAGTAACATTGAGACAGTGAAGTGGTTGATGGAGATGATAGAGGGAAAACGCAGAAAACTTGTAACCCAGCCAGCTAAGTACAAGGGTTCTGACGCTAATGTTTGGCGAGAGGGGAAAAACACTACCATAGATGACATCTTGTCCGAATTAACCAAATCAATAGAAGACCATGCCTAAAACATTACAAGACGGATACGACACTGTCGTTACCACTACAGCCGAAACTAGTTACAGTGACTTTATCCCGAAATATACCCCAAGAGAAAAAGAACTATTAAGACAACTGCAAGAGTACAGAACTTGGTCTATTTACTGGTTTATACTATGGCTTATTACTACTATCGGTTACATCTCTTTTTTAATTATTAGAATTTTTATAAATCTATGAATAACCCAGCCAAATGTCTCACGCATTACTCTACGGGTGATAATAAATTCTGTAAGTTTTGTAACTCTGATAATAACCCAGAGGATAATCAGCTAGAGAATAAAGACTGGAGAGGTAAATTTGCTGTTCTGGCTTATGAATGGCAGAAGAGTAAGAATTCAAGAGATTTTCTTTTGGCTGATAAAACCGCTGAATATTATAGAAATCTTGAAGATTACGTCCAGTCCCTCCTAGATAAACAGGCAGAGAAGCAGAGGGAGAGAATAGGGGAATTAGCAGATTTTACAGAACACGCCTCTAGTTGCATTTTACACTTTGGAGAGGCAGGGAGAACAACTGCAGATGGTGGATATGAAACTAAATATAAGGGCAAGTGGTATGAGACTAGACCTATTGATAAGACCCCAAAATGTGAATGCGGTCTTGAGGATATTATTGAGGATTTAACCAACAACAGAGATGAATAGATTAAATTACTATCGGCGTAAAATCACCTGCCTACTAATTGGTCATCAGTGGGCAATCGTTGACTATGTCTTAGGTCAGGAGAATAATGACGTTTGGAATATCAAGGAGTGTCAGCGTTGTAGGAAGACGGAGTGGGATTAAGCTTAATTGAGGGACTGTAGGAGTCAGCTAGACGGTCAGTATGCGCTCGTAACGCTTAGCTGTTCTAGCTGGTTGCCATAGCTCCTTAATTGAGAATCTTGTGCTGACGTGGCGGACAGTGATGCCGCAGTGGTTGCAAACACAGGGGAAGTGCTGACCCATTAAGGGTAAGTAAGGTGGCGATAGCCGAAATATTGGTGCGAGTCCAATCCCTCTCTGCAAGTCAAACCTTGCCGTCAGCACTAGGTTTTTTATAAGGAGAGTTTATAGTAATGATTAGTTAATATGCTATTGGAAAAGAAGATAGAGAAGAATGAAAAACGGTGGTTAAAGTTAAAGGAGCTAAATAGAGCTTTTAATAATGCGGATATTGAGGCTATTGTTAGTGAGATTGAGAAGGAGGTAGATAGGCATTTTGCACAAACACATAAGCTCACCACAGTTAAGAAGTTTTACCGCAACCAGATAATAAGTAAGCTTTCTCGTCTAATAATTGGAATCTAATTAACTAAACAAACACAATGACAAACGCAAAGAAACGTGGTATAATATAGAAGCAGAGGTCTATTAAAATAAAAAAGTGCATAATCTCTTCTGGATATTTGAACCAAGTGCTAGATGGATTAGACGGCTGATAGCCATAATTTTTATTGTTATGGTTCTTTTTATTTCTGGGGTAATAAAACTAGGAGGATAACGTGCGTGAGTGGATTTTCCGTATGCCGGTTAAGAAGGAATGTCCACGCTGTAAGAGGTGGAAACTGTACTTCGTGATGAGGTCGCTCCCCGTCTCCGGTGCTGAGGTCAAGTACTGCACCGATTGCTGGAAGGAGGTTCTGTTTGAAAAGCACGGACTTTAGACGCAGAAGACCAGTCCCAAAGGCTCAGAGACTAACCGAGCACCATGTATATCCGAAGGCAAGATTCGGAGATGGGAAGATAGTTTGGCTTCCAGACTACTTTCACCAATCGTGGCACGGTGTCTTTGATGACCTGACACCAACAGAAGCCGTTCGCTTCTTAAGCTGCCTTATTGTTTTTTTCGAGCGAGGTGAAAAACTCAGCTTCGGAAGACTGAGGCAGTTAAGGGAACAGTTCAAGTCATGAACTATGCGGGGTTCTGGTTGTTGCGCCACTTGCAACGACTGGTTCCCCGCGACCAATATGCCGAACAAAGGTTAATAGTAGGCGGTCTGCAGACCTGTAACCTTGAGAGACCCAAAGCCCGTAAGGGTGGTGTAAGCAGTTAGGCAGACCAATATTTATACCTATAGCTGATAATTCTTGGGCAAATCGGCTAGAGATATAAGTATTGTTCATTCAAACTAACAAACCCTTTCCAAGTAGGGAGGTGATTGAGATGTCAGACGATGTCGTCAAATACGACAAAAACATCGTCTATAGGGTGACATATCTTTGTCCCCTGAAGATGAGCGGAGAGTTCTACGACGACGTAGAGGAAAACTATCCCGCTTATAACAAGTCAATCTCTGGGGAGGTTCATATCTTCCACGAGGTTGTCATTGTTATCGACGTGGATAATATCACCGACACCCTCGACCAGCCCGTTGATATGACAATCATACCCGCAGGCTGCGTACTCGACATCCACCCCCTTTACTACAGGAAGGAAAAAACAAAATGAAGACTGTATTTGAACGGTCAGTGTTCCTTCCTGACCTCCACGTTCCCCATCACGATGAAAAGGCGTTCGACTGCGCTCTGGGCTTCGTCAAGAAGTTCAAGCCAGAGTTCGTCTTTATCATCGGCGACTGGGTGGACTTCTATCAACTGTCGAAGTTCGACAAGAATCCTGCTCGGATTCCGGAACTGCAGATGGACATCGACAAGACCATCGAGTGCCTTCGGAGGCTCCGTGCTTGCGCTCCGAAAGCCAAGATTTATTACCTGAAGGGCAACCACGAGAACCGGCTTAATCGCTACCTCTGGTCGGCGGCAGCCTCACTCTCGTCGTTGCGGTCAATCGCTGTCCCCGAACTCCTTCAGCTCAAAGACCTCGGCATTGAGTATGTCGAAACGGGTTCGATGATGTTCCACGGCTTCCTTGTGAAGCACGGCAATGTCGTCCGCACTCGTTCGGGCTACTCTGCTACCGGAGAACTGGAGAAGGCTGGTATTTCTGGCATCTCTGGACACACCCATCGTCTGTCGCACATTTTCAAGCGACACTACGGCGGTATGTATTCTTGGACTGAGATTGGCTGTCTTTGCCAACTCAACCCCGAGTACATGGAGGGTCAGATTCCCGACTGGCAACAGGGACTCGCTTTCGGCTACTTCAAGAAGGGAGACCAGAACTTCACCGTTCATGTCGCCCCCATCATCAAGGGGAGGCTCATCTATAACGGGGAGTTTGTATGAAGCGTCCGTTTCGCTGGACACTTCCCAAGCTCCGCAAGGAGGTGTGGCGTAGGTTACGGGTCGAGGTAACTTGTATCCACTTAGTGGAAACTCACCGCTGTTCCGCTCACTCTGAATATGGAGACGGCGTAATAGAGATGTGGGTTGACGCTCACACGGTGGATATTAGAAAGGCTGTGGTGCACGAGATACTCCACGCCATTCTAGACCCCGAGCTTCAGAAGTTCGCCATCTACCACGTTTACGAGTACTGGATAACAGCACTCGAAACACCGTTCTTCTCTAAGATGACGGAGAAAGAACAGGGTCGTTGGCGTCGCGCTATCGAAAAGAAAACCAAGAGGGGGTAGAAATATCCCCTCTAACTAACATGAAAGACTTTCAAAACGGTAGATTATTAGAACGAATAATATCTGCTATAATAGCGGGGGTTATCCTATTGGCTATTAACAGATTCTTATGAAAAAACTCACCTATAAAAAGGCCAAGAAGAATTGTTGGGATACTTTCTCAAAGTTTATCCGCCAAAGAGATTGTGGTGTGTGTTTTACGTGTGGGGTTAAGAAGCATTGGAAAGAAATGCAGGCCGGACATTACGTCTCCCGAACGCATATGTCTTTATTTTTAGATGAGATAAATGTAAATTGTCAGTGCATCGGCTGCAATATGTTTAAGGGTGGAAATATGGACGAGTACGCCATAGCTCTTAAAAAGAAATATGGAGACGATATACTAGATTGGCTTCACGGACGTAAGCAGGAGATTAAAAAGTATACCGCAGAGGATTTTGTAGAATTAACCGCTAAGTATAAATGTCGCTTAAAAGACTAACACCAAAGCAAAGAAGGCTTCTTGTGGTGTTTTTTAACTATATTCAAGAGTACGGAAGCCCCCCGACACAGGTATATGTGAGTAAGGTGCTAGGAACACACATATCAAATATTAACCAAATGCTTTATTATGCAACCCGAAAAGGATACTTTGAAAAAAGAGACAGACGCTACTACCCCACTCGGGACGGAGTGGGACAACTTAGAGAAGACTACACGTCAAGCAAAGTACTCCTTGAATTACAGCAAGATAATGTTAGGCTTGTGCCTGTTGAAGATGGAGAAGATGCAGGAAAACTACCAAATCCAAAGGGAGTACGGCAATCTGTTTCATTCGTTAGCACACCTGCATCTCAATTACCGCAGAGTTAAAAAGCTCATAGAGAACGCTCACTTTGTTTTAGAAATGAATGTAAAAGAAGAGAACTACCCACTATTGGATAGTTCTATTTTAGAAATCTGCCGCCAAAGAAAGATAAACCCCGAGAGTGTACTGAGTGAAATACAAACCCTCGCTTACTCTGACCTTATTAAAACTCTAGAGGAGATGTAAAATTTTGCCTCGTGCGTTGGTGGTTATCGGAAGTCTGTTTTGTGCCTCCAGCTTTCCAGACTTTACTTTCCCCTAGCTAATTCCAATTTTCGCCACTCTTCGTAAATGTAAATAGGTTTACTATTTGCCCGTATCTCGTATCTGTTTTAGCAATTCTAAAGTTTTTATTCTGATAGTATTTCTATCTGTTTTTTGTGGTAGAGCCAACACCATCAAGGCAATGGCTTTATATTTTTCTTTATCCGTCATTTTGGTATTATGTTATTTAATTATAATTTTGTCAATCAAAAAAACGCACTGCTAGTTTGTGCGCCTTTTCGCTTTTTGACTATTTTACTGCTGTTGACATGGTGTTGACATGCACTCGTTGCAGTATTCGTCTTTTTGCCTTTTGGCTTTTGTGTCTATGGTCTTTGGTGTGATACAACTGTCAATAAGATAGGACGGCTCGCCACCCCGTTGATAGGATAGCTCCCAGTCTTTACCTCCTTGATAGTCAAGGATAATCGTGCCAACTCTGCTATTGCCACAAGTAAGCTCTATTTCTAGCCACTTGTCGTCGCCTAGCTTGGCTGTTTTTCCTCGCTCGGAGCTGACCGTTGCGTAGAGTTTCATCGCTTTATCTCCTTTCTAGCCCTGCAGTATCCAGCTTCAATTAGAGCTGTAGCTGTACGGCCATAAGTTCCTTGTAATGACCATGCTAGACCAGTATCGATGAGGTCTTGAAATAGGGTAATGATAGACTTTTCGTCTATCTCTCCCATTTCAAATGTTATGATAAGGTCTGCTCGTTTAGATTTGGATAAAGCCATTAGTGGTTGCCCCCCTGCTTAGGATAAAGATAAAAGTCATTGTAGTAATTAAATACGTCTAGTGTGCCTCCAAAGCTTTGACTAAAATCAAATGGTCTCACCACTCTATCAATATCTTCCGACGGGCTTAATGGTACATTAAAACTTCTTATCTCATATCCATGGATACTTGCTAACTCCTTTAATGTTTTTAGCTTAGGCATTGCTTTCTTCCTCCTCTATTGTACTCTCAAACACTTGAGTGTCTCGGTGGGTAATTGTTAGCGTTGTCTTAGGTGGCAAGTTAGCGTTAAAGCCTAGCCCATAATTTTCTACTATTCTTGTAGCTTTTCTCTCGGCTTGTTTCTTGCTTGTAGCCTTGACAGTTAGATAACCGCCTTGCTCTTCCCAGACTTGCACACCATAGGTTTTAAGCTTAGGCATTGGATTTAATCCCTCCAAAGTCTTTATAGACTTCTCTAGCTTTCTCAAGCCATTCGTTAGCTTTCTCTTGTAGGTGTTGAGCCATGTTACCAATAATCATACCGTAAGCACTGTCAATGCTGTAAGATTCTGGTAGCTCGGTAGCTAACCATAAGTCATTACAGGCATAAAGTAGGGCGTCATAGAAATAGACAGGCAAGTAGCTATCAACAAGTTCGGTGATTAAATCCTCTGGGTATTCTGCTTGTAGTATCTCATCTTGTCTACTGTCTAGCTCTTCAAGCATAGACTTCACAAGATCGGACAAGTATAAGTCTTTTTCGTGTGCCATAGATTTATTGATTAAGTTGTTAATGTACCTACTAGCAAGGCTCAAGCTGTCTATGGCGTGTTTTATTGTCCAGACAGCCTATCCCGTTTTAGGGGACGTGGGGGTTACTCCAGTTTTACGTTAGTGCATACTGTTTTGAGCAACCATAGTCAGCTTGCTGTCGCCAACGTCTTGATGACATTGGCTGGGGCAAGAGGGCTATTTAATGAGCTTAATCTCTAACGTCTTAGAGCCAAAATCAATAGCTTCCTTTAGTTGAGGGCAAAAATCATACTTATCATAACCGTCTAAACAATCATCATCATAGCCGTTATACCAGTCAATCTCGGTGCTATAGCGGGAGTTCATGCGGTCTAATACCAGACACTGCCCCAGCCCCTCTACTTCCAATACCGAACCAATATCTGCCCAATTAGTAGCGCAAATATTCTGCCCATTACGCCATAATACGCACTGGTCTTGTCCGTCTGCTCCAATACAGGGGCTAGCGTCGGTTTCCTCCGGCCTCGATGTGTACATCGTAACCTTAGAACGTCCCAAGCTCTGACCATTGCTTACCGGCACACTAATGGTATCAGCATGGGCGGGTGTAATGACAGCTTTAGCTCCCTGCTCTATGCCAAAGATGACGCCACAGATAAAGGCTATCACAATCATATAGATGGCAACCTTTAACTGCCAGCGTCTACGCTTATGGCTTAGTTTGTAGTAATTATACGTTGATTGTTTAGTCATATTATTGTAATGACTCTGCTAACTCTATTCTATTCTCAATCTCTCGCATAATATCATTGACTGGCTCGTCGTATTCTTCTGATAAGTCAACGGCAAGCTCACGGATAAAATAACGCTCTTCTCCCAAACCTCTGCCATTCTGACGCATTGAGCGAAGAAAAGCAGGAATATGGTAGTTAATCTCTTTGAGTAATTTTGTAGTCATATTATTTAGTATTATGTAGCTGTCTCAAAACGATATTCTTTACAGTCTTAATAGCGCTGGCTTCCTCTATTAGTCCAGCCTTGAGTAGTCTGTGCTCTTTAGCTTCTAATAGTCTGTACTTACGTTCTAGGGTCAAAACCGCTAGAGGTTTAGCTTTAGAGGTCATAGGTCTTGTAGTAAATGAGTGCATATATTTGTTTTTGTTAGTTAGAAAGGAGTTAGCGTTGCTTACTTAACAGGTGAAGATTAAGGCGACCCGTGCATTATCGCCCGCTAACGTCTAGGCTTACCCTAGCAATTCAGCCCAATGATAGATTTGATTATATTTTCCAATGGTTTCCTGTTAATTCGTGGTCAAGGCTTTCATCAATATAAACTGGCTCGACTTCAAGCTTACATTCTTTCTTATGTTTTCTTGCTACAGCTATAGCTTTTGACTTGCTGGTTTCGTATTCCTCTAAACCACAAGCGTGCATAATAGTAAAATCTTTCATAAGATTATTTCCTTTCCCTATCTTTAGGCCGAATTGTTAAGGAGCGAGCTACCAGCTATCGGTATAGCTTAGGTTTATAGTTGTTTGTCGAAAGTTATCCACATAGTCCAGTAGCTCTACCATAAGCATACACCCAAACAGAATATAAGTCAAGCACACTATACTAATATACCCAATAGAGATAATAAGTAAGGATAAAGGTATTAAAGTACCACCCTCACCCCCTAAAGCCCCGCTAAAGCCCTTTAAATGCGTCCTAGAGTATCTATAGAGACACTAAAAGGACTAAAGAGACAACAACCGCTAAAGATATAAGAGAATAGGAAAAGCACCTAACAGCTCTCAACCGCTACCGATAAGAAAACCGCACAGAGGAGATTGTATTAAAGGAATGTATTACTAGAATTGTATTAACACCTAGACACAAACAGACAGAGTGTAGAAGTTTATCTACACACTGTACTAGTGTAGACAGTAATAAAACCTAATAGAATCAATACTAAACTCAATGTAGGGGGGTATGGCAAGGAACAGTTTTAGAATAAAATATTTATATGGACACACTAAAATCCCAGCTAGTTTATATGAGACTCATGAGAATATACTTGTAATGTTATGAGACTCATGATACAATAGAGAGATGAGGAAACAATCAATCTGGGGACTTAAGAAAGGACGCGTTAGAATACCGTTTGGTAAGAGACACCTTGTTATAGAGTGGTTCTCTTGGGGTAGGAGTATTTTCTTAGCCCATACCTACCCCAACGGTTACAGAGCAGATATTAAACGTAAATTATGAGATTAATAGTTTTAAGTACGGAGAGTTGTGTCCTTGGTGGTTTTACATCAGAGCCACAAGAAGACGGATTCTTTATAACCAAAATAGATGGTGATGAGGATTTTCTTCGAAACCTTACCTTTAATAGTGGCGGTGGTCTTTGTTGGGCTGCACTTTTGGAGGACGTTTCCAAGGAAGATTATCTTATAAGGGCGCTCTATAGAACAGCGAAGAAAGATTCTGAAATAATATGCCGAAGCAAAAAGACCAAAGGATAGATGAGCTTATGAGCAAGGGACTCTCTCGCGCCACAGCCTACCGTAGATTAGGAGGAATAGGGCACTGTAAGACCTGCAGTTGCTTTAAGCGGTCTAATAGTTCCTCAGAGACCTTAGAAAGCTCTACAGAACTCGATACCCTCATAGACCGAGTAAAACTCCAAGAGCTTAGAGGAAACACTTATTGTCCCAAACACGACGTTAAGAAGAGTAAATGCCTGTGCCCATAGCTAAGTAGGCTGTTTTATGGTATAATAATAACATAACAAGTTATTATATTCCATGGCAACTTTAGTAGATTCCTATTCCGAAACAAACCAAGACACTAATACAGTATCGCTTTATAACGGTTGGTATTCAGACGCTTCTCAGTCGTTTACCTCTACTGGTGGTGTTTTGAATAGCTTTAAAATGAACCTAGCTAAAGGAGGTAACCCTCCGGGAACTATGGTTGCTGTTCTTTACACCCATTCAGGTACTTACGGTACAGGAACTCCAACAGGAGCGTATCCGGGAGGAGCCTTGGCTATTTCAGATACAGTCTCTACTTCTGTCTTATCGACCTCTTTTGCTCTTATTACCTTTACCTTTAGTGGTGCGAATAAGTATGCAATGACAAATGGAACCAAGTATTTTATTGGTGTACGATATGAAGACGCAGGAAGTAATGCTAGTAACCTTGTTTATTACGGTATTGATGCTAGTTCTCCTACGCACGCTGGTAATTTCTGCCGAAGAGACTACACTACACAAAATTGGGTAAATCAGAATACGTGGGACGCTCCTTTTTATGTTTATAAGGATGACGTTACCACCACCGTAGCCGGAGCTTCAATTCAATATAATATGAATGCTTTAGCTGGAACGACTGGTCTTTTAACACAAGACGCCGCTAACGTCTTAGCTGGCACAACGGGTCTTTCTATTAGACAAGCTTTAAGAGCTAAATATAGTAAGAATGGTTCTATTCAGGAAATTATCAATCAACAGATAAATGACGGTACTAACTATACCGTTCAAGATGGATTGTCAAAACTATGATAAGTGATAAACAAAGAAAAGTAAGAGAAATAATAATTAGAAAAAAGATGGCAGGAGAAGATATTATTCAACAAGAGGTTCTAAAGGAGGCGGGGTATTCAGACAGTTCTGCCAAGAACTCAACCCAGACCTTTCGTTCTAGGGGTATTCAAGATGCTATGAAGGAAGCTGGTCTTACAGTAGAGAGATTCTCCCAGTACCTAGCCTACGATTTAGAGAACAAACCTAAGGAACGCTTAGGGGAGCTTAAATTAATGGCAGATGTTTTAGACATCACCTCTTCTAAGGTAAGTGTTACTGTAGAAAAGGGAGAGGAAGCAATGGATAGACTAGCTTCTATTATGTCGAGCGCTGAAGTTGTAGAAGATGAAAAAAAAGAAGAAGAAGTGTAAATGAATATTGGAGAACTTTCAAAACTGTTCCTCATTTATAATCAGGCTACAGGTAAGAAAGAACCAATTGTACTTTCAGGAGGACAAGAGGAGATTTTTAATTGCATAGTCAAACGTTCCCCGTCGCGCATTCACGTTATGACACCAAGTCAATATGGGAAGTCACTTGTTTGCGCCATAGCGGTTCTTTTACGAGCATTAACGTATCCAGAGAAGTGGGCTATCGTAGCTCCTTCAGAGGCGAAGGCTCAGATTATTATGAGGTATGTAATAGAACATATCTATGATAATGAACTGTTTGTGGCGCAACTTGATGTCAATGAAAGCATCGACCGATTAAGAAGAGAACGAAGTAAGAAACGCATTACCTTTAAAAGAGGTGGAGAAATATTTGTTCTTTCAGCAGACTCACAGAACAAACAGAACGCCGGTGAAACCCTAATGGGATTTGGTGCTGCGAACATCATTTTAGACGAGTCTTGTTTAATTGATGACGACATCTACGCTAAAATCAAGCGTATGTTGGGCGGACACAAAGACAACTTCTTATTAGAAATTGGAAATCCTTTTAACAGAAACCACTTTTTACGCTCTTATAGAAACTCTGATTATAAGATAATTGAGATTGATTATAAAAAAGCTATAGAAGAAGGACGTATGGAAGAAAAGTTCGTAGATGAGATGAGAAAAGAAGCCTTTTTTGATGTCATGTACGAAGTTAAATTCCCCCCTGAGTCGCAGATTGACATAGATGGGTGGACCCAGATGGTTACGGAATCTGATTTACGACTAGCTTTTGAGGTCGAGAACCCCTCGGAATTCGGAGAACGAAAACTTGGGGTCGATATAGCTCGAAGCGGTGGTAATTTTAACGTCTGGGTCCTTCGTTCAGCCAATTATGCTCAAATCGTAGCTAAGACAACCACTGAAAACCTGATGGATATTATTGGTTTAACGTCTGAAATCATGCAAAAGTACGACGTAGAGCCAGAAAATACCTTTATTGACGCTACGGGCATGGGAGCTGGGGTCTATGACCGCTTTAGAGAGAAAGGAATTCGTATACAAGGGGTGAATCTTTCCTCTTCGGCCGATAATAAGGAGAAATATGCCAATAAGAGGGCGGAAATCTACTTTAGACTCAGAGAATGGCTTAAATCTGGGGGACATTTAGAAAAAGCCAAGGACTTCTTTCAACTTACCGATATAAAGTACAAAACCCGTTCAACCGGAACGCTTAAAATCATCGATAAACAGGAATTACGAAGAAAAGGTATCCCCAGTCCCGATGTAGCTGACGCACTCGCACTTACGTTCTCAGAACTAGATGTAAATAACGTCTTAGAAAGACGAAACGTTTTAATGAAACAAAGCAAACAAGTAACCTATGCCTGAAAAATACGAGCCCAAGGCTCTTGAAATATTACAGTCCTATTTAGATGACTTTGACCAACCCGTTCGTATTAGTGATGGGTATGATTTTGTTCAGCCTGATATGGTTGCCCGCATTGAACTTTATAGGGCTTCACAATTTGCTTCTGGTCCTATGGATTCCCAAGGAAACAAGAAGTATTTTTTTAATATCTTAAACGCTCAGGTAGGAAACGCTACAAAGAATATCGACTTAGATACAAAGGACATTCTTATTCGTTCAGAAGACGGAGCCGACAGAATGAAAGCCATGCTTGCAAGAGAGCTTTTGATGAAATGGATGAAGGACAATAAATTTGGGTTACTTCTTAATAAGCTTTCTGAATATTTACCAGCCTATGGTTCATTTGTTGTAAAGAAAACTCCAGAGGGGATTAACTATGTACCCTTAAAGAGACTCCGCTTTGACCCCGCTATTGAAGATTTACAGAAGAGTCCTTATGTAATTGAGGAGCTTTACTTCCAACCTTATGAATTAGAGAAGATGAAAGATAAGGGCTGGGACGCTAAATGTATTGATGAGATTACCGAAACCGCTCGTAAAGAAAAAAGCCCACAGATTTGTGTTTATGAGGTTCACGCCGAATTCCCAAACGAAATTCTGGGTCTAGGCAAAGGCGGATACTCCCGTGCTGTTTGTTATATTGGTACCGTAGGAGATGTACGAAAAACATCAGATAATAAACCCGCTGCTACTGAGATTTTATATTCTAAAGTAGAAAAGGAATATCCGTATAAGAAACTCAATTACATTAATATTGATGGACGTGCTCTTGGTCTTGGTATTTATGAAATGAATCTTGATGCTCAGGAGAGGTGGAATGAAATTCAAAACCAGAAGTCTTCTTCGATGAAGATTAGTTCCAAGAAACTTTTCTGGACCGCAGATGATATGGTTGAATCCAACGTCCTCACAGACCTATTAAATGGAGATGTTATTAAGAGTAAGAATGGATTGAATCCCGTTGCCACAGAAGAACGCAATCTAGCAGCTTATAATCAGGAACAGTCCATTATCATGGATTCGGTGCGCTCCAACTCCAACGCTTTTGAAGTTTTAACAGGAGAGGGCCTTCCTTCGGGAACGCCCTATAGACTAGGTGCTTTAATGAGTCAGAATGCTGGTAAACTTTTTGAGTTTATTAGAGAAAATGTTGGGCTCTTTATCCAAGAAATCGTAGAAGATTGGATTCTCCCTGACTTTAAGAAGGAAATCGTTAAGGAACAAATCTTTGAAATCTTCGATGCCGACCTTATTGATGAGTTAATGACATCGGATATTAATCGTAGATTAAACGAAGCTCTAAAGAAATTTGTTATTCTTCACGGAACCTATCCCTCACAAGATGAGGTAGAACTCTTACGGGGTAAGATGAAGGATATGACACGAGAGTCAGAGTTTGTAAAGGTTATAGAGGGCTTCTTGAACTTTGACTTCGGTATTAAGGTTGTCATCACCGATGAGAACTATAATGTAAATGCCCGCGTTGAAACGACCTCGAATATGATTCAGCTCTTGGCTCAAAACCCACAGATTATGCAAGACCCACAATTAAAGAAACTTGTTCTCTCTATGGCTGAGGATACGGGTCTGTCACCACGTCTCTTATCGGGTACGGGAGCGCCAGTAGCACAGGCTCCAGCGCTTAATCAAATAGGTGGAATGAACGCATCCGGTATGTTGTCTGGGTCATCACCTTTGGCAAAAGCTTAAAATTGTGTTATAATATCATTATGAATGAAGAACTAAAGTCTGCATACGCTTCTTTAGCCAATAGTCCAGCATGGGAACTTGTATCAGAGGAATTACTTTCACGCGCTAAAGATATAAGTTATCCCGATACTGAGTATGCTAAAGAACTTGTTAAGACAGACCCCGCTGCTGCGTATATGGGAAAGGTATTTAGTTCATTAATTCTAGAAGATTTGGTTAATCTAGTGAATGTCTACAGGGTACGGGAGAATGGAAAACCAGAACGATTTGACTAATCAACGTCTCGTGAGACGATAAAAACGAAATTATGAACGATGAAAACATGGAGGAGACAACCTCTTCGGAGTCATCAACCGAAACAAACGATTCAGAGAACGTCACTGAAGACGAAAAAAAGTCTGAACCAATGATTCCAAAGGCTCGATTTGATGAGGTAAACTCAAAAAAGAAAGAGCTGGAGGAACGAATCGCTCAGTTGGAATCTAGTGGAAACACTAAACCGACAGAGTCTAACAAAACACCAACCGACGAAAAGTGGAAGCAATGGACAGAATTCGCCATTGAAAATCGTGAACTCGATAGAGAGCAATTCGCTATCGCCAAACGATTATTCGAAAGCGGAGTTCCGACGTCTAAACTTCTCGAAGACCCTCTTTACGTGGCGGCCTCAGAGAAATATCTAAGAGAAAAGGCAGAGAAAGACGCAAGTCCTACCTCTGGTCGTTCTCCTAAGGGTATTCATGAAAAGCCTATTGAAGAGATGTCTGAAGTAGAAATGAGAGCATTACACGCTAAGATGGTTGGAAAAAACTAAACTTACATGGCTTTAGGTACTACACATACATCCTCGACTACCCTTGATACTCTTATCCCAGAGTTGTGGGGGCCGAAAATGAATGACTTCTATCGTCAGAAATTAATCTTGGCAAACTTCTTTGAAGATTTGTCTGGTGAATTTGCTGATGGTGGCGACGTTATGCACATCCCGTCGATTTCTCAGATGACAGCAAATACCAAGGGTAATGGTTCTCAGGTTACTTTGAACGCTCCAACAGAGACCAAAGTCGACCTTACCGTTAATACTTGGAAAGAAGTATCCTTCATTATTGAAGACCGTGAAGCTAAAATCGTAAAGAACAGCTTCAATCTCCAACAGAAGTATATGAAAAATGCTGCTTATACAGCAGCTAAGGCTATTGACCAAGCAATTGCTGACCTTGTTCCATCATTTACTCAGACACAGGGAGCCTCAACCGCTCGTCTGGTAGACTCTGATATTCGTGGTGCATTGTTGCAACTTGATAATGCCTTTGTTCCGGATGAAGATAGAGCATTCTTCTTGACTCCAAAATTGATTTGGACCGACGTACAAGCAATTGACCGTTTTGCATTAGCTATTAACACCTCTGGTTCTACAAACCCAGTAACCATGGCTCCAGCAGCTATGTTATATGGTGTGCCAATCTACAAGAGTACATTGGTTGCTTCTGCTCTCGGTGGTTCTGGTTACGGTTCAAGTTTCTTGGCTCATAGAGAAGCTATCGTTTGGGCAGCTACCATTATGAGAACACAAGCAGACTACATCTTAGAATACCTCGGTACTCTGGTTGTTTGTGACGTTCTTTATGGTGCAACTATTAATCGCAACACCTCTGGTGTGTGGATTAAGACTGCCAGCTAGTTCAAAGAACAATCGAACTATTTCAAATAGAGGGTGGGTAAAACTGCCCTCTATTGACAATAGTCTATGATAGTAGGATAATTAGTATATTATTATTTAAGTTATCCACATGGCAGTTAGAATTGCTCAGGGAAGCGAGCTAAAACATGAGAAAACTTTTATAAATCCAAAAGATGGAAGTATTACTACCATCCAAGAATATCTCCGTAAGAATTCCAAACCGTCGATTAGAGACTTTAAGAAAAAGGAAAAGAGAGAAGGCGGAGAAGGAACGCAGGAGAATATTGAATAGATATGCCTAAAGCATATTTCATTGGAGGGGCCTATGCTGGATGTAATTATGTTAGGTGTCTTTTACCACAGTTACATTGCGGATATTTAGGTTCACACGTATCGGCATATTCTCCAATGAAAGGAAATAACCAGATAGCATTAGAGGTTATGAACTCTGATATACTGGTTATCCATAGACCAGACACACCACGTCATCATCGTTTTGCTATGGAGATGAGAAAACGTGGTAAAATTATAGTATTTGATAATGATGACACCGCCAAACTTGACGAGGGTCATCCTTTTTTTGGTTTAAACGAATATGGAAAAGACCAGAATCAAGAAAGGTATAACAATATTATAAATAACTTTGTTAGAAATGCTGACGCCTGTACTACCACAACTGAGTTTTTAGCAAACGAATATAGAAAGTTAAATAAAGAAGTCTTTGTGCTTCCTAATTGTGTAGACCCCGATGATTGGGCAGAACCCCTAAGAAACGAAGGAGATAAGGTAAGAATCTTGATAAGCGGTTCAGCCTCATACACCCAAGATTTTGAAATAATGGCCCCCTATCTTAGAGAGCTAGACAAAAGAAACGATGTCCAGTTAATACTTTTTGGTCTTTGGGGTAGAGAGAAAAGAAAAGAAAACCCACTTGTTGAAAGCGTTTATAAGAACGAACACGAATTCTGGGATTCATTAAAGAATGTAGAGCACGTAGAGTGGGTTGGAATAGACAATTATCCTTATATTCTTAATGACATAAAGGCAGATATAATGCTTATCCCACGTAAAGAAAGTTACTTTAATAAGGCGAAATCCAACCTAAAGTTCCTAGAGGCCGCTATGTGTGAAATACCCGTAATAGCCCAAAGCTTTTCTGATGGACTATCTCCTTACGACAAAGACCTAAATGGTAAGAATGGACTGTTAGCAACAACCCTAGATGATTGGAAAGAGAAAACCGAGCTATTAATCAAAGATAAGAGATTAAGACGGGGTATTGGCAAGGAGGCCAAAAAGTACGTTCTAGAAAACTTTAATATAAAAACCCGCTATATTGAGTGGGAAAAAGTATTTAATTATTTATACGATACATATGGAAGTAAATAACGAAAGTCACTACCGAGAAATTATATTGGATAGACCAGACATCCAAGCCCTGTCTCAAAAGAAGTTAGACCTAATTGAAGATAATAAGAAGCTCATCAAGGAATACGAAGAGATTGAGAAGAAAATCAACAAAAATAACACCGAGATACAGAAGGTAAAGGATAAGGCAATCCCAATGATTGAGGAGGAGCTAAAGAAGCACCAGCTAGGTGAGTATGAGATATTTACTCAGACAGAAATTGAAGACGGAAAATTAAAGGTAGCAGTTATAGACCTTGTAAAAGAAATGGAAAACAAGGTCAAGGAAATGAAGAAAAAAAATGAAGATTCTATTATCTATCCCGTGTCAAACTCAGATTCATCACAGGGTGGTGGAGAAAATACTCCAACTGTCTAAAGACGATAGGGTAGAGGTTCTTATTAATAGTATGGTTGGCAACGAGGCTAATCGTAACGTTATTTCAAAGTATTTCTTAAAGGGAGACTATGACTACCTATTAATGATGGATACTGATAATCCCCCAAAAGGAAACCCTCTCGACTATATTCAATATGACAAAGATGTTATTACGTTTCCTACTCCAATTAGCCTACCTAAGTATGGCCTTAATAATATTTGCTGGAATGTTTTCGATGCTGGCGACAAAGATTACGCAGTTGAAGCAAGAGTTAAAAGAGGAGAGGGACTCGAAGAAGTTTACGCCATCGGGACAGGTTGTACGCTAATAGCCCGTAGGGTTATAGAAAGACTTGTTAATCCATTTGTTCCCAAAAGAGCCGATGACGACCATCGAGAGATTACCCAAGATGTAGTATTCTCAATACGTTGCCAAGCAGAAGGATTTAGACTCTGGGCAGCATGGGATATGGCCTGTTCGCACTATAAAGAAATTGACTTATTAACACTCTCACAATGAAAACACTCGTAGTAGCACATCCGGATGACGAGATAATCTTCTTCAACCCAGATGATTTTGAAAGAATAATTATTGTGTTTGGGGACTTTGGTGATTATCGTGGCTCTACCGCTGGCGATGGTAGGAGAACGGCCCTAAAACAACTTCCCTATGCAGATAAGATAGTTCATCTAGACTTACCAGAAAGCCATTGGACATGGGATAGAAATGACCCGAAGCAAAGAGACTATGTTGATTCGAGCACCTCAAATCAAAGATACTCCAAGTACATGGCCAATTATTCTGCGTTAAGTGAGTTCCTAAAAGGATTAAAGGCAGATGAAGTTATAACACACGGTTCTTGGGGAGAATATGGAAATCTAGACCACACACTCGTACATCATGCTTGTCTAGATACACTCGATTGCCCAGTTAATGGCATTAACCCAAAGCTCTATAGAGCGTCTAAACAAATATACAAAGACAATGGCGTCTGGACTTGGTACTTCTAACATATCAGTTATCATCCCATCTCTGGGAAAACGTAAAGAAGAACTAGAGAAAGTTTTAGAACACTTAAGGTCTCTAGGATTTGAGGATATTATTATTGTAAATGAGAAACAGATGCTTGGTCGCTATTTGGCTACCTATAGGGCAAAGAATGAAATAATCTACACTCAAGACGACGACCTTATCGTAGAAAACATACCAGAACTAATCTCCCGATTTGATGATGATAAAATTGTTTGTAATACGAAACTAGAGAGAATGGTTTGGTATAACCAGTTATGTGAAGGAAAGATAGCCCTTGTTGGATATGGGGCTATTTTTAATAGAAAATTGGTTCATAATATCAACCGTTATTTGGAAAGCTATCCTGATGATTCACTTTTTGAAAGAGAGGCTGATAGAGTTTTCACCTTCTTAAACGATAAGGAACTTGTTATAGCAGACGAATATATAAAGGATTTCCCCTCTGCGATGGAAGGAATGTCAAACAATGATGGACACTTTCAGTCACTTTATAAGATTCTAGATAACCTTTTACACCTATGAAGAAGGTATTGGTCGGTATTCTATCTATGGGAAACGTTAGAAAGGAAGTAACCCTGTCTCTGTTAAATATGTTAAATGGGGAGGATTACAGGATTGAGGTAGTTTTTGTTGGAGCAAAACGCGTAGAAGCTAGTAGAAGTATTCTTTGTAAGAAGTTTATGTCATCTACCTGCGACTACCTACTTATGATAGACGAGGACAACCCACCAACCAGAAACCCCCTAGAGCTCTTAAAAGAGGCCAAGGACGTCTTAATCTTCCCAACACCTATATTCTACCCTAAGAACGGTAAAAACGTCGCTACGTGGAATTTAGAGCGTCTGGTTGATACTCCAATAACGGGTCTGGAGGAGATAAAGACCGGGGGAACCGGCTGTATTCTCATTAAGAGAAAAGTAATAGAACAATTAGACAAACCCTTCGATACCATCGTTGACGAAAATGGAATTACTACAGAAGGTACTGATATTCGTTTTTGTCGCTTGGCTAAAGAAAAGGGATTTACTATTTGGACTCATTGGTCTTACCCCTGTGCGCATTTTAAGACCATAAACTTATTAGACCTAATGTACTAAGGTGAGAATACTTCTTGTTGGAAATGCAATGGATAACTTTAGTGGGCAGCCAATGTCTACTTATGAAATGGCTAAGGAGTTTTCTAAGGAACATGATGTTTCGGTTTGTGTTCTTCCGGGTAGGTGGTCTGACAACATTCTTAAAAGAAACCTAGAGAAACTCGGTGTTAAATGTATTTATAATCCAATGCCGGAGTATGATTTAATCATAGCTTCTGAGTGGATGCCAAATGTAAGTGGTTTTAAAATAAATATAGTTCGTTCAGAATATGTCTGGGAGACACCCATTGTTGGTTGTGATTTCTATACCTGCATAAGACCATCAATACAAGACCACATTGTAGAAGAACACGATATACCAAAAGAAAAGACAATGGTTCTTTACAACGGGGTTGATAGAACAAGATTTAAACCGCAGATTAAAGTACCAAGAGACTATGAGTTATTAATAGCCCCATGTACCATTGACAATCTTCGTGAAAGGTTTCTTAATCACATAATCGGTACGTTAAATGAAAAAAGAGTCCTCCATATTTATGGAGAAGAAAAGGGAGCTGACTTAATAAAATCTCCTTACTGTAGAATCTTTAAACCGAGATTTGATATGGAAAACGTTATATCACAAGCAGACGTTGTGGTTGGCATATTGCTTGGAAGGGTCAATTTAGAGGCAAACGCCTGTGGTATAAAATCTGTCATTTATAACCCCGAGACCCTAGAAAGTGAAGAATTCTTTTTAGACGATAAAACCTTTGATGAAAGACACAACATAGTGAATACTTGTAAAAATCTACTAAAGATAAAATATGTTGAGGAAGAAGTTTATAATACCTTGGTTTGGTAAATATCCCGATTGGTTGAATAAGTGGGTATCCAATATGGAAATGCTTAAACCATTCGGCTATGACTATGAGATATTTTCTAATCTAGAGTTGTTTAAAAACAAAATAAGAGAAAGACTCGAAATTGAACCAATCATTGAAGAGGGTTCTGGAAAGCCGTGGGATTATAGAGCCATGCTTGGCGTTCTATTTGAAGAGGAATTAAGGGGATACGATATGTGGGGACACACAGATTTTGATTGTGTCTATGGAAACCCCGACCATTTCATACCAGACTCTTTCCTTGAAAAGTATGATATTTATGCTAACCATATTGATTATGTCTCCGGTCCATGGTCTTTATATAAGAATTGCGAAAAGGTTAATAATCTTTTTAGAAAGTGTGATTGGAAAAAGTATGTTTTAAATCCGGAGCCAACAGGATGGGTTGAAATGGAGTTCACGGAGGCGGCAAATGCCAATGTAAATATAAAATATGTTCTTTATCAAACAAGAGACTGGGACAACTTCTCAACTCTAAGAAGGGTTGGGAATGAGTTATATGAAGGAAACCAAGAGGTTTTCATGGCTCACTTCCGAAGGACAAAGGAGTATCCAGATGTATAATCCGTTCTCTATTGTCGACGAGTTTGAAAGAATCGTCTCATCGTGGGCCGGTTCTAGATACGCAGTTGCGGTTGAGTCTGGAACGGCGGCGCTGTTTCTTTCCTGTGTCTATAAGAAAGTTCAGGAAGTCACAATCCCCGCCAGAACCTACCCCTCTGTCCCGTGTTCCATTATCCATGCGGGTGGAAGGGTAAAGTTCGAGGATAGACCGTGGAACGGCATCTACGAGCTTTTCCCGTATTGTATCTGGGACTCTGCTCTCAGGTTCAAGAAGGGAATGTATCAAGGAGGACTGCATTGTCTATCCTTCCACATGAAAAAGCTTCTTCCCATTGGAAGGGGCGGAATGATTCTCACCGACGACAAGGAGGCCTACAGTTGGCTAAAGAGGGCCCGTTTCGACGGTAGGAGGGAAGTACCTCTGGAAGAGGATAACTTCGATATGCTTGGCTGGAATATGTACATGACTCCAGAGCAGGCTGTCAGAGGAATCCAGCTCTTCTACACCATGGACCAGAGGGGGTTCGAAGACCTCAAAGTCGAGAAGCAGGGTTATCCAGACCTAAGGAGATACAATGTCTATCAGACTCAGAAGAGCAGTAATGCTTGATTCTGAGAACCTTCTTAGGTGGAAGAATGACCCCACCATGAGAAAGTTCTCAATTGTCTCGCATGATGAGATTAACCCAGTAGACCACATGAAGTGGTTGGAGAAACATCTGGATGAAATCCTCATCATCGAAGACAACGACAACGCTTATGGCGACATCCGTCTCGAAGGAGATATGGTTGCCATTAAGCTCGCTCCCGAACACCGTGGCAAGGGTATTGGTTCGTGGGCTATTAGGGAAATCCAGAAGTCCAGAGAGTACCTAACGGCCCTCATCGTTGATGGGAACGTCCCGTCGATGAACCTATTCGTTGGTTGCGGATTCGAAGTTGTTGGACGCAACGAAAACTACTCCATCTTGGAGTGGAGGAAATAAGGTATGGGGGGAGTAGGAAACGAAACCCCCACAAAACTATGAAAGTAATTTTATCTGGATACGAAGGAAGTAAAAAAATATTAGCAGCAAGTTCATGGTTAGTTAATAAGTATCTACCAAATTTTGATATTTACTGGCTTAATTATGGAGAATATAGTGGTAAACTATTCTGTGGAACCTATGTTTCCTTAAAGAACAAACAGGAATCTGTTAATAACTGGTCTAACGATATACGAGAGTTTTTAAAAACCATAGACGATAAGTTTGTAATTTTTTCCCTAGACGACTATCTATTATCAAGTCCTATAAACATGGAGCTTTATAACCCTATCGTTCTAGACAAGCAAATAGAGATTAATTTGTGTTCAGCCTCAAAGAAAGAAAACCTTGATTATTCTGTGACCACTCAATATACAATCTGGGACAGGGAACGCTTAATTGAGATATTAGAAAAAGTTAATACCCCGTGGGAGTTTGAAGTTGTTGGTTCTAAGTATTTTAATAGTATGGGATTTGAGGCCGATTATGTTCCCGCCATGACATATCCAGACTATTCATCTTTATCAACAAAGTGGATTGGTATTAAAACGAGCGACAATAACAAAGAAGACATTAATTGGCTAAAAGAAAATAATTATCTATGAAGTATTTAATCACCGGTGGAAGTGGATTTCTTGGGAGAGCGCTTATTAAACATCTCTACGAATTGGGAGAAACCGACATACGAGTTGTCGCCAGAAACGAAGGTAAATTGGTCCTTCTAAAAGAAGAGTTCCCCAATATTGATATACTACCCGGGAGTATTAGTGACCCGTTTATCTGTGAGAAAGCCTGTAATGGGGTCGATGGAATCTTTCATCTTGCTGCCTTTAAACACGTAACTCTAGCAGAAGAAAACGTTAGAGAGTGTATTGATAGTAATGTTCTAGGAACGATAAATCTTTTAGAGCAAACAAGAAAGACAAAACCAAGTTTTATTATAGGTATTAGTACAGATAAAGCCGCTAAGGTCAAAGGAGTATATGCTGCTACTAAGTACCTACAAGAAGCTCTGTTTTCAGAGTATGAGAGAGTAAACAAGTTCACTAAATATAGAACCGTCAGATATGGTAATGTCCTCTACTCTACGGGTTCTGTTCTTTGCAAGTGGAAGGATAGATTGACAAAAGGACAGAAAGTTATTGTTACCGATATGGATTCTACAAGATTTTATTGGACAGTAGAGGAAGCCGTCGCCTTAATCTTCTCCTGTCTAAAAGACGCTAAAGACTCCAAACCCTTCGTAACGAGTATGAAGTCTATCCGTACAGGTGACCTCTTAGAAGCTATGATTGAGAAGTACGCAGCGGAGAAACCACAGATAGAGATTATAGGACTTCAGAGTGGGGAGAATATGCACGAAGTAATTACTGAGGATGGACAGGACTCCTCTATGGCTGAAAGATACACAAAAGAAGAGATTTTAAGTGTAATATAACTTTCTAAAAACACGTTTTCGTGGTATAATAATGTAATGACACTATCAGAGTTATTAGGCGTAGTTAAAAACGCCATCAAACAAAGCATCTTTAAGGTAGAGGGAAGGGTAGATGTTGATTTTCCAGAAGTCCAAAAGGTAGAAATAGTTAATCCCTCGGAACCAGGTGAAACAGTAGAAGTGTCCAACCTTTCAACCCTAGAAGAATCATTCTCTAAGGTTGTTTTAGAATTGAATAACAATCTTATAAACTCATTAGATGGGTTAAAGAACTCAATTCCAAAGGACAAGACATCAGAAATAACTAATAAGATTGAGAAATTAAGCAAATCTTTAAGCAAAGACCTAGACCTATCTAGCGTTATTAAGGGGTTATCCGACGTAAAGAAAGGAATTGATAGAATCGAGATACCCAAAAATGAAGTAGACCTTAAACCCATTTTGACCGAAATCAAACAGCTGGGCGAGTTAATACCCGACCTAAGCGAATACTCAAAATATGGCGAGTTTAAGGTTCTTTTAAATCCAGAACAGTTAGATAAATTAGTTAAAGCCCTTAACGTCTCTTTGGCGGTAAGTGGTGGCGGTGGTGGAAATCAATATACAGCAGGGGACTCAATTACAGGGGGAACCGGACCCTTGATTATGGGTAAAAGTGATTCCACGGGAGTTGCAACACCAATTAGAGTTAAGGAAACAAATGGTAAGGTAGTTGTAACACTTGATGGAAACTCTTCTGTCTTGGCGCAGGGGACATTCACCACGGGTTCTAAGAGTGGCATTGGAACAAGCCAAGTCCAGTTAGTCAGTTCGGGTTCTAATTCGATGGCTTTAACTATTCAGGCAGACATATCTAACACAGGCACTGTCTATGTTGGTAAAACGGGTGTAACCGCTGGGACGAACGATGCTACAGATGGATACCCACTCTTAGCAGGAGATTCGGTAGATATTTATTACAATGCCCCAGCTAACGTTTATTTGATTGCTTCTGCCGCTGGGCAAAAGGTCTATTGGATGTCTAACTAATATGGCAAACAGTAAAACTCCTTGTGTAAAATTCCCACGCTCCGTTACGTTTAATCAACAAACGGCAAGGCTCATGAAAAATTTTACATACCCGCAACAGGGTGGTCTTTGGTGGGGTGGTATTTTATCTGGAGACAGACAGACCTATCTAGATTCCATGAGAAATTGGGGTGGAGACATTATCTTTGATGACCGCGATTTGAACGACTATGGCGGTTATGGTGACTCTTCCTTTGCTTGTTATCTAAGAAGGTTAAGCCCTGGAGTACGATTAGGCGTTTCATTAAACTGCTATTCAACGTGGTCAAACGTAGACCACTCTCATGTCACCTGCCAAAACCAACTCTATGACTTAGCAGATTCTACGACTGGTGGTTGGTTAATGGACGGGACAAAACACATTGTTGCTTATCCGGGAACGTGGGTAGTAGACCTCCGAGTTCCAGCTATGCAAGTTGGTTATGGGAAAATCTTACGGGAATACTTTGCCAGAGTAAGAGGATTAGACTTTCTGATGCTTGATGAGTGCCACGAATCAATTACTTTTCTAGCGAAGGACAATGGGTATGTTAATGGTGACGGAACCCCTTCCCTCGCCCTATGGTTAGCAGCGGGACTCCCCAGTGGGGCCGAGTGGAAGGCAGCTGTTACGGGATTGATTAATGAAATTAAACTTCCCATGATTGGAAATGGTAACTTCCTAACAGCAGAATACACTCCTTTGTGGGGTCGTGGTCAGTATCGTCAGTTTATCAATGACCGCAATACCCTCTTAGCTGAACTTGCAACAACAAATTATGAATACACACACGTTCCAGCAATAAAGCGTTTTGGGACAGCCCAGTGGGAAGATGGTGCAAAGGCAAATAACGCCGCCAGAGCGAATGGTACTTATATAGCCTCTATCCTCGCCCGTCCTTATCAGGTCTGTAGTAGTAGTCAGTTTGGAGTATGGGACGCACAATTACCTTACGATTTTGGAGTACATGGTTCAAATGGCGCATTTGGAACCCCCATTGGTTTCACACCCGGAGTGACAACGTATATGCCAGCTCATACGACAGTCGGTGGGGTAATATCTCGGGAGTTTACTAATGCCACAGTCTCATTTAACACTAATACAACAACTACTGACGGAATGGCTTCCATGACCGGAAAGGTGGTTTGGAATTAATTTATATAAGTATGAAAGAGATAATAGAAAAAAGAGAGATACAATTTATTATTCAGATAGTTCTTTTAGTATTAGCTGTCGCTATACCATTTGTCACTTATGGAGCGAGGATAGAACAACTTGAAAAAAGAGCAGATAAAGTTGACACTGTACATCAGGAATTATCAATGACCCTAACGGATATGCAGGTTCGTTTAGCCCAGATTCAGAAGGATATTGAGTATCTAAAATTAAAGAAATGAAATTAAAAAATTACGGTCTTATTATAGAACAACCCCGTGTAAGTGATTACATTGTTGGGGCCGGTTCTGCCGTAAAAGCTCAGGACATTTTAAACGTTACGGGTGATTGGGAACCAAAAATACCAGAAGGAGAATATCAAAATGGTGTTTATTTTGATACCATGGGTTGTGTCACCTTCTCCGCTCTCAATATTCTAGAGATGTTATTTAAGGCAAAGTTTGGAATTGAGATTAACTTCTCAGACCGATTTACCGCTAAGATGTCTGGCACCACTCTAAAAGGAAATTCATTTAGTAATGTAGCGGAGAGTATTAGAAAAGACGGTCTTTTACTAGAGGATAGATGGGACTACCCAAGAACCCAAAGAACCCCAGTATTTGTGAGAGATGAGTATTATGAGACCATTCCCAATGTCCTGATAGAAGAAGCTAAGAAGTTCTTAAACGACTATGAGATTCAGTACGAGTGGGTTCCTGCTACTAAGGAGAAGTTACGGGAGATGCTCCAATACGCCCCACTACAGGTTCAGGTGGTTGCTTGGTACGACAAAAATAAAGACGGTGTATATGAAAAACCCGCAGGAGTAGATTTTAATCATGGGACCGTTTTAATAGAATACCCAGAGAATGGGAAACCAAAGATATTTGATTCCTACTCTCCGTTTGTTAAGGAACTTGAAGATGGGTATGACTTTGGAACCTACGCCCTTAAATATCAGATTAATAAAAAAGATTCTATGCAAGCATTTCTAGACCTATTTAAAAAGAAGAACGATACTAAGTTAGTTCGTAATCAAGCAACAGGAGAGTGGGCATGGTTCTATAACAATTCGTTAAGAATTCCTAAAACCGTTGATAGAAAGGTCGAAGCATTAGCTAATTATCTAATTAAAAAGGAGGGAGCTAATATCAGTCAAGAAGACTGGAGTAAGTTGCCTCAGGTTGAATTATAATATGTTAGGAAAATCAGTTAGTAAGAATATGCACGAACTTGCAATGGACAATAAAAAGAAAGGTAAGGCCCGTGGAGCAAATGGAAAACCAAGAAGCAGAAAACAAATGATTGCCATTGCTCTTTCCGCAGCTGGTAAGTCTAAAAAAAGAAAGAAATAATATGAAGAAACTAGGAAGTTCGTTATTTACACTAAGCACCAAAGACCTTTTAAAGGGTCTGGTGGTGGTTGTAATAACCTCAGCATTGACGGTACTTTTACAGGCCGTTACCGATAAAGGATTAGCACTCGATTTAGAAGACTGGAAACTTGTATTACAGGTAGCAGTAACATCTGGGGCTGGTTATCTTCTGAAGAACTGGCTCACAGACAGTAATGATAAGTTCTTAGGAAAAATGTAAGAATTAAACTGGGTGTAGCTCATTACTATAACCGGTAAACCCTAGAACCCAAACAACAATTCCGTTGTCTAAGGAATATTCGTTATCATTTATTTGACATCGTCTTAGGACAACCAATTATCTAGAGGGTTATTGATTTCTTTGAGGGGTTGAGTAGAGATACGCACCCCCCAATAAGCAATTAATAAAAACAATATGAATGAACAATTAGAACCCGTAGGAGTAAAGGGTGAGTTCCGTGTGGAACACTTTAGAGATGGTAAACTTCTATCCGACACTGGTTGGATTAAAAATACTATCACTAACGTTTCTTTTGCGGTCTTTTCTGGTTTAGCTGGAAATACTGGCTCCCAGACAGCCTTTACTTATCTCGCCTTAGGAACGTCTAACACCGCCCCAGCAGCTTCACAAACGGCTTTGGTAGCTGAGACCGTTGTTTCTGGTCTTACGAGAGCTTCTGCCACCGTATCTCGTGTCACAACTACTCAGACAAATGATACTCTTCAGCTAGTAAACACTTGGACCGCTGGTGGTTCTGCTACCATTGAAGAGGTTGGTGTCTTTAATGCTGCTTCTGTTGGGACTATGGGTGCTCGTGGACTTACCACAACCAAGTCTCTTGTTACTAATGACCAAATTACCGTAACCTATAAAATCAAGTTTTCTTAGAAAAAATGGCTATTTCGGTAGATACAAATACAGTAGCCGAAGAAGAAGCTGGGGCTACGTCAAAAACCTTCAGCCATACTTGTACCGGAAGTAACCTTGTTTTAGTAGTGGCTACAGTATCCTCTGGCAGTGCAGACCCAACAGGAGTAACCTATAACGGTGTCGCTATGACAAAGGCGGTTGGTCTTGGAGCTTCTTTAAATACGTCTCTTTGGTATCTGGCGAACCCAGCAACGGGGGCGCATAACGTTGTTGTCACCTATGCCGCATCGACCAAGTTTGGTGTGTGTTCAACATCATTTACGGGTTGTAATACAGATTCTCCCCTAGGAATAACAGGAACAGCAACGGGAACAAGTGGAACGGCGTCGTGTACTGTTACGAGTCAAAAGAACAATTCAGTAATAGTAGACTCTACCTTTGTTAATGGTGTACCAACTATAACGCAGGGGGCATCCCAAACATTGGTGATGAACGCCCAGAATGCTGGTGATAACTTTACCGAACTATCTTCTTATAAGGCCACAACTACTGCTGGCTCCGTTACCATGTCTTATACGTTTACAAGCGCATCGTGGACGATGGTTGTTATGGAACTTAGAGGAGACTATTCTGCAACTATCTCTGATACAGTATCAGTTTCAGACGTTATAGCGGCAGGAAGAGCTTACAGTGTAACCGTATCCGAGACCGTTGCTACAAGTGATACATTAACACCACAATATGGAGCCGTTTCAGTGATAACCGACACACTGTCGCTTTTAGATGATATAACCGTATCTCTAGACCTTCTTTGGGAACCAAGAACAAAACCATCAGCGCCAAGTTGGTCAACCACAGGAACCGCCCCTGCAACGTCGTGGCTACAGAATAATGACTGGCACTATATTTATACGGGAATTAAGTCCCCACTAGACGATGGTTGGACAGCAAGCACCGCTTTCTTCGCCAGAAGCACTCGCTTTACAGAGACTGCCGGTGGTATTTACAGAACCCAGTGTTCTGGGGTTACCACAGACGAATACCTAGACTACCTATATCCCCAAACGGGAACAATAGATTTTGATGCTGGGGTTACGCTAGAATGGTATGCAAAATATGCACTTTCCTCTTCCGGTACGGCTCAGTCTAATATTTATATTGGAGACGACAATCAGGTTATTAGAGTCCTTTATCTTAATGCGAATATTACAATACGGGTTAATAGCCTTCTCTACACCGATTCATCTACGGACAAGACCCAGTATCACAAATATAAGTTAGTGGTTTTGGGTACTTCGATAAAATATTACGTTGATGACGTTCTTATTGCTTCTTTAACCAATAGTGATACGGGAGCTAATACTAATTACGTTCGCCTATTGCATCGCTGTTCATTTTCTGGAGCTACCTATGACGTGTCTTATCAGTACATTCGTGTCCGCAGAGGAACCCCAACAGACATGATTACTTCATGGACTGTACGTTAGTTTTGTGGTATAATATAAATAATATGATTCTTAGTGTGATGCAGACGAAGACCCGACTTCTCCTTGGTGATATAACCACAGGAGATTATTCGGATTCAAACTTATTAAGGTCTTTAAATGACCATATCCACGCCTATACCGTTGAGGCTATTATGGCTTCTGGAGAGTGGCGTGTTCAGGGAGAGATTGCTACGACTAATTTAGTTGCCTCCCAAGCAGAGTATTCCCTACCGGCAAACATTATCACCATTGAGCGTATCGAAATGAATCTCACTGGAGGTACTAATACGTGGGAGACAGTTTGGACTAAAGATGACCGAAACATTCAAGAATCTATATCTAACGGGTCTAATATCTCCTCGTCTCCAACCATTTATCTTCATGACAACTCTATTTTCTTTGAAGACCCGCCAGCCAATAACGTAACCAACGGCTTGAAGGTCTGGTATTCTACTGAGCCGACCGAACTCTCTGCTTCTGGTGACGAACCGATTCTACCAGAGTTCTCCCATGTTGGGTTAATCTATGGCGCCTGCATGGATTACTGGGTTTCTATGGGAGATATGAACAAAGAAACATCGTTCTATAGGAAGTATTTAGAAGTATTACAAAGAGTCAGAGAGTATTATGCCAACAGAACCAAAATCACGAGACCAAGGATTACCACGAGAAACGAATCCTATTGCTAAGGAGGCTCCGATTAAAGACGGTCTACTGTACGAAACTCCTCAGCCAATAGGAATACCGGTAGAGCTAAACACCCCTAAAGACCTTATTAATCCCGAAGGACTCCCCCCGCTATCTAGGGGATTTGAGATATTTGGTAAAGACGGATTCTATATTAATCATAGTATCTGCGGGATAGTTCCAGACTCTACAAGCGGTGGTTCTGTTGTTAATAGGTATACGGCCGCCTCTGCCGATTCTTATAAGATTTTCTTTATAGCAAGACGACCCATGGAAATATTATGGGTTGGTGAATGTCATGGCGGAGGGACAACAGGTACTGTTGATTTGGTAAAAAATGGTTCTCTTTCTGTATTATCAAGTCAGTTTGATATGTCAGTATCAAATGATGTTGTAACGCAAAAGTATGGTACAACCTTATCATCTACTAAGGATAATAGAACCCTGAGAACGGGGGACACCCTCATGCTTCTACCAACGGGAAGTATGACAAATATGACCTATATAACTGTAGTAATTTATTGTAAATATTTAGGAGAAGGAGATTATAAATAATGGCAAATCCAATTAGAATAAATGACTGGAACAAGGGTGTCGGAAGGTCTCCCTATGTTGGATATGCTGAAATGAGAAATATAAGCCTTGACGTTCCAGGCTGTATTAAATCCTCCTATGCTGGGACTAAAAGAACAGGAACACAAATAACATCCCGTGTCCAAAAGATTATCTATGGCGACAAACTATATGCTCTTGATGCCGCGGGAAAGATTTGGAAGTCTACAGATGGAACAACGTGGACAGAAATAACCGGACATACCGCTACCGCTATTTCCTCTATTGAGTTTTGGAAAGGCTTTTTGTTTTATATCTATCGTCCATCATCCGCTGTCTTAACGGTTCAGGTATACTCTGGTTCGGGTACGAGTTGGAGCACAAGTTGGTGGTCAACAATATCTGGTTCTAAGATTGACTTCACTGATGTCGTTTCTATCGTTGGTCGAGATGACCGCTTATATTTTGGTGCTGGAAACGTACTTCACTCGGTCAATGAGAAAGCCGCACAGGACTTTGACTATACTAATTCGGCTACCTATACTCAGAATACTGACGTTTTAGACCTTCCTGAAGACAGTCCTATTAAAGACATAGAAGAACTAGACACTAAGTTAATGGTCGCTGCCGGAAGATTTATCTATCCATGGGACAGAACCTCTTCGTCCTTTAACCTCGCCCTCCCAATTACTGAGGGTAATGTTAATTCAATGGTTAAGGGAAATGGATTGCTTTATATAAACGCTGGTAATAAGTGTTCAATTCTAGTTACAAATGGTTCTGATGTAAGACTCTTAAAAGAATTACCAGCTCATCTATTCGGAACAAGTACCTTTATTTCCACCACGGTCTTTCCTAATGCTTCAATGTTTAAGGATAATAAGGTTTACTTTGGTATTTCCAGTGCTGGGGCTTATACCGCTCCCTACCAATACGGCGTCTGGTCTTATCATATCTTAACGGGGGCTCTCGTAATGGAATCAAAACCATCTACAGCCGATGTTTCTACTGCCGCACAGATTGAAATAGGAGCCTTATTTGGCTCTAGGAATATCACCTCTACAGCAGAGAACTACTATACTGGCTTTAGGGTTGTTGACGCTACTAATGGAAACTCCTATGGAATAGACGAGGTTACAACCTCTACCCACGATAAATCTGGTGGCTCGTTTACCTCTTGGGTTGTTACGCCGTTATATCTTGTTGGTTCCAGAAAACAACCAAGAACCTTTACCACAATCTCTTGGACAGCTGGTAAGTCGTTTGGGCAGAGTAATAATAATGCTATTAAACTGAGCTGGAGAAAGAATACCTCAGATTCCTTTACTGCGATTAGAGAGTGGGAATCTTCTGGCGCTACTCAAACCTACGATTATAATATAATCTCTGGCTACGAACAGTTACCGGTAACACGAGCTCAAACTATACAGATAAAGATTGAACTCGCTTCTAATGTAGAACTTTTAGAATTAGTCCTTGAATAAATTATGATAGACGCACAATACGAACAATGGCGACAAGCGGGTGACCCCCTAACAAGACCGGCTAATTGGTCTCCAAACATGACTCATGCTGGTTCTACACCCGTAACGCCCCAAACCCCCGCTACGAGCCCTACAGTGGCTCCTACGGTGGTTACGGGAGCACCAGTCTCAATGGCATCGGCATCAACAGCGCCAACAACTCCAACGGGTTTAACTGGGCCAACCCCAACAACTCCCCTAGCACCAGCTACGGATACGACTCGTCCTTTGGGCTCTACGGAGTTTAATAACCTACGTTCTGAATGGACGAAGGCTTTTAACGCTGCGGGGATTACAGACATCAACACCATCAACGCTCAGATTGAAAAGAACTTCATTACCCGTAATGGGAATCAGATTTCGCTAAAGACCAACGCCCCCTCCCTACCTACGGTTATGCAAGGACTACAAGGTCTTGTCCCACCCAAGGACACGACTCTTTCTACCACCCCTACCCCAGCAGCTTCTTTTGGTGGTGGCTCTACACCTATCACTTCTTTGGGTGTGAACCTAGCTCAAACGACGGCGACTTCTATTGAGACCGCTCTTGCTAAACTTCTCCAAGACCAACAGACCGCTGCTGAGAACGCTCGTGCTGCTGCTCAGAGTAAAAGAGACGCTGCTGCCGCTGGACTTGAAACCGCCCTCGGAGCTTCGGGAAACGAGGATAAACTCCGTGCTCTTAATGAGGAGATGAAGATTAAAGAAACCCAAGCCTCCCTACAGCAAATCTTAAATCAAATAAATAACTACAAGGCTTCTTTAGACATGGGTCTAAACGCTATAGACAATACCCCCATTGCTTTAGAGTTCCAAGTAGGTCAGAAGGCCGCTTTAAACAGACAGGCTGCTTCTACTATCACCGCCCTTTCCTCTCAGGCTGCTGTTGTCCAGAACCAGTTACAGTTCGCTCAGGATTTAGTGAGTCAGTACTACACCGCTGCACAGCAAGACCGCAGAGATGAAATTACTCGCTATCAGACCTTGTACCAGATGGCTAACGATAATTTAATTTCTTTAAAGGCCGATGAGAAGACCGCTATTGATAGACAGATTAGTTTATTGTCAGATATTAATACTCGTCAGATGGCTGAGAAAGATAAGGTTATTGCTCTTATGCTTCAGAATCCAGACGCTTGGGCCAAAGCTAATGTGAACTTAGAAATGCCTTATGAGCAGATTGCTCAGAAACTAGCAGCAGTAACAGCCGGTCAACCACAACCGGGAGATTTCCAGTCAATTGAGGTTAATGGTAAACTTCTTACCTTTGACAAGAAAACTGGTAAATATACCGACTCCGGAATCACAATACCAAAACAATCTGTTGGAAGTGGACTTGGTTCTGACTCTGGAGTATTGGGAAAAGGATTCAATGCTGCGGTTAAAGATGGTATCGCTCAGCTAGAAAAAGGTATCCCGTGGGGCTCTGTTTGGAATTCTATTCATCAAAGATTCCCCAACATATCTAATACACAATTAGACATCGCCTTAGGTGGAAGCGGTGGAGATAACCCAACTGGGTTTGCCGCTCCCGGAGCCTTTGAAGCCTATAAGGCTAAACAGTATAAACAATCTGAACCCGCTAAATTTGAACAGCAGGCTCCTGTTTGGCAGTGGTTGGCGACACCAGAGGCACAGGGAATGACAAACGAAGAAAAAAGACAGCAGATAATGGATGCTGGTTTCAATCCATCAGACTTTAATATCTACTAAAACTAGATGCCACTAAAAGACTTTATTCAACAGAAGAAGAATTCTGGCAGTTTAAATAACTTTATATCTGCCAACCAACAAACTACCTCAACTGGTGGTCTTAAAGCATTTCTTGGGAATACAACTCAGACAACAAAACCAATACAGGCAAAACAAACTATTGTTTCTGATGTCAAGAAGGCAGCTGGGAACGCGACCAAAACCGCTGGTGATGTTTTTAATACTGTTGGAAAGGTTCTTGGTGTTGCTCAGGGGGTCGCCAGCCTTGAATTAAAAGCTCTAACACAGGGGGTGGCTGATTTATTAACACCAGCATTTGGTAAGGGGAACTTAAAACAAGCAACAGATAACGCCCTGAAACACTTTGTTGATACTCAAAAGAGGGTACCAGAGGTTATAACATTAAATAAAACCTACAGTCCGTCTCAGCTGGTAAAGGAGACCCAAGGAAATCAAAAACAAACCCCGGTCCAGCACGCGGTTCAATTAACACTTGGAATAACTAGTGATTTGATATTAGACCCAATGTGGTATTTTAAACCAGCCAAGGCAATAAGTAAGCTTGGCGAGGTAACGCATCTTGGGGAGCCTATTTCTAAGATTTCACAAACCGTAAGTAAGTCTAAGATTGTTCAGGGTTTAAATAAGATGTTCACCTCTACCTCTGGTAATAAAGAAGTAGATGCCATAGTAACAAAGTTTAGAGACTTGGCTCAATATCAAAAAGGCGAACTTCTAAATCAAGCAATATCCATACAAAAAAGAATAGCTAAGGCTGGAGGAGAAACCGCAGCACAAATAGTTAAGGGACTTGAAAGCCCAGAAACATTAAAAACAGCAAACAGCACAGCGGTTAAAATAGCAGAAGAATTAAGGGGTACTTATAAGAATTTCTTAGATAAGGCAAACTCCGTTGGTCTTAATATTGGAGAGATAATGGACTATGCCCCACACATTAGAACCAAGGAGAGCTTTCTTAAAACAATTAAGGATACCGTTGGTATTGGTGTCAAAGAATGGGGGACTGCAAATGTTCAAAAGGGGAGAAAACTTACTGGCACCATTGAAGAACTACAAAGAGCGGGTATAGACATATTTGAAAAAAACCCAGCTATCCAACTCGCTAGAAAAGGCGAGGCTTATGTGAAAGCTATAACTTCTACTGAGTTTGCTAATCAGATGAAGAAATTTGCTACTAAAGACGGGGTTTCCGTAACAAATACCTTATTTAAGGATTTAAAGTTTGAACCCGGAGTAGCTAGGGTTATAGACAACTACTATCAAAGAATAAAACCAGAGGAACTTAATGTTATCGTGAAAGGATTTGACTCTATCCAGAACTGGTGGAAATCTCAGGCACTAATCTCACCCCAATATCACATTAGAAATGTTATTGGTAATCTTTGGAACAACTACCTAGCGGGAGTAAACCCACTAAAGTATCAGGAAGCCACCATGCTTCAGAAGGGAATCATAAAAAACCCAGATTTAATGACCGAGATGAAAAAGCTTGGCGTCATTAATGAGGGTTGGTATGCTGCTGATATGACCAGCGCCATTGAGGACACGGTTAAAAGTACCTCTACTATTCTCAAGAAACTAAACCCACTAAATAGAGATAATTACCTAGCCAACTTAAATAAAACAATAGGTTCTGCTTTAGAAAACAACTCCCGTATCGCCCACTATCTTTCAATGGTAGAGAAAGGAATGACCAAAGAAGAGGCAGCCGCATCTGTTAGAAAATTCTTATTTGATTATACGGAGTTAAGCAAGACAGAACAGAACATATTTAAACGCGTTGTACCGTTCTATACGTGGACCCGTAAAAACATACCACTTCAACTATCTGAACTGGTCTCCAATCCGGGGAAATTTACTGTACCCTATAAGGTAAAGAACGAAATTGAGTCTGGGGTTACTGTGCCAAATGAGAAGTATATGTCCCCCTACATTAAGGAGAACGTACCCGTTAGGATTAGAACTAACAAAGACGGTAATACCGAGTATTTCCTCTTGGGGAATTGGCTTCCTTACGCTCAGGCTCTAGATTTCTTATCTCAACCAACAGAAAACATAATGAGCTCCATCTCACCACTGTTTAAGATACCCTATGAGTTCTACTCCAATAAATCACTTTTCTTTAAGGATACCTTTGGGCAACCACAAGACATCGAATCTACCTATAAAAAACAGACCGAGTTCTTAGGGCAATCAATGCCAGCTAAGTGGGTAAATCTTCTCAAAAACATTCGCCTATTAAGTGATATAAACAAATGGGTAGATAAGAAAGACCCAACCGAGGTGGTAGACTCGTGGCAGGTTAAATTCTTGAACCTTTTCTTCGGAAGAGCAGCAACCTACGATGTCCGCAAGTCAAAATATTTTTACGACCAAGATACTACCAAGAGAGTATCCGACCTTAAAGCTGCTATTAAGGCCGCAGAGAAAAATCAGGACAAGAAATCAGCTGATAAACTACGTCAGGAACTACAAGATACCTTGAAGTCTAGGAACGCCCCTTGACAGACTTTTGTTATCTATGAGATAATTAGGGTGCTGTAAACTTCAAGGTGGACAAGTACTTGCTTACCAATAGGCTCTTGAAGGCCTTCAGCTTGGTAGGCAGATACTTGTTTTTTGTTATCACCCACTCTTGTAGTCAGAGTTCTAGCGTAACTAAAAATAGCTAGGAGTAGACTACCCTACACGGATACCCCAAAGTTTGCTAACCGAAGCGATGACCCTAACAGCATTTAGGGAGAAGCGAGGGCTAACCAACACTTATGGAGGAGTAGCATTCTTAGGGAAACGGCTAGGGCAAGTGGGTATAAGTATACTTATGTACAATAAGACAAGAACACACTTCAGTAGCATCATAAGAATTAGACCAGACCAGCTGGCTTGGTTAAAGGAGAATAAGGATACTAGAACGGTTGCTGGCTATTTAGACAAAATAATAAATAATCACAGAGATGACCTTAGAACAAAAGAAAGAACTCTGGAAGAAGATTAAAAAAGACCTGTTAGAATTACAAAGTTCTAAACAGGTTTTTAGTTTATTACACAAGAAATACTTTTCCACAGGACTCATCACCCTAAAGCAGCAAGGAGACATAATCCTCTGGTGGTCTAAGGAACAATATGCCGGAAGACTAAAAGCCGAGAGAGAGAAGGGAAACCAGCTTATTAGTGAAGAAGATATAAAAGAACTGGGGGTGGAAGTATGACGTTAGAAGAACTTGAAAAGAAGGAACCAGATTTGGCGGAGTGGTTACAAACAATGAAGAGACGGTACAGTAGTCGTCTAGAATCAACGAGAAGGCCTCTAAATGCCCCTAGGATGCGTCCGAAGGCCAAGAAGGTACAAAGAAGCACTAAAGAAGAATAAGTACTAAATAGAGCCTTATACCCTGTGAGTAAAGTGGTCTTGACAAATAGATATAGCTTGCTATACTGTAGAGGTAAACAAGACTAAGTAACTAAGTTATCCACATGAGAGAAATAAAATTTAGAGCTTGGGATAAGACATCTTCTGAGATGAAAGTTGTTAAGGAGATTTACCTTAGTGGAATGGGAGTAGAGGTTTGGAATGGAGATGATACTTTCTCATATCTACGAGTTGGTAAGCATGAGCTGATGCAATATACTGGCATCAAAGACAAAAACGGCAAGGAGATTTATGAGGGGGATATTATAAAGGTGGGTAATAATGAACCGAGTGAAATTATTTACAATAAAGAATATGTTTGTTTTGAGACGAGGATAGCAGACCCCTATAGTAAGGATTATGTGGTAAATTATTGGGGAAATTATGGTGAGGTCATTGGTAATATTTATCAGAATCCTGAATTATTAAAACAATAATATGACACAATCAAAAGACCACTCCTACCCAGTTATGGTAGATTACGATACCACACTAATGTTAAATGGTGTATTAAAAAATAATAACTTTATGACACAATACGACGAGAACTTAAAGACTATCTATGGTAAGGATGAAACCGTACTGTCTGAGAAAGACCTTGACCAGATAGAAGATGAACACTACGCCATTACACAGGGCTTTGCTGATTGCCCTAACTGTAAGGGAGAGTGTCAGTTAGCCGGAGGAGATATAGAGTGTGACGGTTGTAAGTACTGCTCACTATGACCAGCTTAAAGCCTAAGAAGTCCACTGCCTTAAACAGGATAATTAAACAGCATCGACTAAACGTAAGAGCGTTAGCGAAATTATCAGGACTTACCTACATGACTATTTATAACCTTATGTGGAAGCAGTACGAGCCAAAGATAGGAAACGCCCTAAGATTAGAAAGAGCCATTAACTACATGACAGGAGAGGATTACACCGTTCATCAGATATTCTCCGAGTATAACGTTAAGATAATTAAAACTAACCTGCAATGAGATACTCACCACTGAAAAAGGCCACAATAGAAGAGTTATATACTATTGGTGAACTTACGCTAGAAGAACTGGGGAAAATAAGGAATAAGTTTAATATTAGTTGTAAGTTCTGTAATTCTGCTGATATAGCGATAATGGTTGAGGGAGATGATGATGGGTATTGTGAAACGTGCTCTTCTCCTTATGGTAGGGCTACTATTAAGTGTAAGGAGTGCGGTCAGGCTATTACTATAAGAGGTTAAAATAACAATTATGAAATATTCACTAAGACGAAAGATTAACCTAAAAGCCCGCATAGCAGATAACCCTCAGTATGAGATGGTAGACTTTGAGATAATTGAAGCAGAAAGTCCAAAGGAAGCTGAAGAGGCTATGGCCATCTGGATTGAGACCTACATTAAAGACTTAAAGGATAAGTTTAATCAACATAAGACGCCTGAACAGCGCTTTGAGGAATCCCTATGACAATACAGATAATTGTAAAGACAATAGACGGTAAAAAGGAGGTCTTCAGAAATTATGAAACGGACGGTACGGACCACTTCACAAAGTCTTGGGAAATTATAATCCCAGAGATGATTGAACAGGTAATAAACGAAGATGAGGCGTTCTAATATGAAAGTAAGAATATTTATTCAAACAACAGAACACGATAGTGATACCACTTATTCTGAGTATTCATTTGAAGATAAGGACTACACCCTGAATATGTTTAAGGAAATAGTCCCAAAGATAGATAAAATACTAAAAGAAAAGCAATGAGACTTTTTAAGGACTACTATTTAGAGGGAGACGTTCTGTTAAAGACAGGGCTTAAAGAGAAAACCCAGTTGCTTTGGTCAATGGGCGGAGTTCCCGCTATAGACGCAGAACTTTGGGTCAACTACAGAGAAAAGATAAAAGACATTAGATTCAAGACCGATAAGGGTAGGACTTTTGCCACAACCGCAGAGACCTTTGATAAGTATAAAGAACTTATTAACCTCGGCTACGGGAATCAGTACATATTAGATAAGTCCCTTTGGACAATTAAAGAAACCAAATAACATGGCATATATAAAACTAGCAGATAAGCTATGCTTCACAGTACAGAAAGTTCTTGGATTTAAGTATAAGATGTGGGACGGAGTGGGCATGGTGATAAAAGACGAGTGGTTTGAAGGCTCTACTAAGAAATGGCAGATAGAGACCGAGAAAGGAGTCCTAGACCTTTCAAACTCACAGCTATCATCGTGTCTTATCACAACCTTTGACGCCCAGACTATGACTGCTAAGTTACAAGGAGCTAAGTTCGAAGTAAAAACGAACGGACAGACAGGCAAAGAGATTAGATATTTCTTTCAACGCCTAGACGCTTATAAGGAAGCTCCCAAACCTCAACAGCCCCGCTACGATTCAGTAGATGAAATCCCCGTATAGAGCTAGTAGAACTAATAATACAAGACGTATGACTAGAACAATCAAATTTAGAGCTTGGGATACTGAAAAGAAGGTAATGGTAGATTGGGAGCGAATAAAAACTGATGCTTCGCCGCTTTTTCTTGAAGGAGGTTCGATACACAAGATAATGCAATACACTAACCTCAAAGACAAAAACGGGGTTGAGATTTATGAGGGGGATATTTTAACAAAGAACCCTCGCTATAAATATAAGGTAATCTATAGGGACGAGTGGGGTAAATATGTTTTACAGGCTTTATTCTGGTCAGAGAAAGAAGATAGAGAGCGTCCTATCTATCTCGCTATCATGCAATGTCCTAGAATGGAAGTCATCGGTAATATTTACGAAACGCCCGAGCTATTAAAACAGTAACGACAACCCCAACTAATTAACTAAGTATTACAAGTATGAAATATGACCCTAAAAATAACATTCAACTGGAGAAAACAATATCGGCAATGAAAGCTAGAGCTGATGCAATAAAACAGGAACTTATGACATTACAATCATTTATTGATTTGTTAGAAGAGGAGAGGAAGATTAAATAATATTACAGACCATGACCAAGATACTCTGCGACCGCTGTAAGCGAGAGTTTGAGGGTGAGGACTGGCTAGCGGAAAAGTTAGGAGAGGTTCTCTGCCCCGATTGTTATGCTGAGAAGAGAGACGAACTTTATGGAGCTGATGGTACTTATGGTCAGCATTTAGAAGATTTAGACTAATAACTATGAAACGATATAAAGTAACAAAAATGGTCACAGAGACCATAGAGACTACATCTATGGGTAATATTGAGCATATTATTATCCCCGCTGGTACTGAAATATGTTTAGAGGAAGTAAAGGAAAAATGTAGCCATGATAGTGTTACGTCGTTAAACAACAAAAAGTTTTGTTGTGATTGTGGCGAGGAAGTTAAAGAGGAGAAAGAACATGAACACTTTTGGTTAACTTTAAGTAGCGCGCACAAGAAGGGTGAACACTGGATAACCGTATCATGTCTTGACTGCGGTTTGAAGAAAGAGACTAAGGTTGAATGGGACGGTTTTAAGGATATGGAAAAAAGGAACAAAGAGATTGGAGATGCTATATTTAAAGACAAACATAAAGAGGAAGAACAGGCAATAGTAAGTGAACAAAAAGATATTTGCGGTAACGCTATAGTTAAAGACCAACCCCTTACCCCGAAAGA
>CAZXDL010000006.1:0-54358 GCA_964639505.1 uncultured Candidatus Saccharibacteria bacterium | reverse complement strand
GCTGCACTGTAGTTAGTATTCCATTTAGATAGTAGGGTTGATAGGTCTATTATGTTAACTACATTATCGTTATTAGTGTCGCCTGGTTTGGGGGTGGGGGTGGTGCTAGAACCATATTCATAAGCGCCGGCGTCAGGTGGGTTGGTACGATTTGCATTGTCGTAGTCAGTTGTTAAAGCTGTAAGCGGAGGCGAAAGATTTGAATACGCACTGCCACTTCCGTAATCAATCGCCGGTGAACCACTTTGTAGATGCCCGTCACTAGCGCTAACAAATTTTGGCGAAGCTTGTTTACCGCCTGTACAAACATTGTCTCCGCCGACATTATTTTTAAAGATAAATGTGGATGAACCACAAATCGCACCACTGTGATTCCAGGCATTAGAATCAATTGTCACACTACCTGGAGCACTTAATAATTCACATTCCGAAATACCATGATCGTCAATAAATGAATTATGTCGCACCACCGTTGGTCCGTCTTGATCGGTAAAGCATAGATCATAATAGCCTGAGGCTCCATTGTTATGCTGATTGAATACATTGTTTTGTAATACAACATTTTTTCCTGCCTGACCTGTACCATTGTCTTTTCCAAAGATAATAGCGAAGGCCTCACAGTCTTCGAATTTTGATCTTTCGATAAGAAGTTTATCTACATCGTCAATAGCAATGCAGTCAACATGATCTGATGATCCGGCCGCGCGACGATAATGGTGAATGTAGCTGTCCCTAATGGTGATGTTTTTACTTCCGGGACCCCCGCTGTAATCACTTGAGATGAAATTACTGCTCGTGGTAGTGGTTGTAGCTCCTGGCATTTGAGCCTCAACATGATCCCAAGTAATATTGTTCGATCCTCGAATGTAGAAATTTCCATTTATTTTTACATTTTTGTAGGTAACATTGTCTGTGCCAGAGCGGTTATAATATCCCATGGTCATGCCTTCAAACCAAAGTCCACCAGAGCCGCTTTGTGTATCAATTGTACCTACATTTGTAGTATCCACACCGGCACCGATAAATTTAACTACCGGACTCTTTGTCACTGCAGGAGTGAAACCCGCATAGCTACCGGGCATCAAGCGAACAGTATCACCACCTGCAGCTACGCCCATGGCAGCTGACAACGACGAACAAACTCGATGATTTGCTGGGTCTGATGCTGTCGCATAAGTTTCTTGGTTGGCTACTCTACTGCACGAATGGGTTCCACTTGAAGTATCAATCCATAAATTAGCCGTTGGGCCGGTTGGCGGAGTAGTTGATGATGTATCCAGCGGACCATAAGTATAGTCGGATGGTTTCCAATTGACCCCTATACCATTCGGGTTAGAAGCTAAACGATAGTCGTCAACTGTTGGATTAATAAACTGGGATGTCGTTCCACCTGTAATATTATTATTCTGAGTAAGAATGAAAGGTTGCTTACCATCACTACATGAGGGGCAACCGTTCGAAAGACTACTTTTAAATACATTATGATCAGACGCTGCATCGTAACCTGTCTTATCTGCCCGTAGCAGATTTCCATTATCAGACCATTCCGTATTATTTCGCAAAACTAAGCCATACGTGTCGTATATTTGTATTGTATTCTCAGACAATCCTGCGACATTGTTACGCAAGAACAGGTTATTAGTTATTTGGGCACCATTGGTGACCTCACCATCCTTTATAAATAGGTTTTGGCTGTTGTTATCGTGCTCATAGTTATGATCAAAGACTAGATTTGCGCCACCGTATGTAGATTGGAACCCGTCGTTATGCTGGCCGCTCTCAATGACATTGTAAATTTCGTTATAGCTTATCGTGAGTCCGTTCCAGTTATTAAACTTTATGGCATCCTCGCCGCCACCTCCACCACCGTATCCATGAATTCGGTTTCCAGTTATTGTGATGTTTGTGACGGATGCAGTATCGACGCAACCAGAGTAGGTTGGCGCATAAAGAGCTGAGCAATTTACCCCTCCAGCAGCAACCCCCGAGCCACCACCAGTTATTTCATTATGTTCTATCCTGATATTACTCGCACCACCTTGATCACCACCGTTATTCGCAATTGTTACCCCACCTGTGATGTATAAATTTCTTACAGTTATATTGTTTGAGTTTTTGGCTATATTGACCGCGCCGACCGTAACCTTACCTGCACCATTTGGATTTAATGCTGGATTCGCTTGAATGATCACCGTACTGCTCCGTGTGCCAGAAAAATTTAGAGTCCCAGTATAATTGCCCGGAGGTATACAAATTACACTTCCACCAGCAGCGTTGTTTACTGTACTTTGGATAGTTGATGTTGACACACCATTCGAAAGAGTAACTGTACATGCTGGATTTGTTTCTGTCGCCGCAAAACTGTTAATAAGCAAGTATGTGCCTATGCCGGCAAAGATGGCTATAAAAATGAATATGCCAATATGTTTTTTATGAATTTTAGTTCTTATTTTTTTATGCACTGCCACACTAACAGCCCTCTAAGGTATAAGCGTAAGTATGTTCTGATGCTAAGGAGTTGTCAAGAAGCAAATTGGTGCGGATGAGAGGACTTGAACCTCCACGAGCCTAAGCTCACTAGCTCCTGAAGCTAGCGCGTCTACCAATTCCGCCACATCCGCGCGATTAGACCATCATATCGTATCTGTTTTGAGGCTAAAACTCAAGGAGTTAGTTAGTGACTTTTGCTTGCCTAATTTGCCAGTTATGTACGTTGATAAATCTATCTGTTGCGGTATTTATGGGCTGTTCGGCCAAACCACTAACTTGTCCATTCGTTAGATAAAGAAGCCTGGGCTGATATAAGCCAAGTGCCGGATTGTCAGCTTGCCAAACTTGAAGGAATGGCTTGTATTTGATGGCTCGTAGAGCTGGGTCGAGACGAGTCCGGCCGGCTTCAAGAGACGCGTCGGCTGTGGGGTTTTTATACTCAGACAAGTTTAGCCGGTTAGCTGATCGGATGTCAGCTTGGGAGCTATCCCAATACACGAAAACATCTGGGTCTGGCCCGATAGCAATGCCATAAAGAATGGCTTCGTAGCTGTGGTTAGTTAGAGCATTTTGGAAATCGGCAGCTTCAAGAAATTGAACATTCAGCTTTACACCCAACTGTTGCCATTGTTTCTTGAGTTTATCTGTGACCATGTGATATTCGCGAGTATTAGCGGCAGTCAGGGTGAACTCTAGCTTTTGGTCGGCTTTGGTCCGCGTTGTGCCATCACTGGTTCTGGTGGTCCAGCCAGCAGCGTCCAGAGTGCTAATTGCACCTTTAGGGTTGTAGCCTGACTGCACTAGGCTGTGATCATATGCGACTTGGCCCATCAAAATAGGCTCCCTGACTTTTGGCGTCCGATAATCCAGTTGACTGGTGATTTCTGGCACATTGGCGCCTTGCACAAGAGCTTTCCTCACGTTCGTATCGCTTAGAACTCCAATAGAATTCTTAAAAAATACCATGTTTGCGGCGCGCAATGTCATGCTATTTTTTGTAATGTGATTGTTGTTTTCGATCTGTTCTGGGGCTTCAGTGAGCCCTTCAACGCCAGTTAGTTGGTTTTGATCAAGCGCGTCTGCTAGCTCATCTTTATCGGCGTATATTTGCACTACAAATTTTTGTAACTTAGGTAAACCAAGTGCATAGTCCGCAAATGGCTGCAAGGCGATTTTTTCTTGTGAATGTTTGGGATCACCGTTGCCACCGACTTCAATAGCTTGCCAAGCAAACGGCCCAGCGCCAACCGGCTTGATGGTATTGAAATCAGCAGTACGCATATCGACAGGCTTTATTTCACTAAGAAGATGTTTGGGAACTATTCCGTTGGTCATGCTATAGGGGAACGAAGCCAAAATCCCAGGCAGCTTAAACACCACAGTCCGCGCATCCGGGGCACTAACTTCAATGCCTTGCCAGCCGCTCTGTAATGGAGATTTTACGTCAGGATTCTGTATTAATTGATAGGTAAACACCACGTCAGCGCTGGTTAGGGGCTGCCCGTCTTGCCATTTCAAATCTGGTTTAAGGTGGACGGTATAGGTATTGCCCTTGGCATCGACAGTGTAATCAGACGCAAGATCACCTTTAAGCTCACCGCTGCTGTTATACGTAAATAATCCGGCAAAAATCAGCCGTGAAACGGTAGCATCCGCATCGCTTGTCGCATATATAGGATTGGCGTTAGTAAAGTGCCCCAGCACACCCTCGTTATATATGCCCCCGGGCACAAATTTTAGACTTTGATAATGACTGCTTAGAGCCAAATTTTGCACTACCAAGCCGCCTATTAAAAGTGCCATGAGTCCAAGCCAAGCGGCTACAAATCGGCGCACGGGTATCAACCGATCAAATCGTCCCAACAAATGCTGGTCAATGTGCTCTTCGGCCTGCGTACCCAATCCTTCAACCTGACGCTGGCCCTTGCGAAGATGTCTCCTAAAACGCAGCTTGATTAATCTAGTGCGCATTAATTAAAACTCTGTTTATCCGGCAATCACGCCCAGAATTAGCGACAACGCAAAAACCAAAGCCGACACAATGGTCAGCTGAAAAATTGTTTTATCTGTGCCGCGTCTGGTCGTGTTAACTTCACCTGCTCCGCCCAGCCCCGCACCCAAGCTTGCGCCCCTAGTTTGTATTAAAATCAAGAACGTCATTAATACCATTGATCCGATTGTAATGTAATTGTAGATGCTCATGATTTAAAATCCTCTAAAATAGCTGTTACTAGATAGTTTACCAGTCCGATGACCATGCCGGCAAACATAGCGGCCCAAAAATTTGTGATATGTAGCGGTTCGTATAGCTTGCTGGCAATGTAAACCGTTAAACCATTAATAAAAATCATAAACAAACCAAGCGTAAAAATTAAAGCCGGTAGCGAGAAAATAACTAAAATTGGCTTCAAAATAATATTGATAATTGCCAGAATCAGTCCGGCAACAATGATGACACGTAATTTGCTGTCATAGGAAATGCTGCTACTCAAAAAACTCGCGGCGATCCATAACCCAAGGCTACAAACTAACCAGCGCGTAAAAAAACGAAAAACAGGACTATTCATAAGCATTTATTACCTATCATTATAGCCTATTTACACCTTAATTTAGATCTCTGGAGAGATTTTTGCTTAGAATTTTTATGCCCTTAGGGGTAATTAAGACGTCGTCTTCAATGCGCACGCCAATTCCTTCTTCTCGAATATATATACCCGGCTCAACAGTCATTACAGTGCCAGGCTCAAGCGGCCTTTCATAGTCCCCGACATCGTGTACGTTCAAACCTAGAAAGTGCGATGTCGCATGAGGATAAAAACGCCTGACATCATCATGCTTAATCGATTTAATCAGGCCAAGCTCGCGCATTTTTTCACCAATAAAGTGCTCGATTTGCTGCTCGTATTCTTTTATATAAACGCCAGGCTTTAACAAATCAAAGGCATAGTTTTGAGTCTCGATCACTGCGGCATGCACTGCCTGCTGTCTACGACTAGGATTGCCCAAGCTTAGCGTTCTCGCAATATCCGCCGCATAGTGATCGACTTCGGCACCAGTATCGATTATGACCAGTTCGTCAGAACTCATCGCACCATTATTGGCTACGCTGTGCAGCACACAGGCACGTTCCCCACTTGCCACAATCGGATCAAAAGAATGGCCGGACGCGCCGGTTGCCCTATAACCTCGACTTAACTCTGCCTCAATCTCAAATTCATGGCTGTACTTAGCTATTTTTTTAGAGCTTGTTGCTTGCTTGATTGTTCGTGTGGTTATATCAATCGCCTGCTGGATAGCTTGCAATTCGGGCAGCTGCTTTATCATCCGGAGGCGAGCTAGATGCTGATTTATATCTAAAAGTTCGATCTCGCTGTTGTAAGATTTTATTTTTTCTATTAATACGGCTCGTGCCGGGTTGGTATACATGCCATACTGCTCGACATAATGTGGCGGTACTGCGAGTGTTGCGACATGCTTTACCTTATTAATCCGTGAACCGAGCAAATCCCAGCCTTCTTTATCATTTAAAACGGTTTGAACGCCTGACCTTCTAATAAGTGGATCAGCTTCGACTACACCATCAAAGGCCTGCCGACTGGCTGACCGCTCTGGTACAATCAAGTATTCTTTGTCGCGGTCCATAACCAGCAAAATGTCTGGCTCGTCTATCCCCGTTAAATACCAAAAATTAGCATCTTGAGCAAACTTGTATGTGCTATCATTTCCACGCTGCAAAAGACCATTAGCCGTCACCACGATCGGCGCCGTGCCCGTAAATAATTCTTTTAGTCGCTGGCGATTACCAGCAAAAAAATCGCTCGAAAACCTCGAATCCATAATTAGTCTTACAGTATAGCAAATTTAATCGGTCTGTTTCACCCAGCGGCGGCTATTTCTTAGGCGCAGTAATATACTTTTGCAGCTGTGCAGCCTTAATTTTGCCAACAGCATTTTCTAATTCTTGATCGCTTGCTTGAGAAATGCCGCGAACAGAGCCAAATTGCTTTATAAGTTTTTTTCGGGTTACTGGTCCAATGTTTGGTATATCGTCGAGCAAGCTGGCAGTTTGCCGCTTAGTTTTTAACACACTGTGGTAGCTGACGGCGAATCTATGTGACTCATCTCGAATTCGCTGTAAAAGCTTAACGAGGTTTGTATTGTTTGGCAGGTTAAGCAAAATAAAATCCTCTGTCTGAGACATAAAACCACCAAGTTTCTGCAACTCTTTTTGGCTAACACTCAGTCCAGATTTGTATTTATGGACTACAACCTGCTCTTCACGCTTAGCTAGTCCAAAAAATGGTATCTGCGCGCAACCCTGTTCGTCTCTAGCTTGGATCGCGGCATCTAGCTGGCCTTTACCGCCATCAATTAATACGAGGCTGGGCAACCCCCAAGCTTTTCGATTTTTGTCACTAAAGCGGCGCTTGATAGTTTCGTTCATATTATAGAAATCATTGTTTTGATTGATTTTGGTTTTGAATTTCCGATACTCGGCTTTGTTGCTAACGCCATTCGTAAACACAACCATACTTGCCACAACATCCGTGCCTTGCATGTGCGAGATGTCATAGCCTTCAATTCGATGAGGAAATTTATCAATACTTAACAAGTTAACTAATTCGTTTAGGGCATGGTCTTTACTGATGTCATGGAATTCCTTATCGCTAAAAATCACCTGTTTATCAAGTCCTTTAAGCGCAAACAGCTGGTTACGTAACTTAGCGGCTTTTTCAAACTCGGATGCTCTAGCCGCCCGTTTCATATCGGCTTCAATATTTCTAATAATAGTTTTGCGGCGACCCTGTATCACAGCAATTAATTTTCTAAGATTGGCCCGATAGTCTTCAAGACTGGTGCGTCCATCCTCCAGACCCGGATCCAGCCCTAAATGATAATGTAAATTTGCTCGCTTTTGACCGACAGGTCTCTTTGTAGCAAACGGGAAGATTCGTCTTAATAATTTTAATGATTGCCGCACGGCATAAGTACTGAAGTACGGTCCAAAATATTTGGCCCCATCATCCAGCGGGCGCCGCGTTGTACTAACAGTCGGATAGTCGCTATCGTAGTCGATCCTGATATAGCTCATCGCCTTGTCGTCCCGCAACAAAATGTTGTAGCGCGGCATGTAGCGGCGAATCATTTCGGCTTCTAAAAATAATGCTTCAAGTTCGCTTTCAACAACCATCCAATCAATATCGGTGATTTCTGAAACTAGAGCCTCGGTCTTTGAATCGCGACTACGTGACTTCTGAAAGTACTGCCTAACACGATTGCGCAGCACAGCCGCCTTGCCAACATAAATTATTTCGCCGGTTTTATCCTTATGGAAATAAACGCCTGGGTCTTTGGGCAATTCTTTTAGCTTCGTCTCTATCTTAGAAGTCATATATCCATTTTACTCCATCTCTTGCCTTTTGCACAGTTATATATTATTATAAGTTTTATGTACGACTTTGATCCTGAGCAAGACCCGTTTTACCGAGATGATTTTAGCGAAGAAAGCGATTGGGCTAGATTAAGCCTTGGCGTGGACTTTCCTTTTATCGCTGAGGATAGTGACGCTGGTGAATTATTAGTTGACTTATGGGATGACAAGGAGCGAGCATATCGCGATATGCTTGATAGTGAAACCCAAACAAGAGAGGCGTACGACGAAGCTGTTTACTGTTACCAGTTCTTGCATAAACAAGTTGATATAGCCCGCCGCTTTGTAAATAGAGTTTGGGCAAGCGTAAGTGGCATGGAGTTAGGCGAAGAAAGAACTAGCGCTTTAATCACTAGCCTATTGGAGTTTAGTCAGCAGGAGAGATTTCGCATTGCACACATGGATGGATTAGATGAGGGAGAGCGCCAAGAAGTAGATGATATGGTTGCTACGCTGAGCTTGCATCTTTTTGACCAAGCCGATTTGCACTTCCTTTCAGCTAAACAGCGTCAGGCTGAGGCCGAGCCAGACTATTAGTCTGTAAGCATTCTGGGCAATAGTCTTTCTGCGAGCAATTTTCGCATACTATCATATGCTTATTGCACTGTTTGTCGGCGCAGTTTTCGAAATTGCTGGTCGGATTTTTGCAATGAATACAAGCGCCAATGTCGGTAGCTTTATCAGAGAATTTAGTAGTTATCCGATCATCAAAAACATATAACGCACCTTCCCATAGGCCTTCGTCGCCGTAAGCTTCGCCATATTTAACAATACCCCCGTCAATCTGATAAACCTCACTGAAACCTTCTTGCTTCATCAAGGTGCTCAATACTTCACAGCGAATGCCGCCAGTACAGTATGTAACAATTGGCTTGTCTTTGATGTCGTTATACTTAGGGTCTTTGAGCTCTTTGGCAAAATCGCGAGTGTGGCGCACTTCGGGGACAACTGCATTTTTAAACTTACCAACTTCTGCTTCATATTTGTTGCGTCCGTCAAAAAATATTACATCCTCGCCACGTTCTTTTACCAACTCATGAACTTGCGATGGCTTAAGTCGTTTACCGCCACCAATGATCCCCTGTTGGTTAACTTTAATTTTGTTGGCAGCCCCAAAAGTAACAATTTCAGGGCGGACTTTTACCGCCAGCTTTGGGAAATCTTCGCGCCCGCCATCACTCCACTTAAAAACCATATCTTTAAATGCCGAGTGCTGCTTAGTTTCTTTAGCGTATTGCTTGAGGTCTTTTAGTTCGCCACCAACTGTGCCGTTTATGCCGTGCTCAGCAATTAAAATCCTGCCCTTGAGATTAAGCTTTTCGCATAGTGTTTTTTGCCACAATCTTACTGCCTCTGGGTCTGGCACTGGCGTAAATTTGTAGTACAACAATATTTTCTGCATGAAGCTATTATAAAGGATTAGATCCGACTGATAATTAGATAAATAACTACGAATGTCAGTACGCCGATAATTGCCGCAAACGAAACATCGATAATGCGCCGCTGCTTGGCTTGTCGGTCAGTCTGCTCTTCCTCGTAGGCAGCACGGGCTCTGATGAAGGCTGCCTCTTCGTTACCGCCAATGCTTGTACTAGCTTTTTCGAGCATGCTATTTAGGGCGCTGCTACTACTTGATAAATCAGCTGACTGGCTAAAAGAACCTTGTTCGGTTTTTTGAAATTCGTCTCTTTGACGTTCACCGGGAGCCGTTTCAAAATCAACCTCGCGCTCTACTATTTCTTTTTGGAGAGCTTTTTTAAGATCGCCGCCCCTCATGTGCTCTGCTATTATTCGCCGCAGGCCGCGTTCGCCAATGAGGTGCGTTTCAAAAATCTGACGCAGCGAACTGCCATCGATAATAATCTTTTCGCTGATGGCGAGCAGTTCTGTACGATTCATGGTTTCCAACTGACGATCACCGGCTTGAATGCTTTCGATACTTGCGACTTGATCGGATTCTGCTGGAGTGGCGCTGACTTCGGGTGTTTGAACTGTTTCTGGCTCGGCTTCAGCCATGACCATCATTCGGCCAATGTGTTCGGGCTTCGCCGGCACGGCTTGCAGTACAGAAATTTCTGGAGTTTCAACTTGTTCTTCAGATTCCTCGGGCTCTGATACCTCCTCGGCGACTCGTTCCTTTTTAAATGACTCGATGACTTGCGGACCATCTTTTTGAGCTTTAGCTGCCGCGATACGTCGAATTTTTTTCTCTTTTTCATCCAACTCAAGCTTGATATCTTGCACTTTTTCCTCGAGCTTTTCCTGTATAGGTTGGGGTGATTTATCCGACTCTGCGCGTCCGTGACGGCGACCGACTAAGTAGGTGACAATTCCGCTGACGGCAGGTGTCGTTGCTGGCTTGTCTTCTACTTGCCCTGCTGTTGTTGGTTGGGTATTGTGCTGTTGTGAAGGGGTCGGAGTTGGTGCAGGCGCTGGTGGCACTGGGGGAGTAACAGTTTGTGCGTCTGATTGTGGAGTTTCCGGTTCCTCTTCATTGTCGTTTTCGGCCACAACATTCTCGGCAATTTCAGGCTCAGACTCAGTTTTTATTTCTTCGATTTCCAGCATTCCGTCGTTAGGCTCGACCTCTGCCTGCTCTTCGGACTGCTCAGAATCTAGCTCAACGATTTCCGTTTCTTCAACATTCATTTCGGTCATTACTTCGTCAAATGCTGTGTTAGGCTCCTCGCCAGATTTAACTAGGTCGCGAAATTTATTAACTGGCGGATCAGTGATAGGATCGTCGTCTTTATCAGCTTCGACCTCCTCGATCTCTTCTATCAGTCTTGGACGGACCACTTCTTGCAGTTCGGTTTTTGAGGGTTCTTCAATCGGAGGCTCTGATTCAATAACTGGCTCGGCTTCGACTACGGCCGGTGTTTCTTCGAGTGGTTTAACCAGTTCAAGTTTTGGCTTGGCACCTTCTTCTTTTTTTTCTTCAACTTCTTTGGGTTTCTCGTCTTTATCGGCATTGGATTCGCCTAACCGACTAAACCAAGATCGTTCATCTTTATCTTTGTCAGGAGTTTCGTTTGAAATCGCAAACAAGCCAAGTCGAGTCTTTTTTTTATTATCAACGGATTCGTCTTCCTCGTCTTCTTCATAACCACGGGGGGTGTTTTCCATACATATATTATACGTTTTTGTTTACTATTTGCATTCCTTAGTCGTTTTGTGTACCATAATAAGCACTATTTATCAAATTCGCGCTTATCAATCAGCACGATTAACCGGAGGCGGCAGACAATGTTCATCACACCAAAAGCTCTTTTTCTAGTTACCGCCAACGGCAGTGCTAGCTAAAAAATAAACCTTTTCACCTAAATTAAATAACCACCCCTTACTGCAGGAGGCAGTAAGCTATGAAAGCAATAAAAGTCAGTTCAGTCACGCGTGACTCAATAAATATTTATTGGGGTTACACTCGCAAATATCTGCCGGAATTTCTGGTTGGATCGATTGGTGCCGCCCTTGCAACCATCGCGCAGGGCTTAATACCTCCCTTTATTGTGGCAGGTATGTTCAGCAAGTTGCAGTATGGCTTTGAACATCAACAAGACTTGCGTTTCGACCAGTTTGTTCCGTATTTCTTAGCCTTTGCCGTCTCTATGGTGGCTGGAGTTATTTTGTGGCGACTGCAAGGTTTCTATGTTTGGCTGCTGGAGATTAAGGTTCGCCGCGATATTGCAAACGACTTGTATGATCACTTGCAGTCTCAAAGTCAACAATTCCATGCCAATAGGTTTGGCGGCGCGCTAGTTTCGCAAAGCAACAAGTTCATAAACGCCTACGAGCGATTAATGGATGAGTTGATTTGGAATATCATTCCTAGCCTAACGACTATATTTGTCGCGATTGGGGTTCTGCTATTTATTTCATGGCAATACGCCTTGATACTAACAACGGTCAGTTCGATATATATGATCTTGATGTGGCGCAGAGTCCGTCGGCAGATGCCGTTTAATGTCGCCGAGGCAAAGACCGAAAGCGAGCAAACGGCGGCTTTGGCCGACGCGATCACAAATATGTCGACCGTTCGCGCGTTTGCAGGCGAAGACTACGAATCGAAACGTTTTCGGAAATCTACAACAAAGAATTACGACGCCTACTACAAGCTGTCCGTCGAAGCGCTTAAAACCGACGCGCTTAGCCAAGTCCAGACCAACGGCTTCCAGATCTTGTCTATTTTTGTCGGGCTGATAGCTGTTACGAACTACAACGTTAACGTAAGTCTTTTGTATTTGGTTATTAGCTACACTCAGAATATCGTTAACAGACTCTGGGAGTTTAGTCGACTGGTGCGTAACGTCAACCGCAGTCTTGGAGACGCGCATGAAATGACCGTTATTTGGGCAATGGAGCCCGAGGTAAAAAATCCTCAGAACCCCCAAAGCGCGCGGATGGCGCGTGGTGAAGTCAGATTTAACAATGTTGATTTTGCCTACCCTGAAAACGCTAAGCAGCCGCTTTTCAAAAACCTTAACCTCCGTGTTAAGCCTGGCGAAAAAGTCGGATTAGTTGGCCCGAGCGGTGGCGGCAAGACCACAGTTACAAATTTGCTGCTACGATTCATGGATATACAAGACGGTTCGATAACAATCGACGGGCAAAACATAGCGGATGTAAAGTTATCTGATCTGCGTTCACGTATAGCCTATGTCTCACAGGAGCCGATTCTTTTCCATCGCAGTTTGGCTGAGAATATCGGTTACGGCGATATCGGTGCTGAAATTAAAGTTGTTGAAGGTGTTGCCAAAAAGGCAAATGCACATGAGTTCATAAGCAAATTGCCGAGGGGCTACCAGACAATGGTTGGTGAACGCGGCGTGAAGCTGAGCGGCGGCCAACGCCAACGCGTTGCGATTGCTCGAGCTATGCTCAAGAACGCCCCAATACTCGTACTTGACGAAGCGACATCAGCTTTAGATTCGGAGAGTGAGTCCCTGATTCAGGATGCGCTTTGGAAGCTTATGGAAGGCCGTACAGCTATAGTAATTGCCCACCGGCTTAGCACTATCCAAAAAATGGACCGCATAATCGTTTTGGAGGCAGGTAAGGTCGCCGAGGAAGGCTCTCATAAGGAACTACTCGCCAAAAATGGCGTCTACGCGATGTTGTGGGCCCACCAATCAGGTGGCTTTATAGAGGACGAAGAATAGTTTAGCTGTTTTGGGACTCTTCGGCAGGCTTGTCGGAATTCTCGGAAGCATCAGCGGTAGATTCCGAGGTTTCGCCCTTAGGCGCAGTTTCACCTTCTTCGCCTTCGGCCGACTCAGCGGCTTCTTCTTCGCCTTCACCGGCTGCTGCTTCGTTTGCAGCGGCTAGAGCACTCGGCTCATATACAGTTGCAATAGATTGTGTTGGATCTGTCTCAATTTCAACGCCTTCAGGAATGATCAAATCTGCCACTGTTACATGGTCACCAACTTCGACAAGCTTTTCCGCATCGTATTCAAAAACGTCTGGCAAATTAGTTGCGATAGCTTTGACCTGGACAGTTTCAAGCTGACTTAAGACGATCAAACTGTTACGCTCAGCTGGGCTTGATTCGTTGCCTTCGGCATAGCGCGGTCGCACAGGCACCTCTGCTTCAACTTTTTGGTTTCGATCAACCGCGTTAAAAACAACATGGGTTAAGAGGTGTTTTTTAGGATCAAACTCGGCGGTTTTGATAAGCGCCACATAGTCTTTGTCGCCAGCTTTGATCTGCACTGGGTGGTGCTTGCCGGCTTGTTTCCAAACTTTGAGCATCTGGACAGAGTCACCCTGTACGATTACAGAATCTTTGCCGTGGTCATGAATTACAGCTGGGATTTGACCATTTTTGCGCAGGTGTTTTACGCCCTTGCCTAACACATCGCGCTTTTCCAAAGTTAAACTAATTGTATCTTGAGCCATAAACGATCGGTCTCCTAAAGTATTTTGATACATTATAACAGATATAGCTGGACTAGTCAGCCCCGAAACGTTAAGCTTAATGAGCATGTTTGATGTCCAGCAAATTATACAGTCCGGCGGACTACTACTGATCGCAGCCATCATTTTTGCCGAATCAGGCATGTTTGTCGGCTTTTTCTTCCCAGGTGATACTTTGCTTTTTACGGCTGGAGTTTTTGCCGCCCAAGGTCACTTAAATATTACAGAAGTAATCGTTGTAATCGCATTAGCTGCTATCTTAGGCGACAACGTTGGGTATCATTTGGGTAAACGTTATGGCCGTGGTTTATTCAAAAAGAAGGATGGGCTGTTTTTCAGGCAAGAATACGTCCAGCGAGCCGAAAAGTTTTACGAGCGTTGGGGTAGCCGGACAATGCTGTTTTCGCACTTTATACCGATCGTCAGAACTTTTGCCCCGCCCGTGGCTGGTGTGGCAAAAATGAATTACAAGCAATTCGTTATTTTTGATGCCATCGGGATTATCACTTGGTCATTTTTAATAACAATGCTGGGCTACTGGTTTGGAAATCGTATCCCAAATATTGAGCACTACGTTGCCGTTGGCGTCATACTTGTCATGGGCATAACACTAGGCCCAACAATTTATCATGTCATCAAAGCCTTAATCGAAGACCGCAGTCGCAAACCAGTCACGCCCGATACCAAAAAAGAAAAATAATTTAATCGAGCAGCGGTATTTCTATAGTGATTAGACCGCTCGCTAATCCTGCCGCAAATGATTGGTTATCAAATGGTCCACAAGGAGTTACCCAGCCTGATGATCTATGGTCTAATTGATTTACAGTTGGAAGCCAACTACTATAAAAATCTGAATCCCATAGCGCCTCACGAGTCTCAGGATCTTCTTCAATAAATTTATCTAACTCGGCTCTGGCTGTCACGATCCAAGCTGGCAGATTAAATGGTCCGTTTATTTCATCACCCTGAATTCGAAGTCCGTGTTTAGCTAAGATCAGTTGTGCAAATGTGAATTTAGCTAAAGTACGGTCGTACTCCGTCTGGTCTTTTAGGGTTAGCGAATCAAGCATACGTTGAGCACCTTCGGAAAGTCGCTCATCAAGCCGACGTTCAACCATCTCGACGGGTATCGCTTTTAGCTGAGCTTCAAGCAGCTCGAATTTCTCGCCATCATTTAATAAATTGGCCATTTAGTTATTATAGCATTTTTGAGAGATATTGTCCAGTGTAGCTTGTTTTGTTTTTGGCTACTTGCTCAGGGGTGCCTTGTGCTACGATTTGGCCACCGGCGTCTCCACCCTCTGGGCCCATGTCAATTAACCAGTCAGCATTTTTAATCACATCTAGGTTGTGCTCGATTACTACCATGCTATTGCCTGCATCTACCAAGGCATGAAGCATTTTAAGCAGTTTGTCGACGTCGGCCATGTGTAAACCGGTGGTTGGCTCGTCGAGGATGTACAAAGTTTTGCCAGTCGGACGACGGCTCAGCTCGGTACTTAGTTTAATACGCTGGGCTTCGCCGCCACTCAAAGTTGTAGCTGATTGACCCAGCGCAATATAGCCGAGGCCGACGTCGACAAGCGTTTGCAGTTTGCGCGCAATTGCCGGAATGTTTTCAAAAAACTCAAGGGCTTGTTCGCAGGTCATTTCTAAGATGTCTGCAATCGTTTTGCCTTTGTAATGAATCTCGAGAGCTTCACGATTGTAGCGTTTACCATGACAGACTTCGCAAGGCACATACACATCAGGCAAAAAGTGCATTTCGATTTTAATGATCCCGTCGCCTGCGCAGTTTTCACAGCGGCCGCCTTTAACGTTAAAACTAAACCTGCCGGCACTGTAGCCACGCAGCTTAGCCTCAGGCATTTGCGCGAAAAGCTCGCGAATTGGCGTAAATAATCCTGTGTAGGTCGCTGGATTAGAGCGAGGCGTGCGGCCAATAGGGGATTGATCGATAATAATCGCCTTATCGAGCAGTTTTATCCCTTCAATGTCATCGTGCTTACCGGGGACAGTGCTAGCACGATGCAAGCGGGCCAGCAGCTCTTTTGCCAAAATGTCGTTGATAAGCGACGACTTGCCCGACCCGCTGACTCCACTAACAACAACCAATTTGCCCAACGGGATTTCGGCGTCAACGTTCTGCAGATTGTTTTCGCGGGCACCTTTAATAACTACTGCCTTGCCGTTGCCTTGACGGCGCTTTTTAGGTGTGGCGATTGTTTTTTTGCCAGACAAATAATCAGCTGTTAGACTCGCTTTATTTTTTGAAACTTGGTCGGGCGAGCCATGCGCGACAACTTCTCCACCGTGTATGCCGGCACCGGGGCCGATATCTACTAAGTAATCACCAGTGCGAATCGTTTCTTCGTCATGCTCGACCACAATGACGGTATTTCCTAAATCACGCAAATGTTTCAAAGTACGAATTAAGCGGGCGTTATCACGCTGATGTAGGCCAATGCTGGGCTCGTCTAAAACATAAAGCACACCCATCAGACCGGAGCCGATTTGAGTGGCAAGACGTATACGTTGAGCTTCGCCGCCACTTAATGTGTTGGCACTCCTTAACAAGTTAAGATAGTTCAACCCAACATCTTGCAGGAACTGCAACCGTGCACCAATTTCTTTCAAAATCATCTCGGCGATTTTTGATTCTTTGGCGTTTAATTTGAGTGAACTGAACCATTTTAGTGCATTATCAATTGAGAGCTGGCAGACTTCCATAATCGATTGGTCAGCCACAGTTATTGCCAAAACCTCGGGCTTAAGCCTCAGCCCGCCACAGGCGTGGCACGGTTTTTCCTGCATGAAGCGCTCAATGTCGCGCCGGATAAAATCGCTGTCTGTTTCTTTGTGGCGGCGCTCCAGATTTGGTACTACACCTTCGTAGGTAGTTTCAAATGACCTACCCAGACCAAGCGAGACATTATATTTTTGATTGCCTGTGCCGTACATAATCATGTTTAGCTGCTCGGAAGTTAATTCCCCAGTTGGTACATGCAACGAAAACTTATAGTGATCGGCCACGGCTTGCAGCTTTTTCATATACCAGTTGTCAACATTAATTCGGTTATAAGGACGGATCGCACCCTCAGCTATGGTTAAGGTGCCGTTTGGAATCACTAATTCAGGGTCAACTTCTAGTCTATTGCCAAGGCCTGTACAAACCGGGCAGGCTCCGTGCGGCGAGTTAAAGCTAAAGGTGCGCGGCTCCAGCTCAGGAATAGCAATTTCAGGATGATCCGGACAAGCGTACATTAAGCTGTACGTCCAGGTCTCAGCTGAGTCGGCGTCGAGAATAACTACTTTACCTTCAGCGACATCAAGAGCTTGTTCAACCGATTGAACTAACCGACCCCGACTGTCTGCGTTATTTACCAGCCGGTCAACAACAACTTCAATGCGGTGCCGGTATGCTTTATCTAATTCGGGGAATTCATCTAAAGCATAAACGACCCCGTCTACCCTGACTCGCGCAAAACCGGCTCGCTGATACTGTTCGGGGATGTGCTCAAAGGCACCTTTTTTATCGATCACTACGGGTGCTAAGACCATTAAACGCTTGTCTGTAGTCGTTGCCTCGATCTGTTCGATAATGCCAGTACTGGTTTGTCGGACGACAGCGTTGCCGTCAATCGGGCAATGCGGCACGCCAATCCGAGCATATAAAAGTCGAAGATAATCATAGATCTCGGTTACAGTAGCGACTGTCGAGCGAGGATTGCGTGAAGTAGACTTCTGATCGATCGATATCGCCGGCGACAGTCCATCGATCTGATCGACATCTGGTTTTTCCATCAACCCTAAGAATTGGCGGGCATATGAGCTTAAAGACTCGACGTAGCGCCGTTGACCTTCGGCATAAATCGTATCAAAAGCTAAGCTTGATTTCCCAGAGCCACTCAAACCAGTAATTACCACTAGTTTATTTCGCGGAATGGTTAGGTCAATGTTTTTTAAGTTGTGCTCGCGCGCACCTTTAACTACGATCTGGTCAGCCAATTTTACTCCTTTGCAAGGGGCTCAATTATACAGAAAAACATTAGATTATTCCAGTCTTTAGGCCACAAATAGCAAACATAAGCGTTTATAGTACATTATTGACATCTTGACAAATAGGTGTATAATCCAGTTCACAAACGCGAGAAAACAGGGGCAGGCATGTATAGTTTTATAGTATTAGGGATAATACCCGGCACAAATATTCAGATCAGTTTTTGGGCCTATTTAGCTATAGTTGGTGTGGCTGTTATCGCTTACTTTTTTATGAAACGTCGGCACTTTAGCCGCTCTAATTTAGACTTATTCCCGCAGCGAGTGCTGCTCCATGCTAACCAGCTACATCTTCGGGGATAATAGACTCCGCGTAGAGCTTTAGCTCTTCAAGCAAATACTGCTGTTCGCCGTTAAGTTTTTGACTGCTAAGCTCTTGCAACTGGCCGAGATATTTGGCCAAACGGCTTTCCGTGCCACCCTCAAATAGCCGATTAAAACGAAATTTTTCCCATGCTTCTAACTCCTCACTAGACAGGCTTTTTGGAAAATTTCTGGCTTTATAAAGTGGCAGCAGACTTTTTAGTCTGGCATCTTTCAAGCTGGCCGCAAACTGGCTAAGATCGGCGGGCTCGGCCACACGTACGGCTCGCATTGTCTGTTTGTCGGCATTATCGATGAAGCCATCATAAAGCCGCCCATCAACAGTTAATTCATTGTCTACCAAAGCAATCTGAGCTTTTTCGCGTTCTTGATCAAGTTTATCAACGGCTTCAAATAATTTATCAACGAAAACTTTTCCAGCCTTGCTGAGCTTTGTGGCGTTGCTTGTAATCTCCTTGAGATCGAGTCTAAGCCGAGCTAATGTTTCTTTATCTTGAACAACACCTGGAATCACAGCTGGGCAGCGGTTATATTTGAGAGTTTTTACCGGCAAACGTAAAGCCTCAGGATCTTTGTTGTAGCGCCAGATTTCGATTAGTTGATCCACCGTCATATCAAGAAATTGTGTGGGATCAACCCTCAGATCATAAACTAGGGCATAATCTAGCTCCGCGTGCCGTCCCAGCAAAATCGCCGCCGTAGTGTGCAAATTTTCGCTAGGATAGCGCCCCGATACATACATAAATGGCTTTCTACTATCTACAATTTCTCGGACTTTGTCTTTTTTTCGCACGCTTAACAGGTGGTCAAACAACTTTGGCTGCTTAGATTTAACAAGCTGAGCCACAGCGATTGTCGCTTGCACATCGCTTAGCGCGTCGTGAGCCGACTCATGACTTAACTTGTTAAGTGTAGTCAAATAGCCGAGGCTGTTGGTTGGTTTGCCATTAGGCGCAAACGGCCAATTAATTCCATCTGGCCTTAGCGCACGCGCCGCCCTAACCACATCCAAGATGTCCCAACGAGAGCAGCCTTTTGCCCATTGCCATTCATAGGCATCGTAAAAATTCCTGTAATTTAAAAAGCGCATAAATTCATCATCAAACCGTACGCTGTTAAAGCCGACAAAAATTGTGTCTGGCTTAACCGCCACTTTGTAGAACTTTTTTAGAAACTCTGCCTCGGTTAATCCATCGCTGAGTGTTTTTTGCGGCGTTATGCCTGTAATTAATACCGCACCAGGGTCAGGCAAAATATCAGGGGTAATTTTAATAAGCTCGTTGATCGGCTCACCAATCGGTTTCAATTCTAGGTCAGTCCGCTGACCGGCAAACTGCATAATCCGAGCACCGCGCGGATCAAAACCCGTTGTCTCCAAATCGTAAAAGAAAAAACTTGCCGACATTAGTAGATAATTTTTCCGACATCAGCGATCTGGATGGTTTGGCCGGCCACGATACCTTGGCGGGTTAGCTCATGTAAAATACCGGCTCGGCGCATAATGTCACGTAATCGTTGGACGCCTTCATCACGCTCGAAATCAGTGCGGCTGGCGAATCGTTCGATACGCTCCCCGGTAACGATAAAAATGTCGCCCTGTTTTTTAACAGCGTAGGCGTCAGAGGTGTCCGTTAATTTAATGACTGTAACACTGTGATCGACAAATTTTTTAGTTTTTTTATTGCGCTCGGTGTTTACTTTTTCTTTTAGTGAGAATAATAGCCGCTTCACGCCAGTACCAGCTTGCGCTGAAATCGAGAATATTTCAGCTTTTTTTGGAGCTACGCGTTTAAGCTGACTGACTAAATCATTGATAATTTCCTCATCCAGACCTTCAATTTTGGTGAGGGCAATGATCTCTGGCCGTTTAGCCAAATCTGAACTGTAGGCTTTTAGCTCCTGCCTTATGGTCTGGTAGGCTTCGGCTGGGTTTGAATGATAGGCATCAACTAGGTGTAGTATTACCGCTGTCCGTTCAACATGCCGCAAAAAATCATGCCCAAGACCTTTGCCGGCAGCTGCGCCTTCGATTAAGCCAGGGATGTCGGCCATCAATAAGCTCGAATCGTTATCTATATCTACTACCCCTAAGTTTGGAGTTAAGGTAGTAAATGGATAGTCAGCTATCTCAGGCCTGGCATTACTTAACTTGCTAAGTAATGTCGACTTACCAGCGTTAGGCAGGCCAACTAGACCCACATCGGCGATCATTTTAAGCTCGAGCCGTAGATTTAAAACCTGACCGGGTTCGCCTTTTTCGGCAAAATTAGGTGCCTGTCGCCGTGACGAAACAAAGTGTGCGTTACCAAACCCTCCTTTACCACCCTTAGCGATTATTTGCTGCTCACCGTCAGCAGTTAGATCGGCCACTACCCTGCCCTCTTCAGTTGTCGCGACTGTGCCAACCGGCACTGCGACTATTAAATGCTTGCCACTACGACCGTGCATACGGGTTTTACCACCAGGTTGGCCATCCTCAGCGGTGATTTCTTTTTTATAACGAAAAGCGGCTAAAGTATTTTGATTGCGACTGGCTTGTAATATTACATCGCCGCCGTTACCGCCATCGCCGCCATCCGGTCCACCTTTATCTATAAATTTTTCATGGCGAAAAGACAGCTTGCCATTACCACCAGCGCCAGCTGAAACTAAAACATTTACTTTATCAACAAAGCTCATCTGTTATACCAGTATAGACCACTGTCTCGATATCTAGCGATAAATGTAGTTATTGAAGTGGCTGGCTGGCACCCAATCAGGCGTGCGGCCGACCCGACCCCAACCGGCCAAACCATTCATATCAGAGTATTTGATCATTGTGCCGTCATCAGACACCTCTTCGACGAATGCAACGTGTCCGTAGCCAGGTCCGGTAGTTTGACCGATAGAGCCCGGAACTGGTCGCTTACTGACTGTCCAGCCACTGGCGGGCGCGTAATATGACCATGTGTTGGCATTGCCCCAGTTAGCTGGAACAGAAATTCGAGTAGCGACATACCATGTACAGTAGCCGTAGTCATAGCCGTTTGAGCCATAGACTGGGCTGATGCCCCAAGCAAAAGCTCCTCTTACGCTTGCTGGTCGAGCGGCAGCGGTAGTAGCCTGAACCGCATCTGGGATGATAATGCGCTGTCCTACCACAAGACCCTTAATTTCAGCATCGTTGTAGGCAATAATTTTGTCTTTATTGGCTCTGAACTTCGCGGCTAGGCTATCTGGCGTGTCGCCAGCATTTACGGTGTAGACGATGCCATTAACAGGTGGGATACGCAGAGCAGTGCCGGGTGCGACAGCATCGCCGGTACGGCCGTTTGACCATCGGACACTATCCGACGTCACGCCAAACTTCGCCGCTATGCTGGAAATCGTGTCGCCGGCTGCGACTGTGTAGTCTTTGATGTCGGCACTAGATTTGAGCGCTGTGGCAACGACCTGGGGCTTGTTCACTACATTATTACTTGTCGTAGCAAGAGCCACTTCAGCAGCTTGGGATTGAGCTTGGTTATTAATAGCGGTGGTTTCGGGCAGGCTGCCTAAGCGCGCCACTGTTAGCGCAATATCGGCTGAAGATACTTGGTCTAATGGATTGGCTACGGCTGAGTTTCCAACTTCACTTGAAACAGTTGGAGTGGCCGATGTGTTGGCATCTGGTTTTTGCAACACAAAAGCAATAATAACGCCCAGAATGAGAGCGTTAGTTACGAGCAAGCTAGTCCTAATGACTTTGCGGCGGTAGGCCTGACGGCGCATTTTCGCTTCAAAGTTCTTATAGGTTTTAGCCGACCTGATGTTCTCTGGGACGGCTATTCGTTCGGTTATCGAATTGGTGGGGGTTGTACTGATACAATCTCCTACTTTAACTTATAACATCCACCGGGCTTAAACAGGCTACCCCTGTAAAATGCTACCAAACAATTGTACCAAATTTAGTCAATAAATCAAGGTTTTTATGCTAAAAAATTTGACCCTCGACCTCTGTTAATTACCACACAATTTGTGGCAATATTGCTTGGTTAAAGCCTCATGTTCCGATAGAGTTGATGAAAAATGAGTTGTGCCGTCATCACCGGTCACAAAATATAGCCAATTAGTACTAGCCGGATGTGTCGCCGCTGCCAGAGAAGTGGCATTTATTGTGCTGATGGGTGTAGGTGGCAGTCCACTATGTAGGTGTGTGTTGTACGCCGAGTCATAATATACACTTGGCGAGTAACCTGCCTTAATAGCTCCGTAACGAGCCGTTACATCAGAACCAAGCGGCATACCCGCTTTAATCCTAGACAAAAATACTTGGGCTGCCTGTGCCTGTTCGGAGGGCTTATTTACCTCCTGAATTATTATCGAGGCCAAAGTTATGCCCTGATAGGTCGTTAAACCTTGGGCCGCGAAGGCTGCTTGGACATCAGGCGTCAACTGCTGGCCCATTTCTGTTAACGACGCTCGAATTATAGTCGACGGGTCGGTATCAGGTTGTTTTTGAAACGAATCCGGCCACAACAAACCTTCAAGAGTATCAACATCGGCCGGCTTGAAGGCCATGACTGGCAGATCTGGGTAATTGTCAGGGTTAAGCGCTTTTTCAACGGCAGAGGGTTCGAAGCCGCTATTTATAAGATCAGCTTTAACCTGGTCAATTCTTGAGCCGGGCAGGATTGTTACCAACTGCGTGCTTACTTTGCCCTGCGATAATATTTTAACTATTTTGGGCGTACCATCACTAGGCGATAAAGCATAAGTTCCAGCCTGCAGCTTATCATTTAAGTCTCGACCATGGACGTAGATCTGAAACGCCCAGGCACTCCTTATCAAATTGCTTTTTTCGAGGTTTGACGATATCTGTTTTACGGTTGCACCTTTTTCGACCGTAAATATTTGAGTTTGCTGACTTGAACTGACTGGACCAAGCCCGACATTATATAGATGCTTAATTCCAATAGCGGTCAGCAAGGCGAGGACCGCAAATAACACAACTAGCCAAACTCGTTTTGATGGGCGGATTTTTTTGGGAGATTTAAAAAATTTCACGCTTGATCCTTATGATCAGCGAACCAATCCTCTAGAATATAAGTCGCGGCCAGCGCGTCAATGTCCGCCTTTGCGTAATTTTTACCTCTAGCCTGAAGTTCAGATTCCGCCAATTTAGAGGTAACGGCCTCATCCTGAAAGTGAACCGGCAAATCAATTTGATGTTTGATTTCTTTAGCAAAGGTAGCGATCGCAATCGTCTGCTCTGTGTCTTGGCCTTGCATGCCCCTCGGCAAACCGATAACTATATCTGACACGTCTTCAGCTTCGACGATTTTTTTAAGCTCGTCGAGGAAACCTTCGCCCTGTATCAATGTCGTTAATGGTCTGGGCAGACGAGCCGAATAAGACGCGATAGCCACCCCTACCCGCCTTGATCCCACATCGAGGGCTAGTACGGAACTATTGGTCGTTGGCATTTGAGCTATTAGAATTGCTGGCCGGCTTGGCGATAATTACTTTAATCTTGGATTCTTTGTTGGGCACTGAACTTACCCAGAACGGGCTCAGTTTGACTTGTACATCGGTTACATCAGGATTAGTACGCAACTTGTCTTTAATTGCACCTGGCTTCTGACCGGCTGACTCTTTGGTGATTGTTGCCACATCTAGGTCGGGCCCAACGGTCGCGGTTGTGCTGGCTGTCATCTTAGCAGTCGTAGCCGTCAGCGTGTCGACGTTATACACCATCGAATTCAATCCATTATCTAAGATACTCTGCTTATTGCTGTCTAGTTGATCTTTGATGGCGTTGTCGAGCAACGTGTTAAGATCGTCTTGTTTAACCCCAAACATAGTGTAACTAACTGTTTCTGTGACTGTTACTGTATCGCCTGGGTCACCGACATTAGGGCTAGAAGTCGTAGTCGCAGGCGCCGCAGCATAGGTCGCCACAATCGGATACAAATTATCTTTTTTGAGTTGATCGCTGAGCGTTTTCTTCATTTCGTCATCGGCCGGAGTAATTTTCGACTTGGCTGTATTAACGTCATTTTGAGTCACGATCTTGACGATACTATCTGTGCCACCAGTGATATTGCCGCTTTGGCCAGTTAGTTTTGAGTATCCAGCTACAGCGAAGCTAGCACCGCTCGATAGGTTATAGTTAGTCCCACCGTTTTGAGCTATTACGTTAACAGAAGCTGAGTGGTTCTTTTTACATGATCCGTTAGAAAAGAAATCACTAGCAGGCACATTAACTGTTTGTTGCGTTATATAAGTATTGCCATTTGAACTCATGCCCGTGCCGGCTGCGAGTGCGACATCATTATCGGTACAGTTAGTAACCGTAACTGTGCCGCTGGCTTTGTTGCCGTTGTTTTTTTGGCCAGTGGCTGCGGTTTGCTGGGTGTAGGTCTTAGAGGCAGTGGTGACTTTGGCGGGTACGGTGTTGGTTTTTTCGTCGAGCGTTTTAGCGTCGGTTGAAAGATTTAGATCCATATTTACGTCAACGGTGCTGGCGTTGGTTTTGATAGTGATGGTGGCGCTAGGCAGCACGTTGTTAGCAAACACGAAAGCAATAATAAGTAGTATTAGCGCCAGACCGCCTGCGATTAAGATCAGGCGGAAACGATCAAAATCAGGCACTTTGAGTTTTTTGTCTTTTTTGGGAGGAGTAAATGACTTTTTGTCAGGCGCATCGAGGTCGGGCTTAATGTCATCATTATCTAGATCTAAGGTTTCAACCTCGTCGTCTTTTGCAGCGCCTGCCACAGCGGCACCTGCCAATCCAGCCGCAGCCAGCTTACCAACTGGGGCCTTAGGGTCTGGCTCTGGTTCTTCGTCTTGCTCGAGTTCTTCGGTGGCATCTTCGTCAACTTCTTCGTCATCGTCGAGATCTTCGGGGCCTGTCGGTATAACTGGTTTACTGGTCAGCGATTTGGCAACATGGACACCTGCGGCACCAGCCAGTGGAAGTAGCCCAGCTTCAGATGTGATTAAAACCAGATTCTTTTTTTCGCTGTCGGCCGCCCGCTTGAGCAGCTTCATATTTACGATGCTTTGAAAGACGGTGGCACGCTTTGGCAACACTAACGCGACGATTTTACCGTCACTGGCTTTGAGCTTATCAATAATGCCTGTGATTTCATCGTCGATATCTATGTAAATGGTGTCTTTGTCGGTTGCTGCCATAATCGTTATACGCTTAACATTTTATCAATTTTATCTCGGATTGACGCGCCGCCATCGGCGAACTGCATAGTATCCATGCCAACGCGCAGCAAGCCCATTGCAGTTATGAACGTGTGGTCGCTAACATCGCCAGTCAGATCTTTTATACCGGTAACTTGCTCAGGGCGGATATGGTGAACGCTTGGCTTGCGGGTAAAAGGCAATGATTTGTACCAGTCTGAATCTTGCAGTCTGTCCATTAGTAAATCTAGTGAAGAGCCGCCGCCACAGAGGAACATGCGGTGTGGCAAGTGGTCAAGTTTTGTGAATTCGCTCAAGGCTAGCTCGATGCCGCCTATCCATACATCAGCAGTTTTGCCCAGAGCTTTTTCGATGGCTGGCCGTTTTGCGACCGGAGCTTTATTGTCGCTTAAACCGACTTTGAGCTCTTCGGCCTTTTCGAAATCCACGCTTAAATCGCGTTCAATGCCCTTAGTATAAGCGCGGCCGCCAATACCAAACATCTTAGTACCCTGCACGCCGCCTTCATTAATCACCGCGATATCGGTTGTACCACCGCCAACATCCATGAGAATGGCGCTAAGTGACTGATTGGGATTATTGCCAATGACAGCTCTTGCTACAGCAAAAGGCTCGGCTGCTACTGCTAACAGATCAAGATCTAGCTCACTGGCGGTTTTTTCGAGTGCGCCAATATGAATCATCGGCGCAAAAGCTGTATATAACTGTACAACTACATCTTTACCCTGAAAACCAATCGGATTGGTAACAGGATAACCGTCGATTTCAATACTGACTAAGGCGCTATTAACGAGTCTTACTTCAACTTCTTTGCCGCCAAGCTCCCATGCCAGCTGCTGCTTGGCCTTGGTTTGGGCTCGGTTTTGGACAAGGTTAATAATCTTTTCCATCTCTGTGATATCGAGCGGCTTATCTGATTGTTTGCGGGCGACTCGCACCGTGGTGGTGGTGCCCTTAACTAGCTCACCGGCTATACCAATTATGCAGGTGCGTACGCTTATACCAGCCTGCTCTTCGGCCTGATTTAAAGCCTTGTCGCAGTTCTCAACAACTCCGGCTATATCCGCGATCGCACCGGCCTGCATATCAGTTAGACTTTGGTGTGCGCGGCCAACACCAATGATGTCAACAGTACTGGTTTCTTTATTAACCTTGCCGATTAGTGACTTAACGAATTCGGTACCGATATCAAGTGCTACGAGATATTGATCATCTTGCTTGCCAGCTTTTGCCTTAACGGTCGAAGAAGCCTTGCTGGCGCCCTGTTTAGCACGTTGCGCAGCTGTTTTGCTAACGCTCTTAACTTTTTGAAGCATATCCATTATTTTACCACACTAACCCCTGAGAATAGCTTCAAAAATTAGGCAGCCTGAACATCTGGCGATTGAAGCTGAAACTCTTCAATCTGAGCCTGTTTATCGGCGACAACCAGCTTCAACATTTCTTCACTGCGAGGACCAATACGATCGACATCATCAATCGGGCGGTGCCCGGCTGTGTCTTCAACAAAAAGCCGTGCTACATCGCCGAAAAGCAGGTAGCGAGTTGACTGCTCATCTGTTAACTCAGATGATTGTGTCTTGCTTGCCTCAGAATTAAGTACCGCGTTATATAACCCACTGGCTGTTCTTCGCGCATAGCCATATCTTCCTACTGTCCACCTAAAATCATCTTTGGTAAGCTCGTATTCTGTAATATCTGCATCGGACTCGTTTTTTCGTACTATAAGTGGTGGTTGCGGGTCGTTAAATTCTGGATCAACTTTAGGTAGTGGAATGCCTAGGTCGTACTTCAATCCTAGATTCGCAGCAAATTTTAAAAAGGCGTTGAGTTCTTGATGCGAAAAGTTATGGAAGCCCTTTAGGACAACCCTATCAGGGTGACCGGGATATTGCTCCTTAGCCATGGGCATATTTTGCCACTTTGTGAAAAATAAAGCAACAATTCAAGCTAAGACGGCTTTTATGCGGCGTATGCCGGCAGAACTAGACTCTTCTTTGATTATTTTGAATTTTTTGCCACCCTCGGCTAACTCTTTTGTGTGATTGACGTGCGGGCCGCCACAGATTTCAAAGCTGAACGGCTTATCGGCGCCATCGGCAATCATTTTATAAACTTTAACTGTATCGCCGTAGCGATCGCCAAACTGCCCCAGCGCACCCCTCTCTTCGATAGCAACCTTAGTTGGATATTCATGAAATGACACCTTCAAGTCTTTATCGATCTGTTGATTGACTATGTCTTCAACCTGCTTAATCTGATCTGGCGTAACTTTTTCAGGATGAGAGAAGTCAAATCGCAGCCGTTCTTCGGTAATATTTGAGCCGTTTTGGATCACATGATCGCCCAGCACATCACGAAGAGCTTGGTACATCAAGTGCGTAGCAGTGTGGTACTTTTTGTGCTGCTCGGTCTGCCCGCCAAGTCCACCCTTAAATGTGCCCTTACTGGCAGTTTGCGAACGCTGGCGCTGCTCTTGCATTAATTTGTCAAAATCGGCCTGAGCTGTGTTAGCGATCGGAATGTCTTGTTTGAAAGCTTCCTCGTGCGTTAGCTCTGTCGGGAAGCCGTAAGTATCGTATAACTTGAAAATAACTTCTCCCGTCAATTCTTTGCCGGCGAGCTTATTAAACTCATTGATGCCTTTGCGGAGGGTTTGACGGAAGATTTTTTCTTCTTTGGCGAGCGTTTCGATCACTTTGTCGCGAGCCTTGGCAACTTCCGGAAAATCTTCTTTATAAAGATCTGTAATTACCGGCACAACTTGCTCAAGGAAGTTTTGCTCAACACCAAGCTCAAAAGCGAAGCGAATAGCACGGCGAACTAAGCGACGCATTACGTAACCCTGCTCTTTATTGCTTGGCACAACCCCGTCAACGGCTAGAAAAGTGGCGGCACGTAGGTGATCAGCAATAACGCGCATACTTTCGGTGTGGCTTTCGTAGCTTTTGCCAGAAATTTCTTCTAGCTTATCTGTAATCGGCTTCAAAATGCTGATCTTAAATACATCTGGAGAATTTAGCTGAGCTGCTGCAATTCGCTCTAAACCGCCACCAAAGTCAACGTTTTGCTTGGGGAGCTTCTCAAACCCTGACTCAGTTTTAACGTACTCCATAAAGACGGAGTTGCCAATTTCCATGAACCGCCCGCAATCGCAGTTTGGATGGCAGTGCTCACCCCATTTGGTGTCGTGCTCAATAAAATCAAATTCGTAAAAAACTTCGCTATCAGGCCCACCGGGCTCGCCAGCCGGCATATCATCAATCTTGCCAGCACGGCACCACCAGTTTTTAGCGGCATCATAATAAAATATGCGTCCACCCTGCATGCCTTTTTTGTAGCCATCGGCTTCAGAACCGATATCAACCACCTTGGCGTCGATGTCTTTTTGCTTAAACAAGCCTTTGAGTATTTCGGCACTTTCGGTATCTTTTGGAATCTTATTTTTTTCATCGCCGATGAACGCAGTTACATAAAGCTTACTTGCATCAAGTCCAACCACATCTGTTAAAAATTCAAAAAACCAAGGCAGCTGTTCCTGCTTGAAATAGTCGCCCAGCGACCAATTGCCCAGCATTTCAAAGAAAGTCGTATGCCGGTTGTCACCGACTTCTTCGATATCTTGTGCACGTAAACAGGTCTGGCTATCGACCAACCGAGTCCCTTGAGTATGTGGCTCGCCAAGCAAGTATGGAATTAGCGGCTGCATGCCAGAACCAGTAAACAGCGTGGTCGGATCGTTGTACGGCACCAAAAGCGCCCGCGGGATTACTTTGTGTCCGCGTTCGATACAAAAATCTAAATAAGCTTTCCGGATTTCCTGAGCTGTCATATCTGTAAAATTATAACAAACTATTGACGAATACTAAGTTTAATAGCATGCTTGGTTTATGATCGACCCCGAGCGAGGTGGTGAAGTCAGCGCGTTAGCTTGCGCAAGGACTGGCCAAGTTGTAAGCGCGACTGTTGCAGGAGCAGCAATTGGCGCAATGGCCGGAGCATTTAGCACCCAAGTTAAACCTGTAAGCATTACTCTCGACAAAGATGTGCAGGTCGCAGCTTCATTCGCACCGCACGAACATGGTCTGGTCGTAAGAAACGATCAAGATGAACTCGGCTTACCGTACGCTCCCGTATCGACTAGCATACCTGGTTTCGGGGGCGTCAAACTTGAGTTAAAAGGTGGCAAAGTTGTGCAAGAAGTAACACAAGCCATAAATACCCAACAATCGATTAAAAAATTCACCAAGCTTGCTGCTCAGCCCCAAGTTGGCGTTGTTGATCCAATTAAAGACGGTTTAACTGGACGAGTCATAGAGGGCTCGGTAGCCGGAGTAATAATTTTACCAATACTTGGCGCCGTGGCACTGCGCCGCTACGGAGCACTTGGCAGACTTAAAAATGTTTTTTCTGGCCGTAAGAAATACGTAGTTTTGCCAGCTGGATTGGCCGCCCTTGCCGGATGTGGTTATAGCGGTGATCAAATAATTCAAAATATGAATGACGCAGGTCATCCCCTGCCCGCAAGCATAACCAGCCGCTCACCATATTTAAAGGACGCATCAATAAAAGGTGAAGACTTAAGTGAAGCGGTCGACAAGATAGTAGCAAGGCTGGATAAAGGACGGAACGAGTGGACATTAATTAACAGCAATTTGTCTGCCAAACTAGGTAACTTTGAACGAAACGGTGGCCTTAGCTATAAATTTGGGTCTGATGTCGAGACCGAACTAAATGAGACAGGGGTGCTGTGTAATGGCCCTTATACGGATACTATTTTACCTACATTGGTCAGAACTCTACAGCCGAGTTATTTTATCGATACCGGGGATCGGCAAACAAATGGCAAGAAATGGCCGTTTGAGAATGGTTGCGAAAAACAAATTATTCGTTCGATAGGGCCCATCCCACGGTTGTTTATTAAGGGTAATCACGACCAAGCAGCTCCAAAACAGGCAGTTTCGGTAAGCTTAATTAACGGTGTCAAGCACGTCAGTTATCCAGATCCTCGCAGCACACGCTGGGGTACAAGCAAACCTCCTTTAAGCCAGGCTGAACTAGAACGTGAGCTGGCTATACAGGGCTCGGCCGTCGCTGAGACAGCCTGCGATATATTAGATAAAACTGGTGTTGCTCCCGATGTTGACGTCCATACTCCAGAAGCGGCATTTGAAACAATCCTCCGAGGCTGCGCCAATAATGTCAGCAGCGGTCATGGGATTCGTCATAATGATGATAAAAACACGACCCATCCCATATTCAGAAGCTATGTTTCGCTCACAGGTCGTCTCGTGCAGAGCCTAATAAACGTAACCGCGTCAGGTTCAGTCGATAATCGATCAATTTATAAGGGTCCTGGCAAAGCTGGGGCTGTTGTTTTACGCGAGTTCAGAAAAAGAGATCACGCATTTAACGGCGCGATAAGCATTGTATTTAATAAAGATCGTTCGGTTGAGATCAAACAAATCGTCAAACCAGCCCCGATTGAGCCGACGGCTTATATGCGAAGTTTAGTTATTAACAACAGCCCAACTGCAAAAAAGGTTATCGATTTAGGCTAGACAAGGATGCCGCCGCCGAGCACAAGGTCTCCGTCATAAATGACGGCCGATTGCCCACTAGCCAGTCCTCGTTGCTCAGTTGCCAATGTCAATATATTGTCATGGTTTTGGCAGTCTATCAGGGGTCCACGGTAGCGGAGGCGAGCTTTGAGTTTTTGGCCTTTTTTGGGCGGTTTATTAATCCAATGCAGGTCTTCTAGCTTTATTTCTTTTGACCATAAGGCTTGGTCGTCGAGTTTAGTCGTTACATAAACTATGTTCTTTTTGATATCTTTTTTGGTCACGTAGTATGGCAGACCGCCGCCAACGTCCAGCCCGTGTCGCTGGCCAATCGTGTAAAAAAGTGCCCCGTCATGTTGGCCAATAGTTTTGCCAGATTCGTCGATAATCGGACCATGTGGTTGTGGGCCAAGCTGGTTGAGTAGAAATTCTTTGATGCCAACTTTGCCGACAAAGCAGATGCCCTGGCTGTCCCTTTTTTCTGCCGTAGCAAGACCAAGCTTTTTGGCAATTTTACGGGTTTCGGTTTTGTGCATTTCACCAATCGGTATTAGGCTTTTCTTTAGAGCATCTTCGGTTACACGGTAAAGAAAGTATGACTGATCCTTTTTTGGATCAAGCCCCGCAAATAACTGACCGTCTTTTATGCGAGCGTAATGTCCAGTAGCAATCATGTCGGCACCATCTTCTAAGGCCGTTTCCAAAAAGAGTTTAAATTTAACTTCTTGATTACACATTATGTCGGGGTTAGGCGTCCGCCCAGCCTGATAATCGGCCACCATGTAATCAACGACCTTTTGGCGGTATTCAGTCTCGAAATCGTACATTTTAAAATCAATACCGAGCTGCACGGCGACGCGTTTGGCGTCTTGATAGTCTTCTTTCCAGGGGCAGACAAAGCCAGGGATATCTTGACTCCAATTTTTCATGTAAACACCGGTGACATCATAGCCTTGCTGTTTTAGAAGCGCGGCTGTAACCGATGAGTCAACTCCGCCGGACATGCCGACATAAACTTTTTTTGTCATATATATACTATTTTAGCAAGATTCTAGACATCTAGAAAGACGATGACTTGGTCGGCCTTGACGTGCATCAGACCACCCGAAATGCGAACTCTCAAATCGCCGGCCGTAACTGTGCGAATAATTAGATCACAAGGCAATAGCAACGAGATGAAGTTGTGGTGATGTGGCAATATGTCAAACTCGCCGGTTGCGTTTTGACCGGTAATACTGCTGGCTAGCCCGTTGTAGTACTCGCGAAACGGCGAGTGGACCAGCACCTTCATATTTGGATCTGTTTTGTCGCCTTTGTGCTTTATTGATGTCTGGGCATCGCCGATTACGACCTGTTCATCGACGGCGGCTTTGTCGCTCATACAACTATTTCCTCGATGCTCTTGAGCGTTTCCTCTCTAGTGAAATAATCGCCTTTTATGCCAGTATGCTTAGTCATAACACTCATGTGTTGAGCGAAATTGCTGATTAGTTTCTTAGCTTTGGCATAGTCGGCGCGGTCAGCCGGACTCAGTTCGTTTTCGCCGATGATGGCGATAATGCCTTTAAGCGACTCATATTTTTGCAGCAGCGCCTGCACCTGCACGCTAAGCAGATAATGTCGTTCGCCGACAATTTCAGGAGTTAATAGCGACGAGGTGACTTGGTTAAGATCGACGGCCGGTCTGATTCCCTGCTCAGCGACTTTGCGAGACAAAACGATGATTGAATCCATTTCGTGTTGAATGAATTGCACAGCTGGATCGCTGACGTCGTCGGCTGGGACATAAATTGTCTGCACAGAAGTGATCGAACCGTTTTCGTTGGAGCTCAATCGGTCTTGCAGGATTTTAACATCAGAGAAAATTGTTGATTCATAGCCACCTTCGTTAGGAACTTGGTCTAAGATTGTCGAAAGTTCATTGCGTGCCTGTACATAGCGGAACATGTTATCAGCAAAAAATAGGATGTCCTTTTTTTGCTCGTCACGGAAATATTCAGCCGATGCAGTGGCGGTTAAGCCGACCAATGATCTTTGAACAGGATTTTCATTCATTTGAGCAAAAAACAAACAGGTGTTTTTGAGCAGATCGTTTTCTTTAAGTGTGACGTAAAGCTCGTGGCCTTCCCTAATACGCTCACCAATACCTGAGAAAAAGGACAAGCCAGCTTGGTTGGTAGCAATGTTATTGATTAGCTCCATTGTCAGCACGGTTTTACCGACACCGGCACCGCCAATTATCCCGATTTTGCGACCTTTTACGAACGGCGTAAAGAAGTCGATAACTTTGATGCCGGTTTCAAGTATTTCTGGCTTTGATCCAGAGAAGTTTGATGTGCGAGTTGGCATTTTTAGGATATCTTTGCGTTTTACGTCTTCGCCTTCGACAGCTGGTAACCCATCAAGCGGATCGCCCAGCGCGTTTAAGACGCGGCCGATCGTCTTATCGCCGGTTGGAATCTCGATGCCTTTATGTGTGCGCTCGGCTTTCATGCCTTTTGTCAAACGCATGTCACCACGGATGTTTAGGCAAAAAGCCACTCCACCTGGCTCAAGATGATCAACTAATAATTGAGTCTCATGCCCGTTATCGATTTTTATCAGTTCGTTTACGCTCGGTGAATCATCGTCAAATTGAGCTTTGACGACAAGATCTTTAACGCTTATTATTGTGCCGGGCATATTAGACCCTCGCTCCGACTTTAGCTTTTTTTAGACCGTTGACGATTTCTTTAAGACGTTCGTCTTTGATGCTGCGCTTAGTTCGGTTATATGACAGGTGCAGGTCACTCTTAGTTTCATCGGCGCGTTCGCGGGCGGCGCTCATGGCCTGGAAACGCGAGGCATATTGCGCAAGCTTTGATTCTAGGATCAACTGACTTATGGCAATTTGCATCATGGTGCGTTCCAAATGCGCTGCCACTTCGTAAGTACTTGGTTCAAAAATGTAGTTTTGTTCGTTAATCACTTCGTCGGGCTTGTCGCTGGCAGTGCCACGCTGGTTGATTGCGTTAGACAATTCAATCCGCCGGACGTCCTGAATCATTAGAGACACATATTGCTGGTAAAAGATCTTGGTGGACTTATATTCTTTAACTTTTTGGACAATCGGCGTCACATTGATGTCGCGGTCTTTGGTTGGCAGCTTGTAATATTTCTGGTAAGACACTCCTCGCTGAGCCAGCTGAATCGCTCCGTGGTGGCCGATGACTATAATATCTTGCTTGTCTTTGTCGTGATCCTGCAGCATTAAGTTGACGAGCTTTTGATCGATGTCGCCACTGAAACCGCCCTCTGCAGTTATGATGACATACAGTTCTTTCTCGCTGACATCCTTATCGGCTTTAACGCGACCGAAGTTAAATACATCGCCTCGCTTCAATTGAGAATATATTTCCCACAATTGATTAAAGAATTTGGTAGACTGCTCAACCTGACTTTTAATCTGAGAAATGCGCATGCTGGCGATGCCTTCAAACGCACCTGTTAATTCGACCAATACAGCCATCGCTTCTTCTTCTTTGGCGATTTCGTTTAGCCGTTTCATGTTTTAGCCTCAGCCTTGGCTGGCTCTTTATCTGATACGACGGCGGCTGCTGGGGCTGGCTTTACGACAGGCCCGCCCTTGATCTCGACGATGCTGACGGCCTTTAGCTGCTCTCGAATCGCGTCAAAATCTTTATCTTCTTTAATCTTGGCAGCGTATTCATTCGCCTTCTGTTTAAGCATATGCATGTTTAAATCTTCATTTTCATTAAGATCTAGCACGATTTGGAACATCAGCTGCTGAGCCGTCAGAGAATAAACATCACCTGGCCCCTGGGTCATTAATTCAAATAGCCGCTTGCCAGTAACTAGGGCGCGCTTGCTCTCAATTGCCAATTCTGAGCCAAAGTGCGCAAATTCCTCAGCTTGTCTGTAATCTGCTAGAAGTTTGAGCGTGCGAGACGCGATATCCTTTTGCCGCTTGTTGTGACCGACACCACCAGCACGGGTAACGCTTAGCCCGACACTTAAAGCCGGACGAATACCGGCTCGGAAGATTTCCATATCTAGTATCCACTGACCATCGGTAATCGACATGATGTTGGTCGGCAGATAGGCAGTGATATCACCGTTGGCGACATGCACTATTGGGATACATGTCAGGGACTTGCCGTTACTCTCAAGTCGGCCAGCACGCTCTAAAAGACTAGAGTGAGCAAAGAACATATCTCCAGGATAGGAGTCACGGCCTGGGCTAACTCCAGACAATAATGCTATTTCACGATAAGCATGGGCATGTGCCGTTAGATCATCATAGATGATGATGGTGTCTTGGTCGGCCTTTTGCCAGAGGTACTCGGCCAGTGCACAGGCCACGTACGGTGCGATGTAGCTCATGATTAGTGACTCAAACATCGTCGATACAACCACGATGGCTTTTTCTAGACCACCGTTTTCTTGCAGGCGCGTCAACAAGGTATCAATATCGCTGCGCCTTTTCGCAATCAGACAATAGACCACAACCTGATCGGTGTTTTTTTGGTTAATTGTCAGCTGTGTCGCTAGTGTACTCTTACCAGATTTACTGTCGCCAAGCATGGCCATACGCTGACCGCGAACCAGAGGAAACAGCGCATCTATCGCTGTTACGCCGCTCTCCAGCTGATCTTCGACTAGTTTGCGCTGAAATATTGGTGGCGCTGTGTTAAAAACTGGCCAAGTCGCGTCTGCCGCAATTGGCCCTTTACCGTCTAAAGGCTCGCCCGTAACAGACACAACACGGCCTATAAAATCTTTGCCGACTTTACAGACTAAGTCTTGGTGCTGTACTACCGCAACCATTCCAGTGCGTAGGTTTTGCGTGCCAAGATGCAATACCATGACGTAGTCTGGCAATACTTGGTGTACAAAGCCCTTGCTACCATCTTCGAACATAATTAGCGCCCTAACAACACAAGGGTGCAGGCCGCGGACTTTAATCAGGAACTTCTCAACGGCAATAATCTCACCGACCGGATTGCCGGCTTCAACTAAGCGCTGAAAGTGTTTATTGCCAGTACTCATGCCGGTGCTTCCTTAACTGCCGGACTCAATATATCTTTAAGTAGGTCGCCCTTTTTAGCTAGGTCTTGCCTAAGAGAAAGATCAAAATACTTGTTGGTGGTACGCATTGTGGCGCCGGCACCTAGATTAGGCTGCAATCCGACTGTTAACAATACATCAGGGTGGATTTCGCGCCTCAGCCAACTCATCAGTTTTTCCAAAAACGCTGCCGACGGATCTGCGCTAAAGCTCATGTGTATGACAGGTGCTTTTTGCCGCAGAGTCACTAAATAATCAGTCAGGGCCTTGCGGTCGTCGTCATGCAGCAAGTTGAGTTTGTTGTGTTGAATAAGCTCGTCCATTAGCCGGCTAGTTTGGGGCATTTTAGTCCGTTGACCGCCTTCTCTGATGCCAAGCTGAAGCAGGGCTTCATCGATATCACCCATTTCGCGCACCAAGCGGCCAATTTCAATCGGCCCAACCACCATGATCGGTAGGCTTAGCTTTTGCGCGTGTGGTGCTGCGGTTTCTTTATGCGCCACTTCTAATATCCTCAATGATAGCCTGCTTATTTTGCTCTAGGTCTCCCAAGATGTATTCCAGCTGATCGTTGAGATCAATTTGATCACCAATCGCCGCCAACACGTAATGGTTTACGATATCGGCCATGTTGTCTTCGAATCGCTTTAAGACGCGTTCTTTTTCGGCTAACATTTCCTGCTGAACTTGCTTGCCCATCTGGTCACGCTGCTCGTCAATCGCCGCCTTGGTTTTTTCGATGGATTCAACTGCCATTTGCTTGGCATCCATGATCGATTCTTCGTACTTCTGGAATTCTTCTTGAAGCTTGTGTGTAATCTCAGTTTTCATGTATTCGTTGAGCTGAGAAGTAGTCAGACGAAGGTCTTGCTGCAAAAACATAGCGTTTTCGCCGATAATCTTTTCGAAATGAAGCCGGCCGCGATTGCGAAGCTCTTCTCTAAAATCATCGTCAAACAGATGTTCGACATCGCTGTCGGCTGCGCTCTGTACCGAGTCGAGAACACTGCCCGACTTCTTAGTACTACTATTACCGATCCTTATCGCCAACCAGATAAAAGCAATGCCAGCGCTGCCGATCGCAGCCAAAATAAGTACCAGCCACCAGATTGTCATGTTTATTTACCCACCATCGTCATCATAAAAATCCCGGATAAAGTGCTAAAGCTTCAGATGTAAGTATACTGCAAAGCCTCTGTAAATAAAACAAATACAGACTTAATTAGACTTAGTCTACTTTAACAGGGGTCGCAAGGTGTGGATAGTTTTATCGATCATTGCTTGAGTGGTCGAGCGTCCCATGGTAAAGCGCAAGCTCGCCTGTGATTCAGAATCTGTTAGGCCAATTGCTTTCAAGACATGTGAAGGCGTTTCATCACTCGCACTGCAGGCAGAACCCGCTGCCGCTAAGACGCCGGCTTGATCAAGCTGTATCAGCAATCTTTCGTTATCTTGCCCATTAAATGTTAGGTGCACATTGTTGGGCAAGCGCCATTTTTGCGAACCGTTGACCACGACATTTGGAAGTTCATCGTGCGCTTGCTTAAAGAACGCTTTTTGTAAATTCTGTAATCTGGCGGTTTCGATATGCCTTGCCGTTTGAACAATGTCTAAAGCAGTCGCTAAACCAATGGAGCTAGCTACGTTTTGGGTGCCGGATCTTAAGCCGCGCTCTTGCCCGCCGCCATCGATCAAAGGCTGAAGCACTACCCCAGCTTTAACGAAAAGCGCACCTGATTGCTTTGGTCCGTAAATTTTACCGCCGTTAATCGTCATCAGATCAACACCAAGTCTTGAAACGTGCAGGTCGAGGTAATTTGCCGCCTGGCAGGCATCGGTATGAAAATACAGGGGGAGCTTTCGCTTGCCTAGTTGGCGTTTCTCAGCAAGCAGCTTGGAGATCTGGCGGATTGACTGGACGGTACCGATCTCGCTGTTAGCATAGGCGATACTGACCAAAACAGTGTTTTGGTCAATCTTTTTGGTCAGATCTTCGAGATCAACTCGGCCGTCTTTATCAACCGCCACGAGTCGACAATCATAGCGCTTAGCTGCTTCTAAAACGGAGTCATGTTCGATCGCGCTAACAACAATGTTGGCATCGGGAAATTTACGCATCACCCCGTGAATGGCAAGATTATTTGCCTCGCTCCCACCGGCGGTAAAAATAACTTCGCTATTGCGAGCGCCCATCCAGTGCGCGACCTTAGATCTTGCCTCGTCTAGACTACGACGGGCTGCGGTCGCCTCCGAATAGTTGGCTGATGGATTATAAAAATTATCACTAAAAAATGGCTGCATTGCTCGCAATACATCTGGATGCATCGGCGTAGCAGCAGCATGGTCGAGATATATTTTTTGAGCTTTAGCCACGCTGTCAGCCCCCTAGGCTGTTTTTAGCATTTGCTGGTAATAAGCGCTGACTTTTTGCACATAAAGCTGAGTTGCCTGCAGTAAATTTTTTGCTTCATCACGGCCGAGCCGCTGATAAGGCTGACCGTCTTGAGCTTTTAAAACACCTTGGGGTCGCATTTCATAGCGGGTCGTGACCGATTGATGTTGGCCACTTTTATCAAACCACTCTTCGTGCCAAACCCAAGTATATTGGTCTAAGCAAAAGAATTCGCGGCGATGGCCTTTTGGAATCGGACCAAACAACTGACCACCAATTTTAGCTTCTTGGTTGATGAGCTTTCTCTGTTGAGCAATTTGACGCTCCTCGTCGTTACGTGGTTGGATGCGGGGCAACATTACTGCTTACCTCGCATAGGATTATTCAGGGCTTCGATCACTTCGGCTCGGGCCGCTTGGATACGCTGCTCCTCGACCGTCAAGACAACTCTGTGCTCAGTCGTAGGATTATCGTAGGGGGTAATGGACACCGTTACTTCAGCAGTCTTAGGCTGAACAGGCTTCTCGCTAAGATTCTCCTCGGGAGAATTATCAATGTCAGGATAATCTGCTGTAATTGAATCGAAAGCTGTCTTACCAGCCGGTTTGATCTCGTTAAGCCGGATAAGAAAACTGACGGCTCTTTCGCTTGTGGGAGTAGCGCGCTCGTTTGAACCCGAGAAATTAGGAAAGTTTGGGATTGGTGAGAGTATTTTATCTATATCAAACATAGCTAGCTAAAATCCAAACAATTTTTTAGCGTTGGCGGTTGTCGTCGAGGCCAATTTAGCACGGTCTTCGTCGCGCAATTCAGCCATAAAATCTGCCACCACGCCAACTCGTTTGGGCTCATTTATACTACCACGATAAGGGGTAGGTGTCAAGAAAGGGGCGTCTGTTTCCAGTAGTAGCCTGTTCGCAGGTATGCTTTTGTATACCTCCAAAAGTTTGGCGTCTTTCGCGAATGTTGCGATCCCGTTAATGCCAATATAAAGCCCTCGATCCAAAGCCGCCGCTAAGTTTTTAGTGGAATCGGTATAGCTGTGTAGCACGCCTCTCAGACCCGGATATTCATCAAAAATCGGCCAAAACTCATCAAAGGCTTCACGAACATGAAAAATCAATGGTAGCTTGAGCTCATTCGCCAGCTCCATTTGAAACTGCAGGACTGTTTTTTGAGCCTTTTTTGGCGAATGATTATAGTAAAAATCTAGACCGCACTCACCAATGGCTACAATTTTTGGCTGACCGGCCAGCACAGCAAAAGCAGATAATTTTGAACCACTACGCACAAAATGCTCAGCTTCGTGGGGATGGATGCCAATACTAGCCCAACAACCTTTTCTATCTTTAACAAATTCAACCGCCAACTTGCTATCATCTAGATCACATCCAACGCAAATCATCGTCTTTACACCGTGCTTTGCGGCGTCAGCAATTACACTCTCTGCAGTAACACCTTTAGCCTTGGCCCATAACTCTCTGGTTGTGCGTTCACCTTTTTGCAGTCCAATCGACTGGATGTGGCAATGCGTGTCGATGAGCTCCATGGCAGCTACTTAGCGACGACTTTAGGTTTGGGCTTAGTTTCGTGTTTAGGAAAAAGTGTTTCTTTAATCGGTTTAGCAACGCCGTCCGAGAAAATTGCTTTTATTTTAATGGCAGTCTCGGGCATAAATGGTTCGAGCAGGGTAGCAATGTTGAGTAGTGAGCTCACTTGGTAGGCTAAGACCTCTCTTAAATGCTCGGCGTCGCCATCTGTCGCGATCACCCATGGTTTCTCTTCGTCAATGTATTGATTTAAACCGCGGACTTGCTCCCAGACCTCATCGAGAGCTCGATCAAACCGACAGGCACCAAAAGCTTCTTGATACTGGGCGATATCATGGCCCACTTCTGGTAGGTCGCCAATTTGCCCCTGCTGATGTTTGACGATAAGAGCTGTGGTGCGCTGGACGGCATTGCCCAGCTCGTTAGCCAGCTCGTTGTTGTAAACTGATTCCATTCGTTCCCAGCTAAAATCGCCATCGTCATAGCTCGGTACGTGACGCAAAAAGTAGTATCGAAATGGATCAACGCCATATTTATCAACTATTTCGGATGGCGCGATAACATTTTTTAGCGTTTTGCTCATCTTTTTACCGTCTACAGTGATAAAGCCATGTACATATAAAACTTTTGGCAGGCTAACATTCAGACTCATTAACATTGCCGGCCAGATAGCCGCATGAAACCTCAAAATATCTTTGCCGATCACCTGAACCTGAGCTGGCCAGAAATTCTTGAAATCTTCATGCTCAGGGTAACCCAGCACTGTGATATAGTTCATCAGCGCTTCAAACCAAACATACATAACTTGCTTAGGGTCGCCAGGCACAGGTATACCCCAGCCGATTTTATCTTTTGGCCGCGAGATGCTGATGTCTTCGAGGCCATTTTTGAGCAACCCCAGTATCTCGTTGCGCCGAGTTTCAGGAATTATAAAATATTCGCCCGTCACAATTGCTTTATTAATCGCATCGGTGTAATTACTTAGTTTAAAGAAGTAGTTTTCTTCTTCGATCTGCTCATATGGACGGTTGTGATTGGGGCAAACGCCGTTGTTGGCTTTGACTTCTTTTTCACTAAAGAATGCCTCGTCACCGGTGCAATACCAGCCCTTGTATTTATCTTTGTAAATATCCTTTTCAAGCGCCTTCCAGATAACTTTTGCCCGTTGCTCATGTCCTGCGTCGGTTGTGCGGATAAAACGGTTATTGCTAACATTTAACAGCTTAGTGAGATCTTGAAATTTTTGACTAACGCCATCGGCGAATTTCTTAGTGTCAATACCCTGCTCGGCCGCCTTTTCGGCGATTTTACCACCGTGTTCGTCGCTACCAGTGCTAAAAATCACCTCATGGCCAAGCTGTCTGGCTCGCCTAGCCAAAGCGTCGCCGTAAAGCAACTCCATAGCAAAGCCAATATGCGGCTCGGCATTAACATAAGGAATAGAAGTCGCAATGTAGTACTTGCCCATTACATATAGTTTAACGGTTTTGACTAGTTAAATAAACTTATCTAGGAATTTGCTCTGTGCTAACGACGAGCCCTGTGCGCAACCCGTCGGATTCGTTAACTCCTCGGTGCGGCACTTCCTTGCCTTTCATAAACGCGACCACCCCAGGCTCAATTAAATATGCACCCTCAGCCTGCATGTCAGACGGATCGTCTGGGTCCCAGAATTCCAACCTAGATCGTCCTTCAAGGTTAGTTACCGCCGTTAAATCACCGAGTACGTCAGCATCAGTGTGACGCCTACCTTGATTACCTTTAACAAGCGTAACTACTTGGATTCTTGGTTTGTAGCCTTCTGTACCTCTTAGGTCATGTCCCAAATTTTCTGCACCGCTAATGATACTTCTGTAAATATCACCGATGGCCAGATCAGCTTCGGCAATCGCAGCAGGACTGCGAGCATTTGCAGTAGCACCAGCGTGACCGGAAAAAGTTTTGCCGAACAATCTGTGGTGTTCAGCCAGAGCTTGCGAGGCTTGTGTGGCGGCAAATAGTCCACTGATAGCAACATGTCCACGGTTATCAAACAACTCTCGAGCAGCTTCGATATCTTTAACGGGAGCGATTACTTCGGTCATAATTAATTATTATGCCTTTTACTGACCTATTTGTCAATATAGTCTAGGCAAAAGCGCTCAAATATGGCGTTGGTCCAGCCAAAGCCTGTTTGAGATGGATAAAGCCCTTTGACCGGCGGCTTGTCGGGCGAAACGACGTTATACTTCTCGAGGAATACGTGGTCTTTATTAAACCACTCTAGGTTGGTCTTTAGCCATTTGTTTGCAATACGCTTAGCGTCATCATGGTAACCGTAGCGCTCTAGGGCCTGTATCACGATGAAATGTAGGGGTGCCCAGCCGTTTGGATAGGCCCATTGGGTTGGAAGTGATCCGAGTACAAATTGTCCGAGCGGCAAGGCGTCTGTCGTGGCCAATCCTCCCTTGTGCTCAAATCTTCGCAACGCCTTAACCAGAGCTGCGGCCTGCTTATCACTCACCATGCCAGCCCACATTGGGAAATAAGCCGCTAAACTGCTAACGCCACCGCGCTTTTTCTTGACGTAGTTATAGTCGTAGTACATGCCGCGGATGCGATCCCACATTAGCTCGTTCATAGTTTGCTTGCGTTGGCTGGCGACTTCTTCCCATTTAAGAGCTTGTGTCTCATCTTCAAAGATTCGAGCCGCCCGCGCAAAATCCATTTCATACTTATAAAGCAGGGCGTTTAGATCAACCGGCAAAAAATTAAGTGCGCGCCGATCAAAACGCGGCGTCATGTCCCAGCCGCTTTCGGCTTCTGCTAAATCATGCAGATAATTAATGTCGTAATAACGGCTAAGACCTTTATAAACTTGGCGTTCGTTTGGTTTTTTTACTCCCAGCCATACGGTTTGATATTCTTTTTGCGCCAATTCGATCGATTGCTTCAGCCATTTTTGATCCATGCCATATTGCTCATAGACATCAAAGATAAAGGTCGTTAAAAAAGGCGGCTGGGATCGACCTGTCAGATAAGTACGCGAGGCGTTTGGGATAACTTTGAAGCGCTTAAATAAGGCCATTAGGTTTTCTAAAACCCCCGTGACCAATTCTCGGTGCTTTTCATTCATCATACCCTGCACCATGAAATAACTGTCCCAGTAATACATTTCCATAAAGTCAAAGCCGGTTTTGATGCGATAAGACGGCACTAGGTAAGGCTTAGGCAAACCGACTAAACTTTCGTCGTCTTTTGGGTGATAGCGCTCGACTTTTGTCCAGTAGCCAGCAATATAGTCACGCGCCTGCCGTACGTCTTCCTCAGTTAATTCAGCCTCATTGCTAAAAGAAAAATTTTGGATTTTATCGACCAGCTGTTTTGGATTGACGAAATTTTTTGCTTTGTCGAAATCAAAGGAAACCATACTCTACAGCCTAACAAAAAATGAGCAGGCATAATACCTGCTCATTTGTTTAGCAACGTAATTTGCTATTAGTAGCGGTTGCCACCACCGTTGTAGCCGCCACCGCCGCCACCATCACGTGGTCGCTCTTCACGAGGCCGTGCCTCTGAAACTACAATTGGACGACCGTCAAGCTCTTTGCCGTTCAGCTGATCAATAGCTGCTTTAGCTTCTTCTTCGCTTGACATCTCTACGAAGCCGAAGCCCTTAGAGCGGTTGGTCTCGCGGTCTACAATAACGCTAGCTGATACAACTGTACCCGCCTGGCTAAAGAAGTCCTTGAGACTGTCGTCGTTGGTTGCCCATGCTAGGGAACCGATAAATAGTTTGGTTGCCATTTACTCTCCTGCACTGTTCGAGGTAATCTGGCAAACCAGTTAGCTGCGCCTCTGAAACATGTACTTATTACTTAATTATTCTCTAGAACCTAACAAAAGTTATTCGCAGCTTTTCTAGCAACGGTAGTGTAACAGGTTAACTACAGATGTACAATAGTATTATTCGCTAGTATCGTCTGACGATTCGATACCGAGTCTCGCACTTAAGCCTTTAATAGCTCCCAGCTTGTGTAGGGCAGCATTTTCAATGTTGCGGACTCGGTCGCGACCTATATGATATGTAGCACCGACTTCAAGCAGTGTCATAGGGTCATTACCGCCTATTCCGTATCTTGCAATAATAACTTCTCTTTCCTGTTGAGTAAGCGTCTTCAGAGCCTTTTGAATTGCCGAGGCATTAATACGCTTGATTAAATCTTCGTCCCTGATATCATTTCCGCTGGCGGGATCTTCCAGTAGATCTAGGAATGTTGTTTTTTCGCGCTCTTGATTAGCAATCGTCTGATCAAGTGATGTGATTGGCTGGCTGGCTCTACTAAGATCTTCAACCTCTTTTTCAGTCCTACCGAGCCATTTTGCAATTTCTTCATCGGTTGGTGGCTGCCCATTTAAATCTGTCAAGAAATCTCTCGCACTCTGAACTGCACTGCTGCGTTCGTGGATATGAGCAGGCAATCGGACCGATCTACCCTTGTCAACAATTGCTCTTGATATTGCCTGTTTAATCCACCAGGTTGCATAGGTGCTGAATTTATAGCCGAGGCGCCAGTCAAACTTTTTAACAGCTTTCATTAGACCGATAACACCTTCATCGATTAGCTCGCCCTCTTCTAAACCCCGACCTTTATAGTTCCCTTTGCGCACAACAGAGGTCACCAAAAGCAGGTTTGCTTCCGTTAGATGTTCTTGGGCTGTCTGATCACCCGACTCAATGCGTTTTGCCAACTCAACTTCTTGTTCACGAGTCAATAACGGCACCTTAGCCATATTGTTTAAAAGTCTGCGACGCCAATGAACTAACTCCCCGTCAGCTTCTGTGCTTCTACTTGCCTTCGCTGGTAGCCTTGTAATTCGTGGCCTTAGTTTATCACCTACCTCAGGTGTATCTTCTGTATCTTCGACGCCAGCGTCATCAACTAAATCAAAGCCATACTCGTCCACATCTGGACGGTCGCCCTCTACATCTAGCTCGGCCTGGTCTTCATCAGGGGCATTATCTACCAACCTAAGCTCGGCTTCAATATCACCCACCTCCAGCTCTGGTGTGGGCCCTGATTCAAAATCTATTTGTTCTGGTTCTGAAGGATCTGGAAAAGCTTCTAGCATCGTCAAACTATAACATATATGCCTATGCTGTCAATGACACCGCTAGATGTAGATCTTAGCTGTCGAGTTCGATCTGCAGACCCTTGCTCTCCTTGAATACGAAATTCAAGATGATTGCCAAAACAGCACCCTCAATCCAGCCAAACGCAAATGCGACTGCTGGATAAATAATTACACCCCAACCAAATGCCCAAAGGCTGATGCCGAGCGTGTGCACAAATGTTGTATCGCTAGTAATAGCTCCAGCTGACACTGCAATAGTTGCTAAAATTCCAGCAACTAAACCGACTAATCCGTAAGCAACGCCTACGACCTTAGCGAACGATCCGACCCCTAGTTTTGTGATGGTTACATTTCGAGCTGCCATAATAATGACCCCTTTTATCCCACCACATTAATTTGTGTCTATATAATTGAACTAATCGCCCAGAAAGTCAATGACCTAAGTCACATCCCTGATAAATTTAGCTAATCCGTCATCATCAAGAGATTCAATAACCTCATCAGCTAATTCTTTTAGCTCCTCGGCGGCATTACCCATGGCGACTTTGTGCCCAACTGCATTAAATAGGTGGATATCGTTGAATCCGTCACCTACACCAGCTACATTTAATGGATTAACGTCTAGGATTTTACAAAGTTCGAACACTGCGTGCTCTTTGGTCGCCTGTATATTAGTTATGTGCAAATCTATACCGTCATCTAAGTCCCACGAATAGGCTCTAGCTATGTTTACATGGGGGATGTGTTTTAAATTGTCGATAACTTCGGGCACTTTATCCGGCTGCAAGCCATACACATAAAACGTATTAACATTCTTTATGGTGCTAACACCGTTACCTTTCTCAAGTCGCCTATAGGTCAGGCCGGTCGCATAGCCACTAGGGTATCCGTGCTTAGCTGTCAGCTCGAATAACTCCTTAAGTGAGTTCGCGTCAATTACTTCCTGCCATAAAACTTGCTCTTTTACCGGATCAACAATCAAGGCACCACCACATAAAATACAGGGATCAATTAAGCCAAGCGCCTTGACAACATTTTTTGACGGCGGCCATGCCCTGCCAGTTGCGACACAGAGATGGCCTTGTTGTTTAAACTCCTTGGCTGCTTTGACTAGAGCTTCAGACGGCATACCAACCTCGACGCCAGGGATTGCCGTACCGTCCAGATCAAATAAAATCGCATCGTATAACATCTACTACTACTTAGGTTAGGTGAATGTGAATGTTGGCGCAATACATTAGATTGCGGATCAGATTAGGGGAAACAAAAAAGCTCGAGATTTCTCTCAAGCCTTTGTGGAGGAGCTGGCGGGTACTGCCCCCGCGTCCGCCGGTTTATTTAGTTAGTCATCTACAGGCTTAGTTTGTTTTAAATCTTAGGGAAGGGATATCAAAACAAACAAACATCCCCTTCCAGCAATCCAAAGTCTTAGCGACTAATTAGGATAGTCTTAGTCGAGCGTCCTTGGAAATATAGCGCGCCTTTGCGTTACCAAGGCGTCACGCGTGGCGCGGCTTAAGAATAAACTTAAGCTGTTGCAAAGGCCGGTTGGGGAAATAGCTTTGCAGCTAGTTCCTTAATTAGACCTTGGCGTTCTGTAGAATTTGCATCTATAGAGTTTGCCTATAACGCTGACAAGCGACCTGCTGATCTAACCGATAAAGTCCAACGTCAAGCTTAAAATTCAGCCCCGTAACTATATATTATACCACTTATGTCAATAAATAACCATTGCTGATGTTATCTGGATGACTTACTTAAACGTCGATATAAAAATAGCTCGACAATATAGCCAATGGCTGCAGAAATAATCAACAAAATCGTATATGATGCAGCGTTAATATGTCTTGAATCGCCTTGGTCGGCACTTATCACCGGACTAATTAGTGACATTAAGGATGGTAATACAAACAGCATTAACGCGTAATAAATTGCTAAAAACATACCTTTAGCTTGGAATTTAAGCCGTTTTAGCGCATAAAAACGAATCATGAAATCAGTTGTCCAAGCATAAAGGGCAACCAGCGCAACTAAGCCAATTATGCTTCCGATTGCTTCCGTGCCTGAGTCAAAAGAACCGCCACTTTTAGCAAAGCTGTTTATTGCAAGGTACATAATGGCAGATGAGCCGAGTTTGGAAATGACGAATGAAACTATCTCTGCTATCAGGAGAACTGAGACAGCTTCGTTAAACGGTGCTTCGGTAGGCAGACTTGCCGGGGCATTCTGAGCCTGCATTGGCGGTTGTGGTTGAAGTTGTGGTTGTGACTGCGGTTGGTTGATGGGGTTTTGTGTATTTGGATTCATTGGTGTGTTAGGTGCTTTCGTTTAGTTTAATTATATACCGAGTTGGTGGTCGCAGGCGCCGAGTTTGCCAGGGCGGCAGACGATTGAGTGGAGTTTCTGCAGGCCAGCGACTAGCTGCATAATTTGATCTTCGCCAAGACTTGAAAATTCCGGGCCAAAGCTCCGACGCATAATGTTTGTAGCTGCTTCAGTTACTTGCATGCCTAGTGGAGTTGGCGTGGTGATATGACGACGCTTATTATTAGGATCGTATCTGGATATTAGCAGACCCTTCTTTTTTAGAACCTTAATTTGCCGGCTAATACTTGCTTCGGTTTGACCGAGACTGTCTGCGATGGCTTTTTGCTGCACCCGCGGATTCCACTCTAATACCATCAGAATTTTAAACTGGCTTAAGCCAATACCAAGCTGTTCTTGCAACACCTGATCAGATTGCTTGCCCATTACGGCAGCCAGATGATGAACTATGTAGCTCAAGTTATTGGTAGGACCCATAATTTCAGTCTATTCCCTGCACTCTTAACAAGTCAAGTGTTGAACGAAAGGTACAGGTTATACCATTCTTGCAAGCTTAGTGTTTGGGCTCGTCGAGCAGGATCAATCTCGACCGATTCACATGCTTTTTTGACTGTTACTTTATCTACCTGCAAGCCCGCGCTCAGACTATTGAGCAAAGTTTTCCTCTTTTGTGAAAAGCCGGCTTTAACAAGCCTAAAGAATTCCCGAGTATTAAAGTCTTCAAAAAGTGGCTTCGACCGCTGGGTCATGATAAGAATTTGCGAATCGACCTTAGGCGGGGGCGTAAAAAGATGTGCCGGTACTTCTTGCCCCAGCTCAACTTCCCAATAAAATTGCGCTGTTACGCTTAATATCGACATCTGCCCAGGCTCGGCTGTGACTCTTTGGGCTACTTCTTTTTGAATCAATAATACCGCTTTTTTGGGCACGTTTGGAGTTTCACTAATAACACGGATTAGATTGCTGGTCAGGTAGTAAGGAATGTTTGCGACGATTTTATATTCAGGTGGCAAAGTTGTGAAATCAAGGCTTAAGATATCTTGAGAAATAACCTCGAGGTTTTCGGCTTTTACACGACTTGGCAGCTCACGAGCTAAATTTTCGTCAAATTCGACCGTGATGACTCGATTGGCCTTTTTTACCAATAGTTGGGTCAAGGTGCCTAGGCCAGGGCCGATTTCTAATATGACATCGTCGGGCTTCACGTCCGCTGCGTTGCACATGGCTTCTAAGCTAGATTTGTCGTACAGCCAATGCTGGCCTAAATTTTTATTTGGCGTAGTCATAAATTACCAATTGCTATAGCTAAGCCAATGATTGTAGGCGCCCGCCCAGCCACCGTAGCGGCTTTTGGCATAACCGGAGCACCACTTGAGCTGAGTAACTGGATTAGTTGCCCAGTCAGCTCCGGCTGATGCCATCTTTGATCCGGGCGTTGATTGGCACAACCCATAGCCACCGGTGGCGGGAACATAGCCGGCATAAGGTGGACAGCCACCGTATTGGCCTTGGGCTTTAGTTGGACACCAACCGGATTCACGGCTGATAATATAATCAGCATAGTTGTAGTCGCTCGGCGCGATACCTGCCAGTGCCATGTCGCCCTTGATGCCGCTCAATGATGTCCCAACCACTGCGATCTGGGTAACCGGTGCTTTTGTAACAACTTTTTGAATAATTTTTCGACCTGTTTCTACGTTGTTTGTAATCGCGATTTCATAGGTCACAACCTGCTCACCGGCTGAACCTTGCTGGCGGACGGCTGTCGTACCATAAGCCAACGAATTATCAGGAATTGACTGGACGGGCATGGCAATCGTTTCGGTAACAGTTTCGGTTTTTGTGCCGGTCCGGATGAATGATACCTGTTGGTTTGCTGCGATTGGCGTATTTAAAGCTGGCACGATTTGGTCATTCTTTTTAAGCTTAATGCCCTTCTCTTTTACCAGTTCGGCGACAGTTTTTGCCTGTGTGCGGAGAGTGACTTTAGTGCCGTATAGATCAACATTAATTGGCGTGGCTCGGGTTATATTGATTTGCTCACCAATCGAGCCGGAAGCAACAAAGTCTTGTACGGGGTCGGCTTTAACGATGTCTTCTGGGTAAACAACCGCGCCAGTTTGTTCGGCAATTGCCCTAGGAGTTTTAGATGCGCTAAAGGCAAATGTCCGATTGCTCCCATCGACCACCTCAACCGGTACGGCACGGTAGACATTTATGCGAAATTGATCTTGGTCAATCGTAGCCGACATAGAAGGCTCAACCACATCGCCTTCACCTAAGTTAATATTTAGCTGTTTAAGAAGGTCGCCAACCGTGGCTTCTTTGCTCGGTACCACCTGCTGCTGTTTGTCATGGGAAATAATTACGATTTTAGCGTCGTGCACGGGCGGTAAGTTGTCTGTGTGTCTAGCTAACAGATATGCAAAGGATGTAATGACAATTAATATACCGAAGGTGATCAGCGGCACCCTAAATGACGGATGACGACTCAAAAGCTTAACATGCGCTTTTTTGGGTGTTTTTATACGCCTAACACCTGGAACTCTGTTTTTGAACTTCGCGAATTTGTTTGGCATATATCTGCTGGGCACTGTTGGATATTTTCAAAAAACTAGGAATTTACCCTTAAGCCAGCCTATTAATTGTAGCAAAAAGCTAAGAGCCTAACCATATTCTACCCTGATTGAGAACTTTGTTATTTTATTTTGAATGAATCAATTATGCTTGGAATTTGCTTTTCAAACGCGGTGTTCGTGCTTTTGTACGAAATACTCAGGGTATAAAGTTCACCGTCTTTTTTGGATTGAATATAGATACTCTTCTTTTGAGATTGTGTGTCTGCAGAGTCTTGGGTAGTCCAAGTCAACTGGGGCCCCTTAACCCCACCGAGCGTAGTTTCAGTCAATTGTTGGTCCACAATTTTTTGTCCTGCGGCGCTTTGGTTTATGAAGTCTTGGTAGTCCTTTATATCTTTAGAAAAAGTCGCGCTGGTTGTTGCTTCAGCACCTGCGATCATGTAACCATCGCCGTAGTTTTTTTCGCTAAATGTAGCGCCTTGTGTAGTTGCAACGGTTGCAGGAAATTCTTCTTTATCAAAGTTTGTTGGGTAGCTAACTGAAAAGTACTTGTTGGCATAATTCGCTAAGCCTTCGGTGGTGTTTTCGCTGGTGGCGGTACTGTCTGTAGAAGAATCATCTTTTGAGCTGTAGCCTGCAGGGATAAACAGCCCAACCACTATAATTGCCAAAATCACCAATCCGATAATGAGTTTACGGTTTTTTGGCTTTTTGCTAGGGGGATAGATCGGAGGGTTTGGCTGAGGTGGGACTCCCGGGTTAACTGGTTGTTGAGGCGCGACCGGTGGGATGTTAGATTGTGTAGGTGGTGTTTGTGGATTCATTTTTTTGCTTTATGGTTTTATATTAAAATTACTGTCGTAATTCTACCATACTATCAGAGCTTTTCGAGAGGGGCGAAGCTGATGTTAAGCTTGCGGGCGCCTTTGCCTTTAAAATAAATTACCGCGTTATCGCCCTCTATCTCTAGCACTGTACCCATACCAAAAATTTTATGCCTAACGCCGTCGCCTTCATTCAGATCAGGCACGTAGCGAGGCTCGTCGGAAACATTCGAGTCAGGAGTTTGGGGAGCGAATGAGTAGCTGTCGGCTTGATCGTATGATGTCGCAGCTTGAAATTCGCCGTCAATTTCAGACAAAAAACGGCTGGGAGGATTGTGTTGGACGCCACCATATAACATCCTTGACGATGCATATGTCATAAATAGCTCTTGGCGGGCGCGGGTCATGCCAACATAGCAAAGGCGGCGCTCCTCTTCCATTTCAGATTGATCATACAGCGCTCTGGAATGCGGAAAGATTGATTCTTCTAATCCGGTCATAAAGACCACTGGGAATTCCAAGCCTTTTGCAGCGTGCAGAGTCATCAGCGTGACCGCGTCATTATTAAAATCGGCACTGTCTAGATCGCTGACAAGAGCCACTTCTTCTAAAAAGCCAGCCAAGCCTGAATCTTGATATTCTTGAGCGACGCTTAACAGTTCTTTGGCGTTTTCTTGGCGGGCTTCACCTTGCAGGGAACCGTCGTTCAAATAATTTAGATAATCGATACGGCGCATTAGTGAGTCGATTAAGCCAGCAACCGTGCTGGTCTCGCTAACTTCTCGCAGTGTAGATAAAATATCGCCTAATTCGCTGAGAGCGTTGCGGGCTTTGGGAGTTAAGTCTGGACATAGGTTAACTTCGGCTAGAGCATTTGCCAAGTTGTGGCCTTCGTACTGCATCCAGCCAAAGAAATTTTGAAGGCTCTTAGCGCCGATGCCGCGCGTTGGCACATTGACGATTCGCTCGAAACTAACCCTATCCTCCGGCTGAAAAATAACCCGCAGATATGCCATGATGTCTTTTATTTCTTTGCGGTCATAAAATCGCACGCCGCCTACGACCCTATACGGAATGCCGTAGTGTACGAAGGCCTCTTCGATAGAACGGCTCTGCGCGTTGGTTCGGTATAAAACGGCAAAATGACTGTAGCGATGCTTGCCCATATCGATCGCTATGCGAATCCGGCGGATAATTGCTTCACCCTCGGCTCGCTCACTTCCGACCTGCAGCATCTGCACCGGTGAACCGTCACCAGCATCCGTCCATAGCCGTTTGTCAGATCTCTGCGCGTTTTTGGTGATAACTGCGTGGGCTGCATCTAGAATATTTTTTGTCGAGCGATAGTTTTGCTCGAGTTTAATAACCGCAGTGTCTTTAAAGTCCTTTTCGAACTTTAAGATGTTTCTAAAGTCAGCGCCTCGCCAACTATAAATGCTTTGCCAGTCGTCACCGACAACGGCGATATTTTTATGTTCATTAGTTAACAAGTTAACTAATTGGTACTGTGCGGCGTTGGTATCTTGATACTCGTCAATCATGATGTATTTGAATTGAGCCTGCCATTTGTCGCGAATTTCAGTCTGTTTCTTTAGCATTAAAACCGTGCGGTTGATAAGGTCATCAAAGTCGAGAGCGGATGCTTCTTTAAGAGCTTTTTCGTAGTGCGGGTAGACTTTGGCAGCGGCCTGTTGAGCTGGACTGTTGGCGATTGACTGATAGTCGGTCGCTGTGATCATGTCATTTTTAGCGCTGCTGATAAGGCTGCTCAGCGCTCGAGCCGGAAAAGTTTTTTCATCTAACATCAACTGCTTACTAACCTGCTTTATGGCCGCTTGGCGATCGGATTCGTCAAAAATTACAAAGCTACGCGGGATGCCGACTGCCTCGCCATCTTGCCGCAGAATGCGCACGCAAATACCGTGAAATGTTCCCATATATGGCATAAATCCGCGATCATCTGCGTTTTTACCAAGCAACTCGGCCACGCGACTGCGCATTTCTTTGGCGGCCTTGTTGGTAAAAGTTACTGCCAAAATATTGTATGGAGTCGCCTTTTTTGTAGCGATCAGATAAGCAATACGATGGGTTAAAGTTTTAGTCTTGCCCGAGCCGGCGCCAGCCTGAATCAGCAGTGGCCCTTCTGTCGTTTCGACCGCCCTTTTTTGCTCCGGATTCAACCCGGCAAATAAATCATCTAACACCTTAATATTCTAGCAAGATATTAGTTAATTGGCTGTTGTAGATAGTAAGACTGATCTAGCTTTTTGGTAATCTGGGGTTTTCATGTATTCTTGTGCGGATTTTACAGAGGTAAATCCTGATTTGCCACCAGAAGATTTATATACAATTATATTAAATACTGAGCTGCTTTTACCATCGGCGTTTAGGAATTTCCCATACATAGAACTTTGAGACTCAACGGTATCCGTATTTGTGTTAGAAAGTGATGAGTTCACGCCTAAGGTACCAGTCTGATTAACTTGATAAACCATATCGCGCACATAGACAATGCCGCCTATTTTATTCGGCAACTTTTGATAATTCACGTACTTTATTGTTACTGCATCAGATGTAGCGTTTATGGCAGGGCTAGCAAATGCCAGACTTACGCTGCCTTTTTCAGGATTGGTCGCCTCTGCCTTTGGCAGGACATACAGTCCGTCGTTGGTCGAGCTGCTTTCGCCCTCAACTACCCAGTTTGTTGGATATTTAAAAGTTAGCTTTGAATATTTTGCTGTGTAGTTTTTTGTAGTTGGAGCAGGGTCGACTGTCTCGACAGAAACGCTAGTTTGCTGATCAAAGAAATGTGTGTGCGGTACACCACTAACTTTCACTAAACCTGCGTCGAGCGAGATGTCTGCCCAAGCTGCTATCAACACAATACTTAGTAGGATGCCTAGAATTACAACGCGCTTGCTGCGGCGCTGTTCGACTGTCTTGATTGGCAATGAGTAGGTTTTGCTGTCGATAAGCTTCTGGATTTCAGCGTCATGCTTTTCTTGGGCGGCTAGCTCTTCGGCTTCGGCTTCGGTGACACTCTGGGTTGCAGCTTTATCATCTGTACCAATGTCGGTTTTATCATCCTGTTTTTCAGCAGTTGACTCTTCTTCTGTGTCTGCGGCGGGCTCTTCGGCAGCGGCTTCAGGTTGCGGCTCAGATGGAGTGGCTTCAGCTATTTTCGTGTCAGCCGCCTCTTCCGATTCTGCGTCTTTGGTTTCTTCTTCTTTAACGGCGGCTTCTTCGGCCAAAACTGCTATGGTTTTTTTACCGTCATCTTCGCTTAATTCGACCGGTGGTTCATCCTTTTTGGTTTTGGTGTCTGAATCTTTGGCGGATGGGCTGTCTGCCAGCGGCGCAATAACAGCCTCACCAGATTTAACAGTCGGTTTTTCGGGTGCTGCTGGCGTAGCTGCTGCTTCGTCTTCGACAACCATTGGATCTTTAATCATTGGTCCGTGCCCAACAATAACCGACTTCGAATTACCCGGCGGCGCGGTCTTGCCAGGGTGAGAAACGTCGACGATTTTTTTAGTGTCTTTCTTT
>CAZXDL010000005.1:36230-63587 GCA_964639505.1 uncultured Candidatus Saccharibacteria bacterium | reverse complement strand
ACATCTACCCAGTCTTCTTCCGACAATAGCGCGATCAATTCCAAGGCAGATGTCGAAAAGGCTAGCAAAGACTTAGACGCAAGCTCACTAGACGATGTTGATCCATCTCAACTCGACGCCGATATAAATTCTGTGCTATAAAACCAAAACTATACGCTTGGCGTGGGCGGAATATCTTCGTGGCCGGCTGGGGTGCCGATGAGCTCAAGACCAAAAGCTCTGACGGCACTTTCGCCCCAATATCTACGTAATCCATCTGTAATTTCGGTCTCTAACCTTGGCGGTAAGACATCGCCAGGCACTGCTGCGCGCGCCGAAGGCACGTCGGCTCTTCTTGCACTATCAGGGTGATCCGAAGCTTTTAGCCATCGGTCTTTTGGCAATCTAGGGTCTGCTCCTGGCACTCCAAAACGTCTAGTCATATAAACCATTGTAGCATCTAAAGGGTAAATTCGTTGACATAGCTGTCGGATCGTGCTAATGTAATAGTAATTGTTAGTTTTAAATGAATCCGGGTCTTTAGCGTTAAATAGATTACTCGATTTCATTACCGGCAATCCGAGTTAATAAATCAACGTACTAAAGTACAGAAAAGGGTTCATTTTTTTAATGGCTTCATACAAATATTCAGTTTACAATTCAGCAAAACGTAATAACGGCCGCCGACCTCAGCGCAGTGCTGGCAGGCGCGGTGACTATATCGACCCCAGTCGTTTCGTGGCAGTCGCAAAGCCGACCCAAGCCGAAAATTATCAGGCAAAACACAGCTTTAATGACTTCGAGATCGACGACCGTATCAAACAGAACTTAAAAGCCAAGGGTTTTGTGACGCCTTCGCCAATCCAAGATCAGACAATCCCACTTGGGTTAGCCGGCAAAGACGTAATTGGTATAGCTAACACCGGCACTGGCAAGACGGCAGCTTTTACAATTCCAATTATTCACGGCTTAATGACGAGGCAGCAGACCAAAGCTTTAGTCGTGGCTCCAACAAGAGAATTAGCTCAGCAGATTGAGGAAGAAGCTCGCAGCATTGGTAAGGGCGGTGGTTTTACCGGTGCGATTTTGATCGGTGGTACCGGCATGGGTTCGCAGCTGCGTGATCTACGAAATAAACCACGAATTGTCATCGGTACTCCCGGTCGCATCAAGGATCACATGGAACGTGGCACACTTAATCTCGATACTTTTGACACAGTCGTATTAGACGAAGTTGATCGTATGCTCGACATGGGCTTCCTGCCAGATGTCAGCTACATCTTAAAAGCACTCGCGCCTAAGCGACAGTCATTCTTCTTTTCTGCAACAATGGAACCACGCGTGCAAGGTCTAATCCGCACATTCTCAACTGATCCTGAGACCGTTTCAGTCAAAAGCGCCGACGGTAGCGATCACGTCAACCAAGATGTTATCCGCTATAACGGCACTCACGAAAAAATGGATAAATTACACGATATCTTGCTTAAAGAAGAAGTTTCAAAAGTTATCGTCTTTGATGAAACTCAGCGCAGCGTCGAGAAGCTTAGCAATGAGCTAGTTGCCCGCGGCTTCGCGGCTGACGCCATTCATGGCGGCAAAAGCCAAGGCCAACGTCAACGCGCCCTCGATAGCTTTAAAAAGAATCGCACGACAATTCTAGTCGCAACCGATGTTGCCGCCCGCGGCATCGATGTCGCCGACATTACTCACGTCATAAACTATAGCCAGCCAATGACATACCAGGACTACACACACCGCATTGGCCGCGCCGGTCGTGCCGGACGAGTCGGCCACGCCCTGACCTTCGTCAACAACTAAAGAGAAGCATCATAAATGAGCCAAGTCCAAGACCCAACTAAGATTCGCAATATAGCCATCATCGCTCACGTCGACCATGGCAAGACTACGCTGGTTGATGGCCTACTCAAACAAAGCCAAACCTTCCGCGACAACCAGGCTGAAATGAGCCAGGACTTGATCATGGACAGCGGCGACCAAGAAAAAGAACGCGGCATCACCATCACCGCCAAGATCACGGCCGTCCAGCACGACGATTATAGAATAAACATCATCGACACCCCAGGTCACGCTGATTTCAGTGGCGAAGTTGAGCGCACACTTAACATGGCCGATGGTTGTATCCTGATCGTCGACGCCCAAGAAGGCCCCATGCCACAGACAAAGTTCGTGCTAGGTAAAGCCCTAGCCTCAGAGCTCAAACCAATTGTTATTATCAACAAAATCGACAAAACCGGCTCTCGCATCAAAGAAGTAGAAGACGAATTAGCCGATCTATTTTTAGAATTAGCTGTCCACGAGGATCAGCTTCATTACCCTGTTTACTACGCTATTGGTAGAGAAGGTAAGTCATGGAATGAAGTCCCGGCTCACCCAGAAGAAAAGGGCGATCTCGAGCCAATCTTCCAAGCCATTATCGACAAAATACCTGCTCCCAGCATAGAACGTGACAAACCATTCCAGATGCTGGTCACGGCTCTAGCCCACGACACTTTCAAAGGGAAATACGCCATCGGCCGTATCACCAGAGGTGAAATCAACCCAGGCGACCAAGTCGCGCTTATCAACAAAGAAGGTAAAATTACCAAAGCCAAAGTAGACAATGTGTTTATGAGCCACGGTGTCAGCAAGTTTGAGGTCAAACAAGGCATCGCTGGCGACATCGTCCAGCTAACCGGTATCAGTGACGCTCAAATCGGCGAAACTCTAGCCGACCCGGAAAACCCCGAAGCCTTACCAACTATCGAAGTCGAAGCCCCAACTCTACGCATTTACCTCGGCCCCAACACCAGCCCATTCAAAGGCCAAGAGGGTGAATTCAACACCTCCAGACAAATTGGCGAGCGCTTAGATAAAGAAACCGAAACCAATGTTGGCCTTAAAGTCGAAGAAGATGGCATCGGTTTCACAGTCGCCGGTCGTGGTGAACTTCACCTCGGCGTTTTGATAGAAACCATGCGAAGAGAGGGATACGAATTCGAAGTCGGCCGCCCGCAAGTGGTCACCCACCAAGAAAAAGGCCAAGAAGTCGAACCCATCGAAGAAGTAATTATCGAAGTCCCAGCCGAGCACGTCGGCACCGTCCAAATGGAGCTCGGCCAACGCCGCGCCACTCTCAAAGAGCAATTCGCCAGCCCCAAAGGCGTCACCAAACTTATTTATGAAATGCCCACAAGGGCCCTACTCGGTATGCGCAACATCCTGTTGACCAACACCAAAGGCACTATCGTCATGAATAGCCTGGTCATCGGTTTCCAGCCCGTTGCACCGGCTCTGCAGCAACTCCGAAATGGCGTACTGATCGCCTTTGAAACCGGCACCACCACACCTTATTCACTCGAAACAGCCGAAGCCCGCGGCACAATCTACGTCGGCCCAGCCGAAAAAGTCTACGCCGGCCAAATCATCGGCCTCAACACCCGCCAAGAAGATCTCGAGATCAACGTCTGCAAAGCCAAGCACCTGACTAATATGCGCTCCAGCTCAAGTGACGGCATAGTCTCACTAACCCCACCAACCATCTTTAGTCTCGAGCAATGCCTAGACTTCATCGAAAACGACGAACTCCTAGAAGTGACTCCCAAGAATCTCCGCCTCCGCAAAAAAGAACTCGACCACAAAAAACGCAAAAGCCAAAGCAAGTAGCTAGCACTAGACTAAATTTATAAATTCTTGTGCTATAATCTAACTCTAAGAAGTAAATAAGGGATAAGCCAACGATGTCATCACCGGAAGCCAGTTCATTTCATGGTCCAATAGTTAGATTCGATCCGAAAACAGGTAATGAAGAAGGAATCCAACTTGACCAAGTCGCTCTGGGCGAAAATTTGCAAAGAGACTTTCCGGAAATAACATCGGACGACTGGGATAGGGTGACCTTGCTTTATCGTGATATGAAAAACAGTAACTGGGGTGGACTCACTTCAAACTTAGAGTTGTTGCGCATGTCGAAATCTATGAGACTATTAGCCAAAGCCCAAAATTTACTTCTAAATCTGATAAGTAGACACCCGATTGTAAACTTATACGAACTCGATAGGTTGGGTGACAAGGCAGATATTTTGGTACAAATAAATACAAAATCAGAAATTGAAGGCGTAAATAACGATCATTATTCTGAAGATCAGCCAGTTGACCTTGCAACTACAACTTCACACGAACTTAAGCATGCTGCAGACGGACTTTTATACAATAAGGCAAACGCCCACCAAGCAAATAAGTTAAAAAAATGGTCACAAAGTACAGCAAGGCATCTAGGAACTTTTGTTGCCGGCATTGCTACAACCGCTGCCGGTTTTTCAGAATACTTTTTTCGCTTAGCTGAGAAAAGCAACGACGAAGTTCTACTCGGTAAGCCATTTTTGGTAATGTTGGGTGGAATGGCAATTTCGGCAGCTCCAGTAATCGCAGCAACAAAATTTAAGAGCATATCATACAAGAGATTTGGAATTGAGAGAATAGAACCCCCATATGCTGGTGGCGAAGATGCAGCAAATGCATATAGCGTAGCAACGCGTGCCAACTGGGAAAACGTAGTTTACGAAAAAAGCCAAGATGCATTGACACGAGGTGTATAACATACTGTAAGAAGTTAAAACAAGCAAAACACCTCAAATCCTACAAAAATGACCATGAAAAAATATACACCTAGATCTGCCTTAATAGCAGTTATAACGTTCTCTATTGTTGTGACGAATTGTGTGTAAACTAAAGGTATGACAGGCCGAACTCATGATCTTGCGGCAATTACCGCGCTAGGCATCGTTGTAATCGCGAATCCTCCTGGAGCGGTGACTTTGTCGACGGCTATATTAGCTGTGTTTTTTAATCTGGTTGGTGGGATAGCACCGGATATTGATCAACCGACCGCACCGTTTTGGCGGAATTTACCGGTGGGTAAATATTTTGGCAAAGTCTTTGGGGCGCTGAATGGCGGGCATCGCTTCTTAACGCATTCATTAATCGGCGTGGCTCTGCTGGGCTTCGTCTTTCATTGGCTGCTGATATTCTTTCATCCGGTAATGGTGAATGTCGATGTTGGTCTGGTGACTTGGGCGTTTATGATTGGCGTGATTTCTCACCTGGTGATGGATACTTTTACCAAGGAAGGTGTGCCGTGGCTGCTGCCAATTCCATTTAAGTTTGGCTTCCCGCCAGTGAAACGGATGCGGGTGACTACTGGGAAGTTTGCTGAGAAATTTGTGATTTTCCCGGGGCTAATCGTGTTTAATGCCGTATTTTGGTTTGCCAACTATGATCAGATCGTGCAGATCTTACATAGTATCAAGTAGCTAGAGTCCTAATCGGGCGGAGCAGGCGGGCCAGGCGCCCCAACCTGAGCGGGCTTGAAGCATTTGGCCGCGCATGATTTGTTCTTCGCGAGATGCGTTGCTCGGGAGCCCTGAACCGCCGACGCCTGCCCAGCTGCTGAGGGTAAATTGTAATCCGCCGTAGTAGCCATTGCCTGTGTTGATGGCCCAGTTGCCACCGGCTTCACAAGCGGCTAGACGGTCCCAGACGCTGCCGTCGCCGGCTGCGTAGTTAGCGGGAGCTGCGGCTGCGCGACGTGGTGCGGCAGCTGAGGTTGCTTCCTGAGTCGTTGGAGTGGCGATAGTTTGATTGACCGGAACTTCGCGGGGAGTTAGGTTTTCGGCGGCTTCTGGAATGCGAAGCTGTTGATTAGGATAGATAAGGTCTGGGTTGCTGATGTCAGTGTTGGCATAATAGATGCGCAGTGAGGTGGATTGGTTGGCAGTAGCTATCTTTTCTAGATATTCGCCCTGCTGTACAACTACTATTTTTGGCGCCGGTGCGGCTGGCTTTTCTTGTTCGGCCTTCTTGGTATCGGCGACAGCGACTTTGACGTCTTTTTTAGTGTTTTTATTTAGGCTTGTTAGATTTAGGGCGCTGGCGTTTCCTGCTAATAGTACAGTCATGCTCGCAAGCACCATTACATGTGTTAATACTTTATTCATTTACCCTCCAATAACTATCTCAACGCCACTTTTGGAGTGGTTTGAGACCTAATTTAATTACGGTTTTCTATTAAAACGTTGCTCTTCGAAACTTTTGGTCGAAAAAAAGCAACAAGCTTTAACATTACCAAAGCATGTATTTAGTGTCAACACACCAGCCCTCCACCATATGTAGCGCTGGCAGTTTTTAAGGAGTTATTTCGATATATGTATTTGCCGTTGTAAGATTTATAATCAATAGCCAAAAAGGTAGCTTGGTCGGTGCCTGCGACGACGTTCCTCAAGCTCCCATTCCGGTAAGTCATCGTAGCGTGTCCAGCCTGAGCGCAGAGGCTCGTTTACTCTTATTCCTAAAGCTAGCTCGCCCACGCCTTGTCTAAAGAATGTTTTTTTTCCTGGAATGCCGGCATCGACTAATTCAGCGGCTGATAAAAATAAAAATCTACTTTTCCCATTGCCATACATAATGCGGCCTGCACTACTAGCTGTTCTTTTCCAGTCTGGGTTTGGCAAAACAGGAGCGACATTAGCGACGGTAAAATCGCCGGCGTCACGACCTTTTAGTGACTCACGAATCGGCGTAACACTCTCATATAGGTTCTCGACCGCCCCTAGCCACTGGACGGGGTTAACTCGGCCATTATCGCGCACCGTTGCCCTGACAGTTTCGGCAATTATGCCCTCTTGCCCAGCAAACTGCGTTAAGTCTACACCTGTTTGATCAATTAATTCTTTAACTTGTGGCACTCCTTCGGGGCGAATGCCAATAACCAGCACTTCTGGTGAACCGTTAAGAGGGACTACAGACATATATACTCCTGAGTATTATTCGTCAACAATAACAGACGGCTGCGGATATGCAAGCATAAGGCTAATTGGTGGGTATGGTGCTTGGAATTATAAGCCTGTCATCGTAGGGCATGGTGGTTTTTATAAAGCTGACAGGGAAATGAAGAGTACGTTTGATGCGTTGATGGAGTGGAATCATACTGCCGTCTTCATCTACTTGTATATCCATGGCTTCGGTAAGTGTAGTTGCTTCCTCGCCAATACGGATAACGCTGGGATTAAGGACAGGCCAAGCAAGTGAAACGTTTTCGCCACTTTGAACTACAGAAGGCCTTGCAAGCCACCCACGAGTTGCTATATTACTTATCCGAACTAGAGGTCGTATTCGTTCGTCATCTGGATCGCTACCATCTGGGACAAACAACGCTTCATCGCCGTGTACAATAACTCGATTTACGCCGTGCGGTGTTTCATCACCAAGTTTTATCTGTGCCTCTTCGCTTGCTGCTACCCGTTCTTCGAGTGTAGGCTGTCTATTAATAGCTTCTTGCCATGCACGGCATGATTCTAGATATCCTTCTGCTACAAATAAATCTGGCATAAAACTATAGTAGCAATAAGTCAAGAAAGTTCAATATTTTATCGCTTAGTTTCTAGTCATTGAGCTAGTGTGAGCCAATCGAATGGTGAATTCACCAATTTCTTTGTCTAAAAAACTATCTAAAGGTATTTCAAGGCCGTTTTGTACTTCCATTACTTTCGCATCCAAAGTGCACATCCGTACAATCTCATGTAAATCTTCTGGTTGCGGTAATTTGTCTATTTGACCAGTTTTATAAAACGAAGCATGTCTGTCCGTAGGATGGCATCGGTAAACAAGTAATCGGTTTTCATTGGCGATTGGGTCTTCTAGCGGAAAATGCCATATGTAGCCCGGAAAAATGACTTGGGACGACTGGTATTGCGGGTTGATTGAAAGAACTTCGACTTGAGCTGGCATGAAATGATTGTAGCAAAAAGTCAATAATTTACAAATATAGTGGTGTGATTAAAGTCATCACTAGACTGCATCATGAGTCATGGCAGAACTTTTTTATGAGTAGTTAGATGGTAGTAGGAGGTGGAATGCCCAATGAAAGGAGGGGATGAAGCGGGCGGAGGCTCCATAAGTAGCGAAAGGAGGATGTCATGAAGTTATCTTGGAGGGATCTGGTAAATACACTTCTGTTGGCGGCCGGCGCATTTTTGGTCTACGCCAATCTGGCCAATTTCTCCGGAAAGTGGCTAAATGATTGGCGGGTCACGACCGTAGCAATTGCTGCCATCGGGCTCGGCATGTGCATCACGGCAGCTGGCGGTATTGAAAACAGAAGTATCCTAAACAGGATAGAAATGTTTCTCGGCACCTTTGTCATACTTGCAGCATTCTTTGCAGTTATTACTGGTTGGCAATGGGCAGGCTTATTTGTAGCTGGCACGGTTGGTGTTCTGTGGCTGATTTCTACAGCCCGGCACACTAGGCACAGCTTGATACACGAGAAGACAACTGTTCATCACGGCGCTTATGCACACTAAACAAACATCCATTTGAGGGCTCACCTTGAAGTGTGGTGAGCTCTCTCATTTGATATAAGGGAGTATAATGAAAATAAATTGGGAGGTCGCATATGAGAGTGCCGAAACCATTCAGTAGATCACTAATGAGTCTTTTTGTTGGTGCGGCCGTGCTCGTTGCTGGAGTTGGCGTGGCTTATGCGGCTTCGGCAAGTCAATTTACAAGCGGATACACAAACAAGACAATTTATAAATTTGGCAATAATGTTACTATCACCGGCACTGTTAACGGTGATATTTATTGTGCAGCTCAGACAGTGACGATTGATGCGACCGTAAATGGTGACATAATGTGTGCCGGTCAGTCTGTGACTATCGGTGGCAAGGTGAATGGTGATATCAGGGTGGCTGGGCAGACGGTAGATATAAACGCGTCGGTTCTAGGTGGCGGTTCGGTTGCCGGTCAAGACATCACACTATCATCTGGTTCAAAAATTGGGCGAGATGTAAGCGTCGCCGGAAACACAATTTCTTTGGACGGACCAATTGGCCGAGACTTAAATGTCGCGGGTTCAACTATTTATCTCAATTCTAAAGTTGGCCGAAATGTTGAGGCTCGGGCCGGAGAGAAATTAATTTTGCAAGATAATGCTAGTATTGGCGGTAATTTAAATTACTCGAGTCCTAAGATGCTCGTAAAAACTGGTGGCGCTGATGTAGCTGGCAAAGTCACCTATACCAAGGTTGAGCCTAAGAGCAATACTGGCTGGTTGGTCGCCTGGAGAATCTACCTATTAGTTGCGATGACGGTCTTTGCGGTCGTCTTGGTTGCATTGTTCCCGCAGCTATTCCGTCGCTGGAACAAGGTTGCAAGCGAGAAGCTTGGCTGGGTATTTCTTACGGGATTGCTCGGCGCTATTGCTATGCCAGTGTTGATTATCTGCGCCTTTGCAACAGTTGTCGGAGCGCCGCTTGGCATACTGCTCGGCCTGCTATGGCTAGTTGCTGCATTGCTGAGCTTCCCGCTGGCCATCTACTTTATTGGACACAGTATTTTTCCAAAGCTTCACCCAGTGTTAATGGTGCTGGTGGCCTGTCTACTGTTGGGCGTTGTCCAGATGATTCCTATACTAGGAGGGATAATAACTCTCCTCGCCTATCTGCTCGGTACGGGTGTGCTTTTGATAAATCTTAAAAGTGCCTATAAAAAGCCCGATTACTCACGCGGCAAATAACTGACGCCTTGGCTGCTATACTTGATCTCTGATGAGTGATTTTAGTTTTAATATTGACAAGAGGGCAGATAAGAATAGTTTAGCGCGGACTGGAGTTATCAAGACTCCGCACGGCAAGATTAAAACACCTGCCTTCATCGTGGTCGGTACAAAGGCCACGGTTAAGGCTATGACGCCTGAAATGGTTGCCGAAGTCAATGGGCAAGCAGTATTGGCGAATGCCTATCATTTATATCTGCAGCCAGGTCATAAAATTGTCGAAGCTGCTGGCGGACTCGGTAAGTTTATGAACTGGGATGGCCCGACCTTTACTGACTCGGGTGGTTTTCAGGTTTTGTCGCTCGGATCAGGCTTTAAAAAGGTTATTGACATGAAAGGCGAGGTGCCGCTGGCGGATAAATCCGAGAGGCTGGCGTTGATTGATGACGACGGCGTTACTTTTTACTCACACTTAGATGGCAAAAAACTTCGCTTTACTCCTGAGCTATCAATGCAGATACAGCACGCCGTCGGAGCGGATATTATGTTTACTTTTGACGAACTAACTTCATTGCTTGACCCATATGACTATCAAGTCAGTTCGCTGGCGCGTACTCAAGCATGGGCCGATCGGTGCGTCACCGAACTGGATCGCTTGCGTAAGCAGCACTCAAAGCGCCCATATCAGGCTTTGTTCGCGGTTATTCAAGGTGCGCAGCATGAAGACCTGCGCCGAGCAACTGCCCGTGACTTAGGTGATCAGACATTTGATGGTTTTGGAATTGGTGGAGCGATTGAAAAAGAAAAGTTAGGCGAAATTGTGCGTTGGGTTAATGAAGAGCTGCCAGAAGACAAGCCAAAACACATGCTCGGCATCAGCGAACCGGATGATATTTTTGTGGCAATCGAAAACGGCGTTGATACGTTTGATTGTGTTTCGCCAACACGTGTCGGCCGCAACGGCGCCTTTTATACCTATGAAGGGCGCATGAATATTCAGGGTGCTAAATATAAAGAAGATTTCACGCCACTGATTAAAGACTGTAAATGCTATGCCTGCCAAAATTACACCCGAGCTTACATCCGTCATCTTATAAATGCTAAAGAAATTTTGGGGATGACCTTATTGTCGCTTCATAACGAGTATTTCATCATAAAGCTGGTTGACGACATTCGTGAGTCAATCGAGGACGGCTCATTCAATGATCTAAAAAAGACCTGGCTCCAAAAGTACTATAAATAGACAAATATATCGTAAAATGGTATAATTATTTAAATGAGTGAATTAGATTTTACGCCCGTTAATCCAGTAATTTACAAACTCGGAAGAGGCGAAAGATTAAAAGGAATTGTACCAAAAGCTGGTGAGCTGGCTATTTTTATGCAGTATTTTCGTTTAGACGATGGAGAATTGGCTGGCACACAGAAAGCCATGATCAGAAGTAATATTTCAAAAGGCGGAGTCCATATTATAAACTTTTCACTCGCGCCTAAGCATTTGTTGGAATATGATATAGAACCGACTGAAGGAATATTTTCTGAGGGTTTTTGGCAGCCTGAGTCTGAGCCAAACCTCTCGCTACACGGTATTCCACTTAGAGGAGGATACTTCCGCCGACCAAATAATGCTGAAGCAAGTGAGGCAACTCTACAAGAAATGGGTCGCACCATCGACGCGATCTTTGAAGACAACGTGTGATATGCACATTTTACGCACAGGATAAGCACAGAAAATTGTTAATGTGATTGACCCAGGTTTGGGGCAGGTCTATATTCAGTATTAGTCACTGTGAGGTGATCAGCGACAAGTCTAGAATTTCTAGTCGGACTCGCGAGCAGAAGCAGCCCCTCAAAAAGGCTGCTTTTTGCTTTTAGCCGCGGTGGATGCGAGTACGGTCGGTTTCGTCTTCGATTTCATGACCGATAATTTCTTCGATCAAATCTTCAATGGTTACGACGCCAACAATTGCGTCATCTTTTTCGATAGGAATTAAGTGCGAACGAGCAGCAATAAACTTTCTAAACATCGTATCTAGGGCAGTCATGCTGCCAACCAGCTGAGTCGGGTGCAGTGGCATATCATCAACTCGGTAAGTGTTTTGGTCAAAATCGATATCTACCAAGTCTTTCATTAAGAGTAGGCCGTAACATTTGGTTAATTTGTGATCAAGTACGGGTATCCGACTGTAACCCTTTTCTTTGATTTCATCGATTTTATCGCCATCAAGTTTAGTAGAAGGTTCAAGCCAGTAGGTGTGTCGAATATTGGTCATGATGTCGCGAACTCGCTTTTCGCTTAGCTGGAGTGCACCGCGCATTATTTCAATCTCATCATCATCTAGCTCACTGGTTTCGTCATCCAGATGTTCATTAATAAGCAGCCCAAGCTCGTGGCGACTTTGCAGCTGGCCTCGCTTGTTAGGAAATAAGCTGTCTAATAACAGCTGAAGTGGCTTACTTGCAACATAAGTTACAACGATCATGGTTTTAAGCAGCCAGCTGAAACGGCTAGTCCAGAACAGTGCGTTTTTACTAAACAGTGCTTGCGGGAACACTTCGCCCAATATGACTAATAATAACGTGCTTATAAGCGCGGCAATCCAGCCATTCAGATGGTCTCCGAGTAAGATTGAAGTCGCCGAAGCAGCTGCGACATTGGTAAATAATATGCTGCCGAGTAATAAGTGAACATTTGATCTTAAGGGAAGAATTTTTTTAGCCTGTTTATTGCCAAGCTTGGCTTTGCGTTTTAAATCTGCCAGATCTAACGAGAGCACGGCCACGTTTAACCCTGAGCAGATCGCGGCAAGGCTGATTAAAAGTGCTACTTCGATTACTAGCACAACATTAGCGTCAAGCATTATTACCATTATACTTAAAAGGATGACACTCACAATCTTTGATAAATTTTGGCACCAAACGCTTAAACGGCCATTCTTTTTGGCTAAGGCAATTGATCAAGGCACGGGCTCGCCAGTTGTGTTGTTGCACGGCATTGGGCGGACAGCTCAAGTATGGAATCATGTTGTTAACTTGCTGTTATCTAGTGGCGTGCGGGTAATAGCGTTTGATTTACTTGGTTTTGGGGCGTCTCCTAAGCCGAAGTACATTGATTACGATGCCACCGACCATGCCAAGGCGGTCATTGCGAGTATCGAAAAACTTAAACTTTCAGAACCGGTTGTTTTGGTTGGACATTCGATGGGTTGTCTGGTGGCGATTAGAGTGGCGCTACTCCGGCCTGATTTAGTTCGACATTTGGTCATATATGAAATGCCATTGCATGACGGCTTGCCAGAAAAGCGCCGTTACCGGGTGCTGAATGATCTGTACTTTCGTCTATATAAAAAGATTATTACCCTCGAACCAACCTTCGATGAAACAAATATGAAGGCATTTGAGCGAATCGGACGGCGCGTTGTCGGCATGGAAGTTACTAAAGAAAACTGGTTTGCCCTGACTAAGAGTTTACAAAATACAATCATGAATCAAACTACAGGTGATGATATAAAGCAGCTCGAGATGCCAATGGATGTGATCTATGGTACCTGGGACATGATGGTGATTCGAGGTGAAGCCCAAGAATTTTTTGGCACAGACCAGCAGAATATCACAGGCTATAAAATCCGCGCCAGACATGTAATTTCAGAAAAGCCCAGCCAGTTCATTGTCGAAAGGATTAGCTCGGCTTTGGGTCTAGACGGGGCTGTTACTTGAGTAATGAACTCAAAAACATATTGAATGCCCCTGCGGAAGTTGCCGCTAGTAGGCTGATTGGCTCTGATCTAATTCGCGAAGTCAATGGCCAGAAAATTATTGGCCGTATTGTTGAAACCGAGGCCTATGATGAAGCCGATACAGCCAGTCATAGCTACCGTGGTGAAACCGCCCGCACAAAAATCATGTTTGGCCCAGCCGGCTTTTTATATGTCTATTTCACATACGGCATGCATTATTGCTGCAATATTGTCACCGGACCAGCCGGGCAGGGTTCGGCTGTTTTAATACGGGCGCTTGAGCCATTACTGGGTATCGATTTAATGACACGTAACCGCAAAGGCCGATCCATCAATGAACTAACCAATGGCCCGGCCAAACTATGTGAAGCCATGCAGATTGATAAAAAACTAAACGGGCATGATCTAACTAGCAGTCCCTTAAAACTTGTCGTAAACCCAGCGATTCATTCTAGCCAGATAGTTAAAACTACACGAATCGGAATCAGTCGAGCTAAAGACGCCGAGCTGCGGTTTTACCTAAAAGCTAATAATTTCGTTTCCAAAACATGATAGGATAACAGGTATGCTTAGGTTCTTTTCCGTCTCTCTACTGATTACAATCGCGGCCATAATAATCGCATTTTTTGAACTCGGCCCGGCCGCCGCCTACACGACGATCGTCTTGATCGCCATAGAAATAGCCTTTAGCTTTGACAACGCAATTATCAATGCCAAGGTCCTCGAGCGCTTATCCCGTTTTTGGCAACAAATGTTTTTAACCGTTGGCATGCTGTTTGCCATTGTCGGCATGCGCTTTGTTTTTCCAATACTGATCGTGATGGTGACAGCTAATTTGCCGTGGAGCACGGTCGTGAACGACGCGCTGCATAATCCGGAAGTTTATGGTGAATATTTAGCTGACGCACATCCGGCAATTGCTTCTTTTGGCGGCGCCTTTTTGCTTACCTTAACTCTGTTTTTCTTTTTTGACACTGCTCGGAAAGATTTTTGGCTACAGCGGTTCGAAAAATATCTTTTAAAGGCGGGCGGTACGGTGTGGTTTCCGCCACTGCTGTCTGCCATTGCGGTTTGCATTATCGCCTACTTTGTCGGCCATGAAGAAGCAAAAACAGTCTTGCAGGCCGGACTCTTTGGAGTAGTTTCGTACACTGCTATTAAACTCCTAATCGACTGGCTTGGCCGACTGGCCCCAAAGGAGCAAAAAGTTTACGTCGGCTGGCCGGCATTTTTTGCATTTATGTATCTACAAATTTTAGATGCTAGTTTTAGTTTTGACGGAGTACTCGGCGCCTTTGCAATCACAGACAAAGTGTTGCTAATTGCTCTGGGGCTTGGCGTTGGGGCTATTTGGGTGCGAAGCCTAACCGTATATTTTGTACGCCACGGTACACTAAATTCGTACAAATATCTCGAGCATGGCGCGCACTACGCTATCTTTGTGCTGGCCGCTGCGCTTTTAGGAAGCCTTTTTTACGAAGTGCCGGACGCTATCACAGGCATTGTCGGTTTGGGTGTAATCGGTGCTTCGTTCATTTCATCCCGAGAAGCCAAACGAGCTAGAGGCAGCGCAATTTAAGCTCACCCTTTGTGATATATATCGCATTGCTTTTGGCCATAGCCGAGCATAAGCTGGAAGTGGAAGTGTGAGGCTTCCAACCGACCCGGGCGTACTTCGTTCCGGGTCTTATGATTTACTTCTGTAATTACTGTATACTTTTTTCAATGACTCCTGTATTTCTATCCTTTATGACTTTTGTTTCAACTTTTGTGGGTGGACTTGTTGGGCTAAAAAATAAAGACCAAACCCATCGCTTTCTAGGATTCACGGCTGGAGTTTTGCTCGGCGTGGTCGCTTTCGACCTATTGCCTGAGATATTTGACTTGCTCAATGCCACAAATGTAGATGTAATGCTGCCGATGATTGCTTTAGTGACTGGGTTCTTGGGTTTTCATATCATCGAAAAAAGTCTTTTAATCCACCATGCGAATGAAGACGAATATGGTACGCATAAGCATCCTCAAGTTGGAGTGGCGTCAGCCCTAGCGTTAATCGGACATAGTTTTTTAGACGGTGTCGCTATCGGTTTGGGCTTTCAAGCTAGCAATTCGATTGGAATCGCCGTGGCGATTGCCGTGATTTCACATGATTTTACCGATGGTCTAAATACTGTCAATCTTATGCTGCTCAACAAAAACAAAACCAAAAAGACATTCTACTTTTTAATTGCTGATGCTCTGGCGCCAGTGCTTGGTGCTTTGAGTACGCTTCTTTTAACTATTTCTGATCAGGCGTTGGTAGTTTATCTCGGCTTTTTTGCGGGATTTCTGCTATATATTGGTGCTAGTGAAATTTTGCCTGAGGCTCATAGCAAGCACTCCAGTTACAAAACAATCGCTACTACAATACTCGGAGTAGTTTTTATATTTATAGTGACGCGATTTGCGTAAAACGGTGTTATAATAAGCCTGTTGATACAAAAACAAACAGATTAAATTTGCAGTATGGCTAAATCGTCAATTCATGACAAAACAATTCGACCGGGCAGCCTGAGCGGCTACTCGTATTATTACTCTGGCGATAAAAAAACTGAAACAAAACCTGCTGCTAAACCTAAATCAGACAAAAAATCACACAAAAAAATCTATCTGCTAATTGCACTGATATTTTTCGTGGCTTTTTGGTTTGGCTTTCGTGGCAATAGCGAAAATAAGTCCTCCGGCCAACCAACTGCATCAGTCCCAGCAGCGACCACTGCAAAACCCCCTCAGTCCGAGGCAGCAGCCATTAATAATTGCGAGGGAAATCAACAAGATAAACTAATTAAAATCAGTATTGATAAACGCCGGATGTGGGCCTGCGAAAAAACCAAAAGTGTGCACAGCTCACCAGTGATTACAGGTTTGAAAAATCACCCAGAGACAGAAACGCCGCTTGGCACCTATAAGATATACGGCAAAACCACTAACACCACCCTGACCGGATCAGATAGTCGCGGCACTTGGAAAGACCCAGTCTATTATTGGATGCCATTTCTCGACAACCAATACGGAACCTACGGATTTCACGATGCGACTTGGCGAGCCGATCGCGAGTTTGGCACAGTTAGCCCTGACTCAGAAGACGCTTCGCATGGATGTATAGAATTACCGCTCGCAAGTTCGAAATGGTTATATGAATGGGCGCCTGTCGGCACCACTGTTACTGTTGAAAGCTGATAGAATATAAGTATGTTAGCACTGGTGTTAGTTTTGGGGATTTTGCTGTTGATACTCCTCGGAGTGATTATATTTCTGCTTGTCCGTAAACCAAAAGCGGTCGATGAGGGCAGTACACTTATGCTAAAGGCCGATGTTACCGAGCTCAATAAATCCGTCTTAGAGCTCAAAGATGGGTTGCAGAAACAACTAACCGAGCAGCTTGGCACTAGCAACAAACAGATGACCGCTCAATTTGCTGCCAGCAGCAAGATAATTGCCGATGTAACTAAGAAATTGACAGAGTTGGATCGTACCAATAAAAATGTTGGCGACATAGCCTCAGAGCTAAAAACATTACAGAATGTTCTGCAGAATCCGAAACAACGTGGCGTAATCGGCGAATTTTATCTTGATCAGATTCTAAAAAATATTCTGCCGCCAGGCACATTCCAACTTCAATACAAGATCGCTGAAGGTTTAGTTGTAGATGCTGTAATTAAATTAGATGACAAAATTTTGCCAGTCGATAGTAAATTTCCACTTGAGAACTATAATCGACTGGTTGAAGCCAAAGATGAGCAGCGCCCAGCATTAGATCGAGCCTTTAAAGAAGATCTTAAGAAACGGATAGACGAAACGTCCAAATACATTAAACCAGGCAAGGGCACTCTCGATCAGGCTTTGATGTTTATACCGAGCGAAGCCATCTACTACGACCTTTTAGCCAATAAGGTTGGGCTTGGGGGAGTTAGCGGCCGCAACTTAATGCAGTACGCTGCCGATAAAAAAGTGACGATTGTTGGTCCGAGTACATTATCAGCCATGCTACAGACTATCATGCAGGGTTTGCGATCAATAGAGATCCATAAAGACACTGAGCAGATTCGCAAAAATATCGAACAGCTAGCTAAACACTTGATTGCCCACAACGGCTATATGCTTAAACTTGGCAACAGTCTTGGCACGACGGTTGGCCATTACAATACTACCTACAAAGAGCTAGGTAAAATTGACCGTGACATCGTCAAAATCGCCGAAACAGAGATTACTGTCGACCCATTGCTGCTAGATAAACCCAGCCTAGAAGATTAATTGTGCATAATCTAATGGCATGTTATAAAAGAAGTATGGTTAAGACTATGCGACAAAATTTAGTACTACTCCTCGGTCTACAAGGGTTGTGCTTCAGCATGGTTGAAGCCTACCGCCTTAAATAGCGGATTAGCACAACCCAAGATTCTAAACAGGCTTCAACCAAGTCTGTTTTTTAATTTATAGGAGTTATTGTGAGCGAAACATTTAAAATAATAAATTTTGATACGACATGCCGTGATGGAGCTCAAGCCCTGCCGGAAGCAAACCAGTTTCCGGTCGGATCAAAAGTCGAAATTGCCCGAGGGATTGCCGAGTTAGGGGTCGAAACAATCGAAGCTGGTTTTCCCGCAACACCTGGTGATGATGAAGAGGTTCGGGAAGTCGCCCGTACAGTTGGCAACGAACCGTTCGCAATCGAGCCTCGCCGGATAGTTAATGGCGAACTGGTGGCAGGAGATATTTACGGTACAACGCCTATAATTTCTGGGTTATCAAGGGCAATTGTGCCGGATATAGAAAAAACATGGGGATCAGTTATCGAAGCGCGCCATCCTGGAATCCATACTTTCGTGGCTACGGCAGATGAGCATATTAGAGTTAAGCATCCACATCACGATCGTGAAAGCGTTAAAGAAATGGCAGTTACGGCAGTACGCTTTGCCAGAGAAATCTCTGGCCCAGATGCTCGTGTCCAATTTTCCTGCGAAGCCGCATCAACATCTGATATGGGCTACCTGGAAAGAGTTATGAAGTCGGTTGCACAGGAGGGCGTGGATGTCATTAACCTACCCGATACTCTTGGAGCAGCCAGCGCAAGACGTATTCATACAATGTTTGCCAATGCAACGCGTTGGTTGGTCGAAGAAGGGCTTAACGATCACGTAATCTTGTCGGCTCATAATCACAATGATGGCGCCCGAGCAGTTTCAAACACAATTGCTGCAGCGCATGCAATTGCCGACACAGCTGTCGCTATGGGTGCGCAAATTCCAGTCTTTCAAGCAGAAGTGACTAATGGCCCTGATCTGGGCGAGCGAAGTGGTAATACGAATTTTGCGCCTTGGGCGTTAGATGTCCTGGTTGATGAAAACGAATTTGCTGTGCCGATTGAATTCGATATTGATACGACAAAAATTTTGGCGGTGGCGAGTATGGTTGCAGCTAAAGCCGGCATCACAATCCCAGCTAAAACGCCCGTGGTTGGTGAAGACTGGATAACGCACCGTTCAGGCATTCACTCTGATGCTGTTGTTAAGGGAGGAGCCAGTTTGTACGCCCATGTTGATCCGCGGTGGTTTGGCTGGAGAAATTCAGGATTTGTTGAGGACGGTAAATATCAAGGTAAAAATGGTCGAGCTAACATAGGCTCAGTAAATGAGTACGTAGCTAGATAGATTATTTTGCGTTCAACAGGTCGATGGTGAGGGCGGCCGTCCAGGAGAAATCCATGGCACCAGCGGCTTCGCCAGTAATTGGATCGAAATATTCGGAGCATCCGCTCTTTTCAACCAGCTCAATTGAGCTCTCGGTAAGTGCTGCAGCGTGCTCTTTGAAGCCATAGCGTCTTAAGCCGTCGATTATTAGCCAATTTGTGTTGATCCATGACGGGCCTTGCCAGTAGCCTTTAGGCTTAAACCAATCAGAATTTAAAGGCACGCTGGGTACTGGGTAGGCTGGGCCAAACATATTTTCGTTTTCGAGCATCTTTACTAATTCTTTGGCGCGGTCCTTAGAAATTGTGCCTGCGTAAAGTGGCAGCAGAGTAGCGATACTCGGCACTTTAAGCAAACGGTGGGTAATAAAATCACGTGAATAATATTGTCCAGAGTATGGATCCCATAATTGCTCGAGCGCCTCCTCAGATTTTTTCATCTTGTCTTCAAGACCGTCAGGCAGGTCTTCTTTGATTGTTTTGGCGATTTCCCGCAAATGAGTGTTGGCTCTGATGAATATAGAGTTAAAGTTTAAATCTTCGATACTAAACATCGAGTGATCAAGAATTTTGTTAATTTTGAAGGCTTTTCGCCTCAAGCGGAGTTGGATATCAAACATCGCGACCGATTCGATTGCCGAGAAGCGTTGATCCATCGGGATGCTTTTAGTGTCACGTCGAAAGAATTTAATAAAAAAGTCCAACTTTAATTTTTCGATCATCCTAATCCAAAATGGCATCATATGCTCATGCAGCTCATTGATCCAGGGAGGGGTGTTATCGAGGCCAGTTTCCCAGGGGTGGATCTGCAGCACTAAGCCTTCTCCGTGTGGATCACGTTCGTTATATAGCCACTCATGATAAGACAACAACATATGATAAGTGGAGCGGTACCACGTGCGACGTTCCGGCAAAGCCATTTTGGCGCCAATTTGTACGATCGCTTCTGCAAGCACTGGCGGTTGGGTTATACCGGTAGTTGTAACGTCATCAGGAGCATACGGGTTAAGCCAGCTACGCCACATATTGCGGTCGGTTCGGTACTGTGAATCGCTCCTAAAAATAATGTTTGGCAGCATGCCGTTATGCCACTGCCCACGCTGCAAACTGAGAATTTCCATCTTTGCACGCTCAATGTCTAAATGTCTCAAGCCAATCGCTATAAACGAGCTGTCCCAGAGCCATTGGTGAGGGTATAGGTGACCGGCCGGCTGAGTGTAATTCCCTCGGTCGTTCATTTTTAGCACAGCAGTTGTTTGTTTGAGCAAATCGGACTTATCGGGCATATGCTTAGTATACGTTATCGGTAGTTTGTGAAGGAGACAGGGAAGTCATAGTCTTGGCTTCTAATAAGCTGCATAACTTCTTGAAGATCATTTTTGCTATTACTGGTAACTCTGACTGCTTCACCCTGAATTTGGGTTTTTACTTTTGGAAATTTTTCGCGGATAACGGAGGTAATTTTTTTGGCTTTTTCTTGATCTAGACCTTTTTTGAAAGGCACCTCTTTAGATGATTTCATATTGCTGGTTACGACTTCGCCAGACACATCGAGGATCTTTTGGCTTTGATTTCTGGCAGCTAATTTCTTACGCACAATATCTAATATCGCATCGATTTGCATATCGCCATTGCCGATTACCTTGAAACCGGTTTTATCTGAATTAAGCCATTCGACTGCTGCAGGTGTGCCCTTGAAGTCATAGCGGGCTGCAATTTCACGCTGTACCTGATCAAAAACATTATTAAGCTCAGCTTTGTCGTACTCGCTTACCGCGTCAAAAGAGAAATTCGCCATACCTATATAATAACCCAACCGAAATGCTACTGCTTGCAATTCTTCCCACAAGTAGTTAAATAGTACTAATTAGAGCACGATAATGTATATGGAGCACTAAAGATGGCTACGCCCACAAGTCCAGAAGTTTTTACAATTCCAGATCTTTTAGAAGAGTTAAGTGCTCGCGAAAAGTCGACCACGGAAATCCGTGAAATGGCTGAAAAAGCACGGCTGGATATGCATACTCGGTTAAGCCTAGGCCGGGGTTATAAATATCTAATTCAGCCCAATGTTGAAGACCTTGCTGCAAGCATAGTCGCAAGCACGATGGTAGCTTACGACTCAAGGGTTATTGCAGAGCCTGAAAACCCCGAAAGGCGCAGTATTACCATTGATAGTCCATTTGTGGCCGTTCAAGCAGGCAGACTCATATTGCGTGAAGATACATTCCGATTGAACTTTTTTTCGGAGCTATCGACACGGGTTGATGACGAAAGTGAAGAAGGCAGAGTAGTCGAGTGTTGGCAGCTTGGATTGGACCAGGGTAATATCGATGCAGTTCAAGTTACGCAGGAAGATCATTTGGGGGGTACCGTCGGCATTTGGATTGGCGATGCCCAAACCATAGTTCTGCCGAATACTGACCAGATACGTCGTTAAAATAACACCCCCTTAGCTCTCTCTGGTACAATATGCTTATTGATTATGATTGACCAGAAACTTGCTGATGATCTAAAAAAGCGCGCCGAGGCAGGGGAGGCATCGGTGCTTCGAAGTGCCGAGCTACGAGAGCTTTTTAATAAGATTAAAGACTTGCCAGCTGATCAGCGCGGACAGTTCGGACAAGAGATAAACAGATTACGTAGCGAACTCGAAGCCATTTTGCAGTCCAAACAAGACGAATCGGAAGCTCTGCCAGCTTTGGATATTACTGCACCGTTTGACCCAAATCTGAAGCCAGATGAAAAGCCGAAGCTTTTGCCGGGCGAAAATGGTACACAACATCCGTTGATGAGCGAGCTAGGAAACATTTTAGATATTTTTTATCGGATGGGTTTCACTGCAATCGAATCACGCGAGATCGATGATGATTTCCATATGTTCGGCTCGCTCAACTTCCCTGCCGGCCATCCGGCTCGCGATGACTATGACACCTTTATGACGACGCAAACAGATAAGAGTGGCAATCAGTTCATCGCGCCAGCTCACACTAGCACTATGCAAAACCGTGTATTAAAGGCCGGTAAGCTAAATTTGGCTGAAGGCAAACCAATCGCTGCAGTTATCCCAGGTCGTGTTTTTCGTAACGAAGATTTAGACGCTAGACATGAGCATACTTTTTACCAACTTGAAGGAGTTTATGTAGATAAAGGCATTAACGCCGGTCATCTAATCGCCACACTTAAAGCTTTTTTGCAGGAATATTACGGCAAAAAACTGGAAGTAAAAACCAACCCCTTTTATTTTCCTTTTACCGAACCATCTTTTGAATTTATGTTGAGCTGCCCGTTTTGCGACAAAAAAGGCTGTTCGGTCTGCTCTCAAAGTGGCTGGATCGAGCTATTAGGTTGCGGCATGATTCACCCTAACGTTTTGCATCAAGCCGGAATTGATACTAATGAATACACTGGTTTTGCATGGGGAGGTGGCATAGACCGTCTGGTGATGATGAAATATGGCATCGAAGATGTTCGTCATTTTGAGTCCGCTAAGCTTACATTTTTGAGGCAATTCTCATGAAAATTGGCATTAATTCTATAAAGTATTTGGGCTACGAGGAGATCTTTAAGCTGCCGATCGATAAACTGACCGAAAAGATCGGTGCGCAGATTGGCGCGATGGATGAAGATCCATTCTATTTAGGTGGTCTCTATGAAGGCATCGTGGTTGTTAAAGTTGTTAGCTGTGAGCCACACGGCGATGCCGATAAATTAAACGTCTGTGTTATTGATGATGGTGGTGTTGTTGAAGGGGTCAATCGCGATTCCGATGGCAATGTGCAGGTAGTCTGTGGTGCACCAAATGTTAAAGCGGGCATGACGGCCGCTTGGATACCACCTGGCGTAACCGTGCCGAGTACGGTCAGCAAAGAGCCGTTGGTGATTGAATCGCGCGAAATTCGCGGTGTTGTGAGTAACGGAATGTTGGCGAGCCTAAGTGAATTAGCGATCAGCGATGATCACGGTGGCATTCTTGAAATCAAAGCCGAAGATGTCGGCGAAGAATTAATGAAGCCAGGCACCGACTTCAAAAAACTCTACGGCCTTGACGATTACATACTTGATATCGAAAACAAAATGTTCACTCATCGGCCCGATGCGTTTGGTTTGTTGGGTGTGGGCCGCGAGATTGCTGGTATCCAAGGCATAGCCTTTAAAAGCCCAGACTGGTATCGGGCAGATTCTAAAATTGAGCCCGAGGCCGACACGCTTAAGCTTAGCTTTGTAAACGAGCTGCCCGAGCTGGTGCCTCGTTTTGTAGCCATCCCAATGTCAGATGTTAAGATTGCACCTAGTCCTATTTGGCTACAAACTTTCCTAACGCGGCACGGCCTGAGGCCGATTAATAACATCGTAGATCTAACCAATTATTTGATGCTACTTACCGGCCAGCCATTGCACGCCTATGACTATGACAAGTTAAAAGCTTTAAGTGCTGGCGTTGCGACTATTGTGGTTAGAAACCCAAAGCCCGGCGAGAAGCTAAAATTGCTAAATGGTAAAGAAATTGAGCCTGGGCCGGAATCAATCATGATTGCCACCGACAAGAAGCTCATCGGCGCTGGAGGCGTGATGGGGGGTCTTGAAACTGAGGTCGATGACAATACCACAAATATTGTTTTAGAAATGGCGAACTTTGACATGTATTCAATCAGGCGCACAAGCATGGCGCATGGTTTATTTACCGATGCTGTTACTAGATTTAATAAAGGCCAAAGCCCGCTACAAAATATGGCGGTTGCTGCCGAGGCGGTCGCGGAAGTCGGCAAGATCACAGGCGGTAAAGTAGCCGGCAAAATTGTCGATGATATTCGGCTCGACCCAGCTGTTATTGAACGTAACTCATTACATTTCCCGGTCACAGTTCCGGTAAGTTTTATTAATGATCGGCTTGGCCTGCAGCTCACTCCAGCCGATGTAAAAACAATACTAGAAAATGTAGAATTTACCGTTGAGGTAAACGAAGAAACCCTGACAGTAAAAGCCCCTTTTTGGCGGACCGATATAGAGCTTCGCGAAGATATTGTCGAGGAAGTTGGTCGCCTATATGGATATGACAAGCTCCCACTTGAGTTGCCGATTCGCGACCTAAGTCCAACTCGTCGCGATCCTTTGTTTGATTTGAAGGCCAAAGTACGTGCTCGGCTAAGTCGCGCCGGCGCAAACGAAGTACTAACTTACAGTTTTGTGCCAGCGGAATTGCTTCAAAAAACCGGTCAAGATTCGTCAAAAGCCTTCCAGGTTTCAAACGCGATCAGCCCAGAACTCGAACATTACAGACTAAGCTTAATGCCTAGCTTGCTCGACAAAGTTCACCCGAATATAAAAGCCGGCTTCGATGAATTTGCTATTTTTGAATTGGGCAAAACGCATGACCTTGATCATATCGACCAAGAAGGCTTGCCCGTAGAATTTGAATTTACGGGGTTGGTGCTGACAGCCGCAGATAAATTAAAGAAGGTTGACTCGGCTTATTATGAAGCTCGTAAGTACTTAGAGTTTTTGGCAGGGCATGACCTAGTTTATAAACCGATCAGCCAAGACATGATGCAGTATCCGGTCGTGCAGCCGTATGAGCCAAAACGAGCGGCTTTAGTAAGCGTGAAGAATGGAAACTTTTTGGGCATTGTCGGTGAATTCAAAGCCAGCGTAACTCGTGGGCTAAAACTACCAAAATATACCGCTGGTTTTGAAATTGACACACTTGCTCTACAAAATTTGATCACAATTGGCCCAGACTATTCGGCATTATTCCGCTTCCCAGGCGTTAAGCAAGACATTACCCTCAAAGTCAGTGCAGACTTAAGCTACGATGAGTTATTTAATTTTGTCAAAACCGAGTTAAAAAACAATGCACCCGATAATACGCACACTGAGCTGGAAGGTATTGATATCTTCCAAAAAGAAGACGACAAATCGCATAAGCAAGTCACTTTCAGGGCAACTGTAACCGGTCGTGACCGCACCTTGACCGACAAAGAAATCAACGCCGTGCTTGATGCAGTTGCAGAATTAGCCAAGTCAAAAATTAGTGCCGACCGGATATGAAAAAGCAAAACTTTTTATTTGCTATCATTGGCCTAGTTTTTGGTATCTATTTTTTATCCGGCTCAGCATACGCCGCCAGTAGCAGCGACGTAATCACATCCTTCAAGTCCGACCAAACCTTATCGCGCGCTGACCCACAGGGTGAACTGCGAATTGTCGAAGATATTACAGTTAAATACACGAGTGATTCTCATGGTATATTGCGCGCTATTCCTGACCGATATCAAAAACACTCGACTCGGCTAAAAATTAACAGCGTAACATCTAGTACCGGCGCCCCTGCCCAATATTCGACATATAGTTCTGGTGGCAATACGGTCTTAAAAATCGGTAGTCCGTCGGTTTTAGTGAACGGTGTTCAGCAATACAGGATTGATTACACAATGCAAAATGTAATTAGTTTTTTTGGTGATCACGACGAATTGTATTGGGATGTGAATGGCGATCAATGGCCACAAGCGACTGAAGCTGTAAGCGTTAATCTTCACCTACCAAGTGGTCTACAACAATACCGCCAGCCAATTTGTTTTACAGGTGGTTATGGTGATGCTGCAAAAAACTGCAGCGTCACTAAAGTCGGCGACACGATAAATATCAGCACGACAAGTCCTCTCGAGCCTAACCAAACCCTTACATATGTAGCTGGCTTTGAAGCAGGCTACTTTACCCCACATAAATGGTTTGACGCTGTTGGAGAATATTTCCTTCAAATTGTCGGCATTTTAGGGCCGATAGTTATTTTGGGCGGCGGTGGATTTGTCTTGTGGTGGCGCAAAGGCAGAGACCCTAAAGGCAGTGGCATTATCGTGCCACAATATGATCCTCCGGATGGCATGAAGCCGGCCGAAGTCGGACAGTTGATTGATTTTAAATTAGATAACAGAGATATTACGGCTGTAATCATTGATTTGGCAGTCAACGGCTATATAAAAATAATAGAAGAAAAACACGACCGATTAATTGGCAAAGATAAATTGAATTACAAGTTGCAGGTTTCCAAAGCAGATTTAACAAATCTTGATCCTGACGGGCAACTGCTAATGTCTCGAATATTTGATGAAGTCGCTATTGGCAAAGAAGCTGATATCTCTGGCAGCAAAAATAAACTTTATACGGTGGCAGAAACACTTCGCAAGAATGTAAATGATCGCCTAAACAAAAACGGCTATCAAGTATCAAACAAATTAGCGCCACAGATGACCAAAAAAACGATTTACAGCACTTTAATGATTGCCGCTTTAGGCTATGGACTCGTAAAAGTTGTTGGTGGCGCAGCGGGATTCGGTATATTTATTGGGTTTTTAATTGCGCTTCCTTTCTTTTTTGCACTAAAAGCTAGAACGGCTAAAGGAGTTGCAGCTAAAGAACACATCGAAGGACTCAAACTATATCTCAAGACTGCTGAAAAAGATCGGATTGAAAAGCTGCAGTCACCAAATGCACCCTATGCAAGCAATGCTCATGAGCCTGTAAAAACGGTCGAATTATTTGAGAAACTGCTACCTTTTGCGATCGTATTAGGGGTAGAGACTGAATGGTCCAAGCAGTTTGAGTCTCTATATCTCACGCCTCCAGATTGGTACAGTGGAAACTGGAGCACATTTAATTCGTACTACCTTGTTAGCTCACTAAACTCAGGCATCGGTGGCGCTGTGAATGCCGCGTTTTCAGCTCCGTCTAGCATTAGCAGCTCTGGTTTTTCAGGTGGAGGCGGCTTCTCTGGTGGTGGAGGCGGTGGTGGAGGTGGCGGCACTTGGTAAGGGCTTTGACAAAAGGGCCCGTTTCAGGTTAGAATTGCTTATGGAAATCAACGACAACATCAGCCTCACATTTGATGACGTTCTACTTAAGCCCGGTTACGCCGGGTTTTCTCGTTCAGAGATCAATTTATCAACCAAACTTACTCGTAACATTAGCCTTAAAGCACCGCTGGTATCTGCCCCAATGGATACGGTTACCGAAAGCAAATTAGCAATTGCTCTTGGTAAGTTCGGAGGTATTGGCATAATTCATCGCAACCTGACAATTGAAGAGCAGGCTGCTGAAGTGGCCGCCGTAAAGAAAGCCGGCTGTTTGGTCGGTGCGGCTGTTGGGTCTAGCCCTGGTTATGAAGAACGCGTGGCCGCCCTTATAAAAGCTGGGGTTGATGTAATCGTGGTTGATTCGGCCCATGGTTTTGCTAAATTTGTGATTGAGGCAGTCGAACACATTAAACAAAATCACAAGGTTGATGTAATTGCCGGAAATATCGCAACCAGCGAAGGCGCAGAGGCCTTAATTAAGGCCGGCGTCGATGGTTTGCGGGTTGGTATGGG
>CAZXDL010000005.1:33458-36130 GCA_964639505.1 uncultured Candidatus Saccharibacteria bacterium | reverse complement strand
AAGGCGCAGAGGCCTTAATTAAGGCCGGCGTCGATGGTTTGCGGGTTGGTATGGGCCCTGGCGCAATTTGCACTACACGTATCGTGTCTGGCATGGGCGTACCTCAGCTCACAGCCATTATTGACTCCGCAAAAGTCGCGCAAAAACACGGCATTCCAGTAATCGCTGATGGTGGTATTAACTATTTTGGCGACATCACCAAAGCTCTGGCAGCTGGCGCTTCAAGCGTAATGATGGGGCGTTTATTCGCCGCTACCGAAGAATCGCCTGGCGAGGTAATTGAGTTTACTCGTGACCAAGTGCCAGCCCGATTCCGCAGTATTATTACTGACGGAACAGAGAAGTACAAATTTAAAGGCTATCGCGGCATGGGTTCAATTGGCGCCATGGAACGAGGCAAAAAAATCAGTTCCGAAGATGAATTCCACGGTAAAAGCTACAGTGATAAAACCGTATTAGTAGCTGAGGGTGTCGAGGGTTTGGTGCCCTCAAGTGGCGATCTCAATGAATTCGCTAGCACGGTCGTCGAGGGGATCCGGTCCGGTTTTTATTATGTCGGGGCTAAAACGATTGAAGAGCTTTGGCAGACAGCCGTTTTACAGCGCATCACCAGCGCTTCATTGAGTGAGAGCCATCCTCACGACTTATTTGTTACAAATGCCGGAAACAGCTATCCGGTATAATACTTAAAACATAATTGGAGGTTTCATGGCACGAAAGCGTGATCGTATATTTGCAGGTACACTGGCGGGTTTATTTATCTTTACTTCGTCAGCAGTGACGATAGCTGTAATTTATCAGATGATACAAGAAAATAATAAAAAGCCTGATATTGGCAAACCGGCTCAACATTCATCACAAACTAATACTCAAGATACGACTAAGGAGACTTCTGTGACAAAACTACAAGGCACAAAATTAGCGGGCTTTACTCCCATAACTAGTGTGGCTAGCCTTCAAAAGATTGATACCACGCCCGGCACAGGTGACACAGTTAAGCCTGGCGCGACCATAACAGTCGATTATACTGGCGCGCTCGCTAGCACAGGCGTCATTTTTGAAAGTTCAAAAGACAGCGGACAGCCTGCTACTTTTCCGCTTGATAAGGTAATTAAAGGCTGGACTCAAGGTATTCCCGGTATGCAAGTAGGCGGTACTCGCCGGCTTGTTATCCCAGCTAGTTTGGCCTATGGCGCGCAATCACAGGGAACAATCCCTGCTAATTCTGATCTAGTGTTTGATGTAACTCTGATCAAAATCGATAAATAGTCGCAAAATAGAGTAAAAAGCACAATATATAGCGTCTTGAAATTGTTTCAAGCACTATATATAATCATATCTACAGTCAGATTTGTTCTGTACTAGAGCACTAAAAAATAAACAAAAGCGCCAGATATAACGACTTTAGCCGTACCTGAGAGACACGGTGAGCGGGTCAAGGCGCACTAAACGAGGGAGAACGACATGGTTAAAAACATCACCATTTTTACGACTAACACTTGCGCTTATTGCGGAATGGTCAAGAAGTATTTAGGCGCAAAAGGCATGACCTACGAAGAAGTTAATCTAGACGAACACCCTCACCGACAGGCCGAGGCTATGAGTCTTAGCGGTGCTATGACCACGCCTGTTACTGTTGTCACCAAGCAAGATGACTCACAAGAAGTCATTGTTGGCTACAACCTCGCCCGCTTAGCGCCCGCTGTTGCCTAATATGCCTGAAAACACTGAAACAAAACACCACGATGTAATTATCGTGGGAGCAGGGCCAGCTGCACTTACGGCAGCTGTCTATACGACTCGCGAAGACATTGACACTGTGTTATTCGAGCGTGGAGTGGTCGGTGGCTTGGCCGCTGTCACTGACAAAATAGACAATTACCCAGGCTTTCCAGATGGTATCGAAGGACTCACTTTGGCAAATGATCTCCAAAAACAAGCCGAGAGATTTGGCGCTGTAATCGAGCTCGGTGAAGTTACCGCCATAGGTAAAGATGGCGAATTGGTTAAGCTTGAAACTTCAAGTGGGCCAATGACCGCTAAAGCCGTCTTGATTGCCACTGGCTCAGATTACAAAAAAGTCGGTGCGCCTGGTGAGATTGAATACTTATCAAAAGGCGTGCATTACTGTGCGACCTGCGATGGAGCATTTTATCGCGACAAAAAGCTGGTTGTTGTCGGTGGAGGCAACTCGGCAGTTCAGGAAACGATTTTTCTGACCCGCTTCGCCAGCCATATCGATTTATTTGTGCGTTCGACTATAAAAGCCAGCGATGTCTTACAGCATGAACTCAACGAATACGTCAAAGCCGGTAAAGTTACGATTCACCTCGGAACCACAACAGATGAAATACTAGGTAAAGACGGGTTTGTTAATAAAGTTGTCGGTACCAAAGACGGTAAAAAAATTGAGCTAGAAACAGATGGGGTATTTGTATTTGTCGGTTTGATGCCGAACTCTCAATTTTTAAAAGAAACAGACATAGAGCTTGATCCGGTGGGTTTTGTAGTAACCGACCCGAGTCTACAGACTAAAATACCAGGGGTTTTCGCGGCAGGTGATATCCGCTCGGGCGCCACTATGCAAATCGCTTCAGCGGTTGGCGAGGGTGCCACTGCGGCTCTAAAAATCCGCGAGTATATCGAGGGCCGTCCTCACCCTGTCCAAAACT
>CAZXDL010000005.1:27662-33358 GCA_964639505.1 uncultured Candidatus Saccharibacteria bacterium | reverse complement strand
CTCAAACAGATCTGGGTAATCGGTTACAACTCCATAAAGGCCAGCTTTTTCCCATTTTTTGGCCTTTTTTGGATCATTTAGCGTGTAAGTCGACAGTTTGTAGCCGTGTCGTGAGACAGCTTTTATATAGCCATGCCAGAGACATATTTTATTCATACTTACTCTTTTTGTGTTTAGTTGTCGAGCTCGATGAGTAGCAATAATTCCGCTCCATGGGTGGATCACAATCTTCTCGATATCAGGCAGTGCCTGGTGGATCTCGAGGAGTGTTTTTTGACTCTTGGAGCCAATCGACACGTTTGCTGGCTTGGTTTTCTTTAGCTCAGCAATGATTGGGGCAGTTTTCACTTTGGGTTTCACCTCTAGATATAAGGCTGTCGAATTTGAGTTGGCCAGCCATTGGCTGAGCGTGGCTAGGTTTGGTTTATGATGCCTGAGATTAGCAAATGTGTTGGTGGAAATGTTTATCCGTCCACCATTTGGATGAGTTATGTAAGGATCGTGATGCAAAATCACGACATCATCCTTGGTGACACGTAGATCGCATTCAACTTCGTCAACATTGTGTTCGAGGGCTTTTTTGAGCGAGGCGATTGTATTTTCGGGTGCGAGGCCGCGGGCGCCGCGGTGGCCAATTATTTTCATTATTCTTAGTGTACAATATTGTTAAGATAACCAAAGGAGTAGATGTGCCTGACTTTAATAAAGTTTTAGACGTAGGCGATTACCAAAACGGCGTCGTCAACACTGTCGTAGAAATCCCGCAGGGCAGTTTTCTAAAAGTGGAATGGGATCGCAAACGAGCCGCTTTCATGCTCGACCGAGTTGAGCCTAGCATATATGCGAAGCCGTCTAATTACGGATTTATCCCTCAGACGCTTGATGACGATGGCGACGAGCTAGACACACTGATTGTCTGTGATGAGCCAATGCCAACTGGTATTTGGCTTGAAGCAAGAATTATCGGCGTTATGAAGTTTGAAGATGACGGCGAGATGGATGATAAGATCGTTGTCGTACCTGCCGATGACCGAAACACCGGAGATCGCATAAAAACACTTGATGACTTGGGTGAGCGTTGGAAGCAGATGATTACCGAGCATTTTAATCATGTTAAAGATCTTAAGAAGCCAGGCACAACTCAAGTATTAGGATGGGGTGATGCTGAAGAGGCTAAAAAGATCATCGCCGAATGTATTGAGCGTTATAAAAAGCAATAAATGAAAAAAATCATTCCTGAGGACTGCGTGCTGGTGCCCGACAATGCCAAGCTCGTATTTAAGGGCATGATTTTTGATACCTATCAGTGGCAGCAAGAAATGTTCGACGGCACCCTGCACACCTTTGAGATGCTCAAACGAACCGACACGGTTAGTGCCATATGCGTGGTTGAAGACAAAATCCTGGTTATTAAAGACGAACAACCTCATCTCGGTGAGCGCGAAAGTTTCCCAGGGGGAAGAGTTGACGCTGAAGATGATTCAATCCAGGCGGCTGCTGAGCGAGAAGTATTAGAAGAAACCGGTTATTCCTTTAATAATTGGAAACTGATTAAGGTTTGGCAGCCTTATCGCAAAATGGAGTGGTTTGTGCACGTTTGGGTAGCATGGGATTTGGCAAAACAGGTACCACCTCAGGTTGATCCAGGTGAAAAAATCACCGTTGAAAAGCTCACGATTGAGGCTGTCAAGCAAAAAGTTATGGGGCGGGTCGGATATTTGAGCGAAAGTGCTCCGATATTTGAAAACGTTGACGACATTGCCGGGCTATTAGCCGTTGCCGAGTTCAGTGGTCAGGTCGTTGATCGCTAGTTGCATACTTGGCGCCTAACTCATACAATATTGGCATAAGCAAAATTATTATAAAAAAGGGGCACGCATGAAAACACGAGTTGCTATTAATGGCTTTGGCAGGATTGGACGCAATGCGTTTAAGGTCGCATTTGAAAGAGATGACCTTGAAATAGTAGCTATTAATGATTTGACGGCGCCCGAAACCTTAGCCCATCTTTTAAAGCACGACAGTAACTACGGCACTTACGACAAAAACGTGTCTTTTGACGAAAAGGGCATTATCGTCGACAAGCAACATATCGATGTCTTTGCCGAGCGGGAACCTTCGGCTTTGCCATGGAAAGAGCATAAAATTGATGTCGTCATCGAATCGACCGGCTTTTTTGTAGACCCCGCCAAAGCCAAGGCCCACATCGATGCCGGCGCTAAAAAAGTAGTGTTGAGCGCGCCTGCAAAGGGTGAAGGCGCTACAACAATCGTGCTTGGGGTCAATGAAGACCAGCTCGAAACCAGCTCAGATATTGTTAGCAATGCCTCCTGCACAACTAACTGTATAACTCCAGTAGCCGCGGTTATTGAGACAAACTTTGGCATCGAAAAAGCCATGATGACAACCGTGCATAGCTATACTGCCTCGCAGATGCTCCAAGATGGCCCCGGCGCTAAAGATAAGCGCGAAATGCGCAACGCTGCCGAAAACATCGTGCCGACCACCACCGGCGCTAGTAAAGCAGCGGCTCTGGCTTTACCTGCTCTTGAGGGAATCTTCGGAGGCATGAGCGTGCGTGTACCAACCCCGGTTGTTTCGCTTAGCGATTTCGTAATCATCACCAAAAAGCCGGTTACGGTCGAAGATGTAAATAATGCATTTCGGGCAGCCGCAAAAGAGCCCTACTACCAAGGCATTTTAGATGTGACCGAAGAAGAGCTAGTCAGTAGTGATTTTATTGGTAATAGTCACAGCGCGATTGTTGATCTTAAGTTGACGGCGGTGCTGGGTGGAACTATGCTTAAAGTAGTTGCATGGTATGACAACGAGTGGGGTTATAGTAATCGACTGGTAGAAGTTGTTGCCGATACTGGCCGATTGCTACACAAAGCCGGCAAGCATTCCAGCAGCCACAAGTAATATGAAAATTGCAATCACTACTGATCACGCTGGCTACCAAGCACTGCAGCTACTTGACGCTTATATAATTTCGCTTGGTCATCAAACTGTAAATTACGGACCAAAAAGCCTGGACATAGATGATGATTATCCGGATTTTATGTTTCCAGCTGCCAAGGCAGTAGCTGCTGGAGAATGCGAGCGGGGCGTAATTCTTGGCGGTTCTGGCAATGGCGAGGCAATGGCTGCCAATCGTATTAAAGGTGTTCGGGCGGCCGTTTTCTACGGGCCCGCTATTGCCAAGACTGCAATCGATGCTGAAGGCAAAGTCAGCACCGATCCTTATGAAATAATACGACTTTCCCGACAGCATAACGATGCTAATGTACTGAGTCTTTCCGGCCGTTTTTTGAATATAGAAGAGATGAAGACTGCGATCCAGATTTGGCTGGATACGGCCTTTAGTGGCGTTGAGCGGCATGCCCGTCGTATAAAAAAACTAGACGAATAATGGCTGTTGTTTGTCCGACTATAACCGCATACGATCCTCACGAATACCGAGCTCAAGTCGAGCAAGTTGAAAGCTTTGCCAAACGCATACACATTGATTTAATGGACGGAATTTTTGCTCCGAACCAGTCTCCAGGGCTTGATCAGATTTGGTGGCCAGAAAATATAACAGCAGACATACATTTAATGTATGAAAGGCCGGCTGTCTATATTGATCAGATCATAAAACTAAAGCCCAGCTTGCTAATTATGCATTATGAATCCGACATAGATCATAAAAAAACGGCCGAACGATTGCAGGATCACAAAATTAAGGCTGGTTTGGCCATCCTTCAAGAAACTCCAGCAGAGGAAGTCATCCCGGTCTTAAGTGGCTTTGACCATGTATTGATATTTAGTGGTCACCTTGGTGAGCATGGCGGAATCGCCAATCTGGACTTGTTGCAAAAAGTGACAGCTGTCCGTCAGAGCTATCCTGACATAGAAATAAGCTGGGACGGTGGCATTAATGCTAAAAACGCCGCCGAGCTAGCAAAATCAGGTGTTAATGTTCTCAATACTGGCGGTTATATTCAAAAGTCGGCAGACCCTGCAAAAACCTACAAAGACTTGGTTGATTTGCTGAATAGATTATAATCATAAGTACTATGGGACAGAAGTTATCGCTAGAGCGTCTTGAGACTATTTCAAACACCATCCGAGAAGATATCATCCGGATGCTTGAGAAAGCCGGTAGCGGCCACAGTGCCGGTCCGTTAGGCTTAGCCGATATATTCACTGCGCTCTATTTCGAAATATTAAACCATGACCCGCATAAGCCTGACTGGTCAGAACGAGACGTATTGTTACTGAGTAACGGACATTGCACCCCAGTAAGATATGCAGCAATGGCTGAAGCTGGGTATTTTGATAAAAAAGAACTTATGACTTTGAGGCAACTTGGTTCGCGCCTCCAGGGTCACCCTGAGCGAACAAAATTGCCTGGTCTTGAAAACACTAGTGGGCCGTTAGGGTCGGGTTTGAGCCAAGCCTGCGGGATGGCATTGGCAATGCGGATGGATGGCCAAACGCACCGCCGGGTATATGTCGTTATGGGTGACGGCGAACAAGACGAAGGCAATGTATGGGAGGCAGCCATGCTAGCTGGCAAATACAAGTTGAGCAACGTGATTGCCATAACCGACCGCAATAACATTCAAATTGACGGTCCTACTGAATCGGTTATGCCGCTTGAAGATTTAAAGGAGAAGTGGGAAGCATTTGGCTGGCATGTCATTGAGATTAACGGTAATGACATTGAAGCCGTGATTGATGCCTGTGGCATGGCGAAAGCGATTGCCGAGAAGCCAATCATGATAATTGCCCACACCATCCCTGGTAAAGGTGTTGATTTTATGGAGTCAGACTTTCATTGGCATGGTATGCCGCCGGATCATGAGCAGGCTAAAAAAGCACTGCATGAGCTGCGGACACTAGGTGGCAAGATTAGGGGTGAGCATGAGTAATCTGCACCTATTAAGTATTTTAGATAAACTCGAATCAGAACCAATCCGCAAGGGTTTTGGCAGAGGTCTTCTAGCGGCAGGTAAAGCAGACAAAAATGTTGTCGCTGCCTGTGCCGACTTAACAGATTCGACGCAAATGAATTTATTTAAAGCAGAATTTCCAGATAGATTTATTGAAATAGGCGTGGCCGAGCAAAATTTGGTGACAGTCGGTTCGGGTTTAGCAGCAATGGGTAAAATCCCGTTCGTTTCATCTTATGCGGCCTTTAGCCCAGGCCGAAACTGGGAACAAATTCGCACTACCATCTGTCTCAACGACCAGCCTGTAAAGGTAGTTGGATCACACGCCGGAGTTAGTGTCGGGCCGGATGGCGCGACGCATCAAATGCTCGAAGATATTGCACTGATGCGCGTCTTGCCAAACATGGTGGTGATTGCTCCTGGAGATTCAGTCGAGGCGGAAAAAGCTACCCTAAGTATGGCCAAAGATCCACGTCCAACCTATTTAAGGCTGGCTCGAGAAGCGACACCAATAATTACTTCTAGCGAAACGCCTTTTGAAATTGGTAAGGCCTATGTTTACCATCCCGGAGCCGATGTGAGTATTATTTCGACCGGCACAATGACCTATCAGGCAATGCTTGCTGCTGAACAGCTTTACAAAGACGGGATTGAAGCTGAAGTCATACACGTACCGACTATTAAGCCGCTAGATAAAAATACGATTTTAACTAGTGTCAGCAAAACTAAGGCTGTTGTAACTGCTGAGGAGGGTCAAGC
>CAZXDL010000005.1:0-27562 GCA_964639505.1 uncultured Candidatus Saccharibacteria bacterium | reverse complement strand
GAGTACGGAGTTGAGATATACGTAAACCTAGATCACAGTCCCAGTGTCGAAGCAGCTAAAAAGGGCATTGAAGCTGGTTTTGAATTTATCCATATCGATGTATCGCAAGCCAATCACGATGCGACCGAACAGGAGATTATAGATGCCACCCACGCAGTAGTCGATTACGCGAAGTTGACAGGAGCCTTGGTCGAAAGCGAGCCTCATTACTTTGGTGGAAGTTCTAACATACATAGTGAAAAGATCGATTATGCCGAGATCAGAAAGACCTTTAGCACACCAGAGGGTGCGCAGGCTTTTGTGCACGCTACAGGTATCGATACTTATGCCGCCGCAATTGGTAATCTGCACGGTAAGTATCCTGTGCCTAAAAAGCTTGATCTCGAACTGCTTCACAATGTCAGGCACGCGATTGACTGCAATATATCACTGCATGGTGGTAGTGGGACGCCTGGCCATTACTTCCGAGACGCAGTTAAAATTGGCGTGACAAAGATAAATATCAATAGTGATATGAGGTACGTCTACCGTACCACGCTAGAAAAAGCCCTAAAAGATAACCCAAATGAATATTCGGTATCAAAACTTATTAGCAAGCATGTCGTCGGCGCCGTGCAAGAAGTGGTCGAGAGCAAAATTGAAGATTTTAATTCAGCTGGGCGGGCTGTGGTAAACTAAAAGCATAAGCAAAATTATAGGGGTGGAAGTGGCTAAACAACCGGACGTCATAACAATCGGCGATATTGTAACAGATGCCTTCATTAAGCTAATCGATGACGAAGCAGTAACGTATCAAAACGATGAGGGTAAATGGTTGGCAATGAAGTTCGCCACCAAGTTGCCATTTGATCATGCAGAAATTCTCGAAGCGGTTGGTAACGCTGCAAACGCCGCTGTTGCAATGTCTAGATTAGGCCTCGAGACTGCTTTCGTCACAAACGTTGGTGACGATGCGCATGGTCGCGACATGATCAGTTCGTTGCACAAAGATGATATTGACACTCGTTTCGTCAGAATCAATCCAAAAAAGAAGAGTAACTACCACTACGTGCTGTGGTATAAAGAAGAGCGCACAATCCTGATTAAACATGAAGAATATGATTATCATTGGCCACACTTGCGTCCAGAGGAGATTCCAAAGTGGGTCTACTTTAGTTCAATCAGTGATCACGCCTTGCCATATCACGACCAAGTTGCGGATTGGCTTGAGAAAAATCCCGAGGTTAAATTCGCTTTCCAGCCAGGCACATTTCAGATGGAAGCAGGTACTGAGCGGCTAAAGCGTATTTACGCCAGAAGCGAAGTTGTGATTTTGAATCGTGAAGAAGCCGTATTTGTGACGGGAGGTGATTACGATAATCTGCACGATTTGTTAGATAGAATTCATAATCTAGGCGCGAAAATTGCCGTCATAACTGATGGTCCTGACGGAGCCTATGCCAGTGATGGTAGTCAGAGATTACAGATGCCGTTATATCCTGATCCATCTCCGCCTAAAGAACGAACCGGCGCTGGTGATGCCTTCGCCTCAACATTCGTAGCGGCTTTAGCCAAGGGCAATAACATCGAGGGTGCTTTGCAGTGGGCGCCGATTAACTCAATGAGCGTCGTTCAAAAAGTTGGTGCTCAAGCTGGGCTTCTAAGCGAAAAAGAGATCGAAGAGTGGCTAAAAAAATCACCTGACTGGTACCATCCTAAGCCAATGTAAACCTCTTTTGCTTGAGACGAGCTTATGGTAATCTGTAGGCAAGGGTAATCCAATGAGGAAACATAAAAATAACGGGGGCAAAAAAGCAGATGACGCGCTATTTATCGCATGCTTTGCAGGCTAATGAGCCGTCGTTTAGCCTAGGTTTAGGCCGTCTAGAGGCAGCCAACGGCAACCCGAGTAGTGATATTAGATTATCAAATGAAGTGCGGCACCAAACAAATAGCAAGTTGCGCGAACTCGGGCTTGATCCAAATGACACTACAGCCGAGGAGCTCTATCACGTATTACAGATGAGAGTTAAGCAAGATGATGACCGGCTTACAAAAACGCTTCGTACTGAAGCTGCAAAGCATGTATCAGCCGAGGCGGATGTTGTCGCCGGTATGATCCATGTGCTAAAAGAGCAGCCAGAATCCAAGCGTTGTTTCGCGATGAAATCCAGCCGTCTCAAGGCTCTTTTAAAAAACGCACCCCCAAAAAAAGCCATGCGTCGCCTCGGCTACAGATCGATGGATTCGTTTTTGAAACACGAAGCGCCAATTTCTATTTTGTCAGCCGCGTGGGTGGTAGAGGGCGAAACGTGGCAAAAGCACTTTCTTGATCAGTATAAAAAGCTCCAATCCAGCGACTTTGAGGACAGAAGCATACTAATCGTCCAGATGGACTCTGCACGTTGGAAATCACTCGCACAAGAGATTGTTGATCAAACCAAGCACAATCTGATCTGTTTTAAGGAAATGGGTGCTCTCGTGTTTCTGCCACTTCACCAGTCAGCCCCTGCCGGCACAGTGACTGTGAGCCTAGGCCTAGCCCTACATGAATTAAACGAAATCAGAGCCAGCACTACATATATGAAATTAAGCCAGGTTAAATCTGATTTTGGTCTAGCCGTCCAAACTATTGCAAGCGATGAACCAAGATTAAGCTCTGAAATGCTTGATGAATCTGTCCCGTGGCATTTGGTGCACCGTTACTACGCTCGCTTAAGTGATGAATTCAGAGCTGAAGTATTTGAACCCTATTTGCAGCTAGAGGATATGGTGTGGCAGCCTGTAGAAAAAACTTTGGCTCAAATCGAACCCAGCCTTAAATTTTGGGAGCACACAAATCATCTAGGAGTGCTTGATGGACGCGAGCCGGTTTCGATGAATATCGTGGATGTAGCTATGAATTTTTGCAACAAGATTGATTACAAAGATCGTGGGGTGCATTATTTTCAACGTTCGCTTTGGCACGAGCTGCTAATGCGTTATCTACGCCATCAGCCAATTGAAGACAGTATATTAACTGAATTGCAGCCTCAGCTTGCTGCTGAGAGAGCGATAGCGTAGTAAAAGGGGTGGGAATGTATCAGATATGCGTCTCGGGAGCAGCCAAAGGCGATAGTGTCGAAGAGGGTAAAGAGTTGGCAGCAGCAGTGGGTGCTGAAATTGCCAAAGCCGGCCACAGTCTTCTCACTGGTGCCACGATCGGCCTGCCAAACTATGCTGCCGAAGCGTACAAAAAAGCTGGCGGCAAAATGAGTGTGGGCATTAGTCCGGCTTCGTCAAAGGTTGAGCATGTTATGAAGTACCGTCTGCCAATCAAAGCCTACGATACTATCCTATATACGGGCATGCACTATGTTGGCCGAGACAATTTCTTAATTACCTCAAGTGACGCAGTTGTTAGTATCGGCGGTCGGATGGGAACTCTACATGAGTTTACAATCGCAATGGAAACTGACACGCCAATTGGGTTCCTTCAGGGGGCAGGTGGTATCAGTGATCAAATCAAAAGCTTGGTTGATATCGCCCAGCCGCTTCGCCCCGGTGCCTATGTAACTTTTAGTGAATCGCCGACCGAACTGGTCAAGCAATTGACTGATTTTCTTGACAAAGAGAACGCCAAGTACCAAAATCTCTATCAATAACCATAAGTAGGATAACTTTATGCGCAAGTCAAAACTCAATCAAAAGGGATTCGGTCTTATCGAGGGCTTATTGATATTAATCGTTGTACTTTTAGTCGGATTCATTGGCTATTATGTTTGGAATTCACAAAAGGAGGCTGACGATACGGCTAATCAGGCAGCCAGTAGCGTGCAGACAGAAAAGCAGCAAACAGCTCCAAAACCGGTTTATAAAAATGCCGATGTAACTCTCTACAATTTAAGTGATCTGGCGACCAACGGTGACCAAACCCAAATCGTTGCTGCCATAAAGAAAAAATGCGTTACAGATTTACAATCCACCGACAAAACAATTGCTGCCGAGGATGTTTTGGTTGTTGGCATCGAAACAACCTTTAGCGATAGTGCTAGCTATGCGAAGAGCGGTGAATTTGCACGCTTAGCGACAACTTGTCTAACCAAACCTATAGAGCCAGACAGCAGCGGTTCGGTTTATATTCTTCAAAAGAAGTCAGGAAACTGGACGGTTATTTTGTCTGGGCAAATGGGCCCTAACTGCAGTGAAGTTGATGGCAAAAACATCCCATCCACAATTGTCGACGAGTGCTACGACGAAGCAACCAGCCAAAACCGCGCACCAAACTAGGACTTGCTACAATTAAAGGATGCCCAAGTTTAAGCTAACGAGCGACTTTAAGCCGACCGGCGACCAGCCAGCCGCTATTGAACAGCTGACTAAAGGTCTAAACGATGGGCTCAATCACCAGACTTTGTTGGGTGTGACTGGGTCGGGTAAGACGTTTAGTATGGCTAATGTCATACAAAATGTTCAAAAGCCCACCTTGATATTGAGCCATAACAAAACTTTAGCTGCCCAACTTTATGGTGAGTTTAAGCACTTTTTCCCCGAAAACGCAGTACACTACTTCGTTAGCTACTTCGACTATTATCAGCCCGAAGCATACATTCCGCGATCTGATACCTACATCGAAAAAGATTCCCAAATTAACGAAGAAATTGATCGACTTCGTCACGCGGCTACAGATGCGCTATTGAGCCGCAAAGATGTAATTATTGTCGCCAGTGTGAGTTGTATATACGGCATAGGTTCGGTTGATGACTACAACGGCCTATCAGTCGATTTAAAGGCCGGTGAGCGCCGAGTCCGAGACAAGTTGCTTAGACAATTAACTGATATACAATACACGCGCAACGATATTGATTTTCACCGAGGTACGTTCAGGGTCCGTGGCGATGTGGTAGATATCTTTCCGGCTGGCGAAGAAATGGCTTATCGCGTTGAAATGTTTGGTGATGATATTGAACGTATTACACGAATTGACCCACTTACAGGCGAAATTTTAAAAAATCTCGATTCGTATAAAGTTTTTCCGAGTTCGCACTATGTAACTCCTCAAGAAAAGCTCAAAGCTGCACTTGGACAGATAGAAAACGAGCTGGCCGAAAGGCTAGCGCTATTTAAAAAAGAAGGTAAATTACTTGAAGCTCAGCGCTTAGAACAACGTACGCGGTTTGACCTTGAGATGATGCAGGAAACAGGCTTTGTTAAAGGGATTGAAAACTACTCTCGTTACCTAACAAACCGCGAACCGGGCGAGCAGCCAGCCACATTGCTGGATTACTTCCCAGATGATTATATTATGATGATCGATGAATCGCATATGACTCTGCCGCAGGTACGTGGCATGTATAACGGCGACCGAGCACGCAAAGAGGTTTTAGTCGAACACGGTTTTCGCATGCCCAGTGCGCTTGATAACCGGCCGTTAACCTTTACTGAGTTTGAGAGGCATGTGAATAAAGTAATTTATGTTTCGGCGACGCCGGCCGAATATGAACTGAGCCGTAGCCCTGAGCCCGCACAACAGGTGATTCGTCCAACTGGTTTACTCGATCCGCCAATAGAAGTCCGACCGATTGAAGGCCAAATTGATGATCTTATAGCAGAAATCAGAGACACTACTTCCAAGCATCAAAGAGTCCTTGTTACTACCCTTACAAAGCGTATGAGCGAAGATTTAGCCGAGTACCTGCAAGAGCTGAATATTAAGGTTGCTTACTTGCACAGCGATGTGGATACTCTCGATCGCACTGACATATTGCGCGATCTGCGTTTAGGTGTTTATGACGTGCTGGTAGGTATCAACCTTCTGCGTGAGGGTTTAGACTTACCGGAGGTTTCTTTGGTTGCTATCCTTGATGCCGATAAAGAGGGTTTTTTGAGAAGCGAACAGGCACTAATCCAAACTGTTGGACGAGCCGCTAGGCACGAAAAAGGTCACGTAATAATGTATGCTGACACCATAACCAAGAGCATGCAAAAAACGATCGACGAGACAACTCGCCGACGCAAAATTCAAATGGCATATAACGAACAGCACGGCATAACTCCAACCGGCATCAAGCGGGCAGTCGAAGCAGGCATGCGACCAGAATTGCCCGAGGAGGCCCAACGAGCCAAACTTAATCTAAAGAAAATTCCTAAAGACGAATATGGCTCGCTCATCAAAGATCTAACTTCACAGATGGATCTCGCCGCCGCCAACCTCCAATTTGAAACAGCTGCCGAACTGCGCGATCTTATCGAAGATATCAAGAAAAAACTTTAAGAAGTCACGACGGTTAGGTCGGGCTTCCAGTCTTCAACCTCGCTCATCAACGCCATATGTGCAGCGGCGACACGTCTTGGCTGCGTTTGCAGGGCTACGTGCTTGGCTTCAGGGTCGCCGTATACGTGCAGTTTGGTAAATAGTCCATCACTGGTTTTTTTAACGACCTCTGGGTCAAAATAACCGTCAGCCGGGAACTGTACAGCCCCAATCCTTGTGCCCAAGCCGTCAAGCTCTTGTAGGTTTTCGCGAATGTCACTGGTAGCGGCCGCCACTCCTTCGGCGATTGTTCGCGGAAAATTGCGAAAAATGTGTCGCATCCCGTCAACAACTACTCCTGGACCATGTTCCCTGACTAAGTGTGCCGTCGCATGCGGCAATTCATTAATTGCTACAAAGCTGGACTTTATTAACATTTCAACAAAATCATGCTCGCTTAAGCCGACAGATCCATATAGATATAGGTTTTGGACGTAATCAGGATGTTCTAGTGCTACTTCTGAACCTGAGCGACCACCATATGAGTGACCGGCAATGTCAAAAAAGTCATAACCAAAATCATGATCTATAGCTCTGATTAAGCCACCAAGGGCTTTGGTGTGTAGTTCGGTTGCGCGTACAAGATTGGCAGGATTAAGGTCAGCTCGCCATCCCATACTCCTAGGCATTTGGAGCGTCGCGGTTATCAACCCATGGTCGGCTAAATCACCACGGAAGCCGTCATATGCTTTCTCAAAACCGTTATATCCAGGGACAACAATCGTAACAACATCACTTCGCCTGAGTTGTGGATCACTCGGCATCTCCAGCGTATAGCCAAAAGTTGCTTCTGGAATAGTAACTTCGCCGCGCCATACATCATTAGAGTCTTCAATAGGTCCAGTGTTTCCGTCTGGATGATACTGTTCGTGGTAGCCCGCGGATTCAGTAGTCATTGTATTGTTGTCTTAGGAAATGTTACTTTGCTCATCGTATGCCTACTTGTTATGTTTGTCTAGTACATTTTTTGTCAAAATCACGGAGAATATCGACAGATAAAATCATGGGCCATCTGCTATAATTACCCTAATTATGGCAAAGCTGACACGGGAAGATGTTTTAAAATTGGCTCAACTCGCTCGTCTTGATCTCACTGATGAAGAGGTTAAGGAGTTTGCCAGTGAGTTGTCCGAGATTTTGCAATATGTCGAGCAGCTTGGTTCTGCTGATGTGAAAGGCTTAGCGCCAACCCAACAAATAACGGGCTTGACCAATGTGACACGGGAAGACGAAATACATGATTATGGTTATGATCCAAAAGATCTTTTAAAGAATGTTCCTGAAGTAAAAGACGGCATGCTTAAGGTCAAAAGGATGATTGGTTAATGGCCGGACAGTGGTTACCAATTGCTGATATTGCTTCTAAAGTTCAGTCTGGTGAACTAAAAGCTGTGGATTTAGTCGAAAAGTCGCTAAAGATTATTGCAGAAAACAAGGACTTTGACGCTATCATATCTACGCTAGATAAGCCGGCGCTTGCACGTGCAAAGGCGATCGATCTGAGAACTGGCAAAGGTGAAAAAGCTGGGCGTTTAGCCGGCGTCCCATTTATCGCAAAAGATAATTTTTTGGTATTTGGTTCGGATACGACCGCAGCAAGCAATATTTTGAAAGGCTTTGAGGCACCATATCAAGCCACCGCGATTAACAAGCTCGAGGCTGAGGGCGCGATCTGCGTAGCCAAAGCTAACTTAGACGCCTTTGCTCACGGCGCTAGCACTGAAAACAGTGACTTTTTTACGACTAAAAATGCCCATGATAAATCACGGGTACCTGGCGGCAGCTCCGGTGGCTCGGCTACGGCGGTGGCTCTAGAAATGGTACCGTTTGCACTTGGTACAGATACAGGCGGTTCTATCAGGCAGCCTGCCAGCTTTTCTGGTGTGGTTGGCTACAAACCTACATATGGTTTGGTATCAAGGAGCGGTGTGGTGGCAATGGCCAGCAGCACAGATGTAATCGGGCCAATAACTTCGAGCGTTGACGACGCAGCACTAGTTCTAGATGTTATGGCTGGCAAAGACGAACTAGATTCAACGACAATTGACAGGCATAGTGATTACACAAAACTCCCTAAGGGCTTAAAGGGTAAAAAAGTCGGCATAATAAAAGAATACATGCAAGACGGCTTGGATACCGAAGTTAAACAAGTCATCGAATCCGCCATTGATAAATTAAAAACCGCCGGCGCCGAAATTAGCGAAATTAGCTTACCATCTGTTGGCATGGCTTTGGCGGTCTATTACATTATTTGCCCAGCTGAGGTTAGTAGCAACTTAGCCAGATACGACGGCCAACGCTTCGGCTACAGCTATAAAAAGGCCAAGGACGTCGAAGAATCCTACAAGGCTTCGCGTGGTCGCGGCTTTGGTAAAGAGGCCAAGCGTCGAATAATGATTGGTACTTATGTGCTCAGCAGCGGCTACTATGACGCCTATTATAAGCAGGCCCAGACAGTTCGCACCAAGCTTATCAACGAATTCAGTGCGGCATTTAAAAAAGTCGATTACATGGTAGGCCCGGTCGCGCCAACGGCGGCTTTTAAAATCGGTCAAAACGCCAATGACCCTTTGCAGATGTATCTATGCGATATCATGACCGTTGCTGCAAATATTGTCGGTAACCCATCTATTAGCCTACCTGCCGGCAAGATTGGCAAACTTCCAGTCGGACTTCAACTAATGGCGCCGCAAAAAGCTGATTATGAGCTCCTGTCGATTTCTAAAGAAGCTGAGGCATTACTAGTATGAGATTTATTCCAAGACGACGTCGTAAGCCGCTAGATACAAAATACTTCACTACCCAGTGGAAGGAACTACAAAAGGGCTGCGCGACCAGAAAGACATGGCCGCAAGCAATTATTGATGCTGATAACCTAGTCGATGAGGCACTTACTCAGGCCCGTTATAAAGGCAAAACTACCGGCGAAAAGCTTGTCGCCGCCCAACACACCCTAACGAGCAACGATACTGTCTGGGCCGCACACAAGCTCCGTAATCGTATCGAGCAAGACGAAATCGATGTCCGCAAATTAAAAAAGAACGATATGCTAACAGCACTGGTTGGTTTTAGAGAAGCGCTGCGCGATCTTGGGGCATTAAAATCATGATTTCCAAAGAAGTACGCGCAAAATATAAAGCCACTATCGGTATCGAATGCCATGTTCAGCTTAAAACAAAGTCTAAATTATTTTCTGCTGTCGGCAATGATGCGCGCGAGGCAGCTCCAAACACGCTTGTTAGTCACATTGACTTTGGTTTACCAGGCGCTTTGCCGGTGCTTAACAAAGAAGCGATTCGCCTTGCCAGCAAGGCAGCCTTTGCCTTAAATACAGTTCCACAGCCTTACAGCAAATTTGATCGAAAACACTATTTTTATCCTGATTTGCCCATGGGTTATCAGATTTCGCAATATGATGAACCGATTGTGATCGGTGGATCCGTTTCGATTAACGTTGAGGGTGAAACTAAGACGATTGGCATTACTCGGGCACATTTGGAGGCAGACGCTGGTAAAAGTACCCACCACGCCGGCACGGACTATAGTTTAGTCGATCTAAACAGAGCCGGGACACCTTTGCTGGAAATCGTTAGCGAACCAGACATGCATTCCAGTGCCGAAGCCAAAGCCTACGCTAAAGAGCTCTATCTATTAATGCGCTATGCAGACGTTTCAGATGCCAACCTTTATTACGGTAATATGCGGTTTGATGTCAATGTCAGTGTTAGTAAAACTGACGAGCTAGGCACACGAAGCGAAACAAAAAACCTTAACAGTTTCCGCTCAGTTGAAAAAGCAGTCGATTATGAGATTCATCGCCAGATAGAAGAACTTGAGAAAGGCAGGAGAATCGTCCAAGAAACGCGCGGTTGGGACGATGCTAAACAAAAGACGTTTAGTCAGCGTAGCAAAGAAAACGCTGATGATTATAGGTATATGCCAGACCCCGACTTGCCGCCGATGGTTTTGTCCAAAGAATATATTGCCAAGATCAAATCTGAAATGTCCGAACTTCCAAACTACTACCGAGAGAAATTTAATAAAATCAAAATCGATGAGAAAGTTATCGAAGATATTATCGCTGAACCCGAAACCGCAAAACTGATAGATCGTATTTTGGCCAAATCAAATGAGGAGCATGCCCGCAGGGTTGCCTTTTGGATGATGCGGCCGGCAAATGATGAAACTGACGATCCCGACAGCGGTATCAAAATCGAAGATGATCAACTTATAAAGCTCTCCGAATTAGTCTCAGATAATAAATTAAGTTCTACTGCTGCCAAAGATGTACTTAGCGAAATGCTAGCAAAGGGTGGAGATCCTCAAGAGATCGCTTCTACAAAAAATCTCCTTCAAGTTTCTGACGAAGGAGAAATCGCCAAAATTGTAGAGCAGGTGATTAGCGACAACGCACAGGCTGCTAGAGATGTTAAAAACGGCGAGATGAAAGCCATCGGTTTCTTAGTAGGCCAAGTCATGAAACAGTCCAAAGGCAAGGCTAACCCATCACTAGCCCAAATGCTCATAAAAAAACAACTAGGTCTGTAGCTAGACCCCAACTGGCTGATAGTCGACAATTCTTCCTAGCATATTCGGCAGTATTTCCTTTAAACGTTTAGGAACTAACAAATCAACATTTTTTGCTGCCTCGACCGCAAAAAGACTACGACCGTTTGCATCTCGGTCAAAATCTCCAAGACTTATGTCTTCTTCTAGGTAGGTTGATAGTATTTCGTGGCTGATCCCACCAAATTCGACAAATTCGCGCATAAATTGGGCAAAGTTGGTTGTTATTAGTGTCGGTCGCTTTCCCTCTAGTATTTGTTTCTCTCTAAATAGTCTGTAGGTCACATTCAAGAAACTAATTGCATCCCCGCGAACATTTTTTAGATCTGCCTGACGAAAACATCTTGCGGTATTGGTAGTACATTTCACGCCTGCTGCAGTACTCTCTATGCCTGCACACGTTAGATCTACTTTTGAGGCTGGCATTGCTATTGTAGGCAGTGATTTTCTGGCAATATCAGAGGAGCATAATTCTTTACTAGAGAAATTATGATCGATCATTGGGCGCAGTGCAAAGCCAGCATCGTGCAGACTGCCCATTGCTCGGAGTATATCCGTCTCAATATCTGTAACACCGTGTTTAGCGGCGTTCGCGGCAATTTCTAGCGCTTCCTCACCTGTACCGATCCCATGAGCTTGATTATGTACCGGCAACTCAAAACCGGGCTCAAGACCTAAGTCAGGTCTCAAAGCGGCGATGTTGTACCAGGGTGCTGCAATTCGATTAATTACAGCCTGGTTATTCCATAATTCTGGTGAGGACATATTGGCATTGATTATACTCTAAAAACATTGTATTACAAGTATTATTTAATGCCTGGTTGGCGTGATACAATCTTATTAATGTCCAACCAACCTGTTCGCAAAGCCGTTATCGCCGCCGCCGGATTCGGTACGCGTTTCTTGCCTCAGACAAAGGCTATGCCTAAAGAAATGCTTCCATTGGTCGATAAGCCAATTATTCAACAGATAGTCGAAGAGCTGGCCGAAGCCGGCATAACTGATATTGTTATGGTAACTGGTTATCACAAACGCACAATTGAGGACCATTTTGATCACATCAGCGCAGATTTAAAAGCAAACCTTGAACAGGCTGGCAAAAAAGAGATTCTTGAAGCTACTTCTCGTATTTCAGGGCTGGCAAATTTTGCCTATATTCGCCAAAAAGGCCCCTATGGTACGGGCACACCAATTCTAAATGCGGCACATTTAATTGGAAATGAGCCATTTATTTATACCTTTGCAGATGATTTCGTATCAGCCAAGCCAAGTCGTTTCACTCAAATGTTAGACGTCCAAAAAGAAAAAGGCGGATCAGTTATCACAGCGATCCAGCGAGATGGCGACGAAGACTATAAGCGCTACGGTTATATCGCAGGAGAGGAAATTAGTCCCGGTCTGGTCGATATGACTACTATTGTTGAAAAACCGGGCCGCGAAAATGCGCCATCAGATTTAGCATCGGTCAGTGGATATGTCTTTGAGCCCGAAATTATCGAATATTTGCAAAAGCAGATGGAAACATACACTGGCGAAACAGAGTTTATGATTCAGGAAGCAATGCAGGAAATGATCAAAGATGGTCATAAGATCTGGGGCTGCGAGATCCAAAACGGCACTTATTACGACACCGGAAACCCACTTGAGTACTTAAAAACAGTCTTTGACTTTGCGCTCGAGCGCCAAGACATCGGCCCAGATTTAGCTAAATATTTGCGAGACAAATTAGGTTAATTTGCTACTACGTTATATAATATCTTTATGAGCACAACAGACGAAGTATTGGTCATCATTCTCATAGTGCTTCTCAGCATATTCTTTACGCTTTGTATTGTTTTTGTGGCTGGCATGATCAAGCTGGTTAGTAGCTTAAGACGTGTATCTGCCAAGGCTGAAGAAGTTGTCGACTCGGTTGAAGCAGCGGCAGAAGTCCTTCGTGATACATCAGGTAAAATGGCATTTTTTAAGCTAATCAATAATGTTATAAAGATGAGCAATAGGAGCAAAAAATGATTTTTGAGAGCCGAGCCCGCCGCCGCCGGAATATGAAGCGCCTTGCAATCGGCAGCACTGTTGCCGCAACTGCCGGTTATCTCGCCGGTATTCTTACCGCGCCAAAAAGCGGTAAAGACACTCGGGCAGACATTAAAAACGCAGCCGATAAAAGCATTGCAAGAGCCGAAAAAGAGTTAAAAAAACTTCATACTGATCTCGACAAAGCCATCAAAGACGCCGCTGTGGCAACCAAAAAAGCTTCTGCCAAAGCGCAGGCGGAGCTTAAAGAGCTTGTCGTTAAAGCCAAAGACGCAAAAGAGAAAGCCAGGCAGGTTTTAAGTGCTATTCACGAAGGCGAAGCCGATGACCAAGACCTCAATAAGGCAATCAAACAAGCCAACACCTCTTTAAAGAATCTACGAAACTACCTCAAGAAATAGTCCCAAAGCCCTTAGGATTTCTGCTATAATTTAGTACATAAACTAAGGTGTTAAAAGGGGTATTTTGACCAAGCAAGCTGCAGCCTTAACTGCCAGTGATTATGTGCATCTCCATAATCATACGCAGTACAGTTTACTCGATGGCCTCACAAAAGTTCCCGAGCTGATTGAGTATGTCAAAGATAGCGGCATGCAGGCCGTAGCAATAACAGATCACGGTACCCTGAGCGGTGCGATTGAATTTTACAAGGAAGCCAATTCAGCCGGCATAAAACCTATTATCGGTATGGAGGCTTATATAGCTGCTAGGACTCTTTATGACAAGGAGCCAGGTAAAGACAAGCCAAACTCACATCTTATCCTGCTAGCAACCAATCAAGCTGGATACCAAAATCTGATGGCGTTATCGACAATTGCTAATCTCGAGGGTTTTTATTACAAACCACGCATCGACAAAGAGTTGTTAGCCAAACATAACGAAGGCCTGATTTGTCTCAGCGGCTGTGCCAGCGGTGAAATTGGCGATGCACTACGACAAGGCCAATATGCGCAGGCCAAAGAAATTGCTAAGTGGTACAAAAAAGCGTTCGGCGACCGTTATTATTTTGAGATCCAGGATCACGGTCATCCAGATCACCCAAATCATTGGCCAGTTCAAAAAGGGATTAATGAGCAGCTAATCAAGTTGAGCAAAGAACTTAAGATTCCGTGTGTTGTTACATGCGATGCACATTATCTTAAACATGAGGACCAAGAAGCTCACGAAATTTTGCTTTGCGTCCAGACTAACTCCTATCTTGCCGATGAGAAACGCATGAGCCTAAAAGAATTTGACCTGCATGTAAATAAACCGCAAGATTTAATCGACCGCTGGGGCAAAGATCACCCCGATTTTATTACAAATTCAAGAAAAATTGCCGACAGCTGTGATTTATCGATTGAGTTAGGTAAAATACTAATTCCTAAATTTCCGGTGCCTAAAGGCGAGACTGAAAGGTCATACCTAGAGAAGTCGTTGTATAGAGGTTTGGCATGGCGCTACGGAGGTATGTCTGAAGACGAAACCAGTAACCTGTCAATCGCTGAGGCTAAAAAAACATTGCCAGAGCATGTGGTAGAGCGCGCCGAATATGAACTAAGCGTAATCGGTCACATGGGGTTTAATGGCTATTTCTTGATCATCGCTGATTTTATGAAATGGGGAAAAAATCAGGGGATTGTGTTTGGTCCTGGTCGCGGAAGCGCCGCCAGTTCAATCATTGCCTACGCGCTTAGAATCACCGAAATTGATCCCTTGGCTTATGATTTGCTCTTTGAGCGATTTCTTAACCCCGATCGTATCAGTATGCCGGATGTCGATATTGACATTCAAGACACACGGCGCGAAGAGGTTATCCAATACTGCATTGAAAAGTACGGCAAAGACAGAGTAGCTAACATCGTTACGTTCGGTCGTATGGCGGCTCGCAATGCCGTTAGAGATGTTTCTAGAGTACTTCAGGTGCCATACATCGAGGCCGACCGCTTAGCAAAAATGATACCGCCACCGGTGCAGGGTAGGCACATTCCACTTAAAACTTCCCTAAAAAACGACCAAGATCTCAAGCGCGAGTATGAAACAAACCCGACTGCTAAAACCGTTTTTGACTTGGCTATACAGCTTGAGGGGACGATTCGGTCGCACGGTGTACATGCGGCTGGTGTTGTAATTGCACCCGAAGATATTGTTTACTACACACCACTTGAACTGGCACAAAAGGGCGTTGTCGCGACTCAGTATTCGATGGGGCCAATCGAGCAACTTGGACTTCTAAAAATGGACTTTTTAGGACTCTCAAACCTTACTATTATCAACAACGCACTTCGCATTATCAAACGTGTATATGACGTTGAGATAGATATCAATAACGTCCCCCTTGATGACCAAAAAACCCTAGAACTTTTCCAACGAGGCGATACTACGGGAGTTTTCCAGTTTGAATCCGCCGGCATGAAACGCTACCTCAAAGAGCTAAAACCGACTGAATTCGATGACCTAATCGCTATGAACGCACTTTATCGACCAGGTCCAATGCAATTTATTGATGATTTCATTGATCGTAAACACGGTCGTAAAAAGGTGGTTTTTGATCATCCCGGCTTCAAGGCGGCGCTCGAAAACACCTACGGGGTGCTGGTTTATCAAGAGCAATTTATGCAGATCAGTAAAGATATGTGTGGCTTTACTGGCGGGCAAGCCGACACATTGCGTAAAGCAATCGGCAAAAAGCAACGCGAAACGATGGCCAAGATGCAAACTGCTTTCATCGAAGGCATGATCGAGCACAGCAAAGTTAAGCGCGACTTCGCTGAGAAGTTCTGGGCTCAGTTGGAAGCATTCGCCGACTACTGCTTTAATAAAGTGCACTCGGCTTGTTATGCAACGATTGCTTACCAGACTGCCTATCTAAAAGCGCATTATCCTTCAGCATTTATGGCCGCGCTAATGACAAGTGACTTTGATAATACCGACCGTTTAGCGATTGAAATTGTCGAGTGTAAACATATGGGCATAACGGTCTTGCCACCAGATGTAAACGAGTCATTTGTTGAATTCGCGGTAGTGCCAGAAACAAATCAAATACGATTCGGCATGGCCGCGATTAAAAATGTCGGTACTGGCGCGGTAGAAGAAATACTTCAAGCTAGAAACGAGGGTGAATTTAACAGCCTTGAAGATTTTCTGTCTCGTGTTAGTGGCAAAGTTGTTAATCGCAAAACAATGGAGAGCCTGATAAAGGCTGGTGCGTTTGAAAGATTCGGAAAGAGAAATGTTCTGCTTCACAATTTGGACTCGCTTTTGGCATATGCACAGCGCATCCAACGACAGGCGATCAGCGGTCAGACGGACATATTTGGTAACAGCGACGATGTTGAATCGGCTCATCCTACACTTGAGCTCCAGGAGCCCGCGCAGCCAGTTGATACTCGCGAGCAGCTTTTATGGGAAAGAGAATTACTAGGTTTATACCTAAGTCAACACCCACTCGAGCTGTTTGAAACGATCTTGAGTGAGCAGACTGTACCGCTTAACTCTATAACGGCAGAACATGACAATAAAGCAGTTAATATAGGTGGAGCAATTACAGACGTTAGGGAAATAACAACTAAAAATGGCCAAAAAATGGCATTCGTTAAGCTTGAAGACCTTACCGGCGAAACCGAAGCAATTTTGTTTCCGAATAGCTATCAGCAAACCTTGGGCTTATGGGTGCTTGATCGGGTCGTTTTAATCAGGGGCAAAGTGAACGCGCGGGATAAAAACGGTGAAGCTTCCGGAGAAGTCAAAGTAATGGTCGATGACGCAAGAGAAATCACAATCGAACAAGCGACGGCATATCAAGCAACTGGCAAAAAACCTAAGGTCCCAAAACCTCGACAGTCAAAAGTGCCAAAAACTCCGCAAGCTAAAGCAAATCGAGCCTCTGAAGCTAGCCAACGTATATACATACGTTTGTCATCCACTAACGACGAAAGCGTGCTGCTCACATTAAAACAAACACTTGATTCCCATAAAGGCAACACTGAAGTTGTTTTAGTACTTGGTGAAGCCAGCGGTAAGCAAGCAATTAAACTACCCGGTGGCATTGACCGAGAAAGCGAAGGCCTAAATTTGCTTGAAAAGCTAGTTGGCGTCGACAATTTAGTTATAAAATAAAATTTAGCTCGAGCGAGTCAAAACAAAGCCAGCCGTGCAGATTGCCACTAACGCAATATCTAAAATCGGATGGGTTGCTATAAATTTCTCGCCTCGATTGAGCAATCGTTTGATGCGAAACCAATGCTGTAAAACGAATATAGACGCAGCTACTCCAGTAATAGCAATAACTACGATTAAAGCCCACCCATTTTGATCTGCTGTTATAGCTTGAATACGTGTTACTGAGCTGGCAGAAGGTGCAATAGAGTAGCTCATATTAGTTAGGCTTTCTGGCCAATGGTTGTTGATCAGCACGCCAAGACCGACAATTGCCAGCATTGGTAAATAAGGCCAGTACGGCTTTAAGTACGCTGTTGTATGAGTATGGTGTTGCGCCTTACGCTTTTTGTGCTGAACCTTGGGTTTTGGTCGGGATGCTATAGCCATTTTTATCTTTCTGAAACTTGCTTAATTATAACATAAGCGTCTAGTTGGCAAATCTACAGTGATATAAAGCCATGGCAGCCGCTTGTACAACATTAAACGATTCTTTGTCGCCTAGCATTGGTATCTCAATAATAGAATCACACTGAGCCAAAATTTCGGCCTCAATGCCCTCGACTTCGCGACCGACAAGCAGCGCGACTTTATCGGGAGGTTTATAGTCAGGGAGTTTAATGGATTTTGCGGCTTGTTCTACAGCGGTTATTTTATAACCCTGATGTTTTAGTTGCTCGAGTAGCTGCTTGATTGTTGCATGGGTGCCAAGTTTTTTCTCGGCACCCAAGGCGGTTTTAGAGATTTGGTTGTCAATTTTTGCGATCAAATGGGGTAGTCTTACGTCGTTAGCTTGCGCAGGGTAAGGGCTGTAACCTGTTAGAAATACATCTTCCACACCTAACCCTTCTGCAGTCCTGATGAGAGATCCGACATTATGACTACTGCGCAAGTTATGCCCGATTAAAATAATGTTCCTCATGGCAAATACTATACCCCATCACCTTGCTTATGCTTTATACTTGAATACATATGAGTCAAGACGCTCGATTGGACGAAGAACAGGCTACTCTGCGGCGTGCTCGCGTATTGGGCATGGATTATTTGGACACGTCTCAGCTGACAGAAAAACCACTTTACAAAGACATCCTGCCTGTTGAGGAGCTGTATAAGCTAAGAGTTATTCCGATTCGTTTATTCGATAATAATCTGCTATTTGGTATTACAACCTCGACGTCGCAACAGACCATGACCGCTCTCAGACAGCGTTTCGCTGACAACCGAGTTAGCTTTTCGATAATTTCAGACGTCGGCTACCGTGATTATATGAAGCTTTACGACCCACCTAAAGAGGTCGTGTATCAAGATATTGAAATCAATAAAGAAAACACAACTGATCTCGTTGGGCAAATATCGGTGTTGCTTGATCAGGTCAGGGCTGATGACATGTTGGCATATCTAGTAGCCCAAGCCCACCGACTGAACGCATCAGATATACATATCGAAACTGCTCAAACCGACGTTAGGGTACGCCTCCGAATTGACGGCGTCTTACACCCTGTTGCTCGGCTAAAACAGGATAAATATCGGATTTTGATAGCTGCGATTGCTAGTGCAGGCAATGTGTCGACCAATTCCACAGAAGCTCAGCAGGGTCATATAGCCCAAAAAATTTCTATGGCAGATGGCAACACCGTAGATGTTAACGTGCGGCTGGAAACCGTTCCGACTATTAATGGCATGGATGTAGTTATGCGACTGTTTAATATGGACCAATCCATGTACGCTTTAGATAAGCTTGGTTTGTCGGAGTCAGAACGTGCCATTGTTAATGATATTATCGCTAAACCTACCGGCTTAGTGATGGTTGTCGGACCGACTGGTTCTGGTAAAACAACGACGCTATACTCGATGCTAAATAGCCTCAACACCGACGAACGCAAAATTATAACCATAGAAGACCCAGTAGAGTATCAGTTTACAGGGATCACCCAAATCTCCGTACATTCCAAAGAAGGCGGCAATGATAACAGCTTCGCTGATAAACTAAGAGCCGTTTTGCGCTTAGACCCAGACATTGTCATGGTTGGCGAGATTAGAGACCTAGACACTGCAAAAACAGCTCTTCAGGCCGCACTTACTGGGCATCTTGTACTGGCAACCTTTCATGCCGGCTCTGCTGCGGCAGCGCTGACACGTATTGCCGACATAATTGGTCAAAATCCACTATTTATTTCCGCCATCAGACTAGTCATGGCTCAAAGATTGATCCGCCGGCTTGACGATAATCTAAAGCAACCGTATACCCCATCAGAGATAGAACTCCAAAAAATTCGACAGGTAGTTGAGAGTTTGCCCGAAGGCATAGATAGGCCAAACATAGACGGACTACAGCTATATAAGCCGGGGAGTTCCGACGATAACCCATATGGCTATACTGGCCAACTGGCAATCAGGGAGCAGTTTACGATGAGCGAACCACTTCGCCAACTCCTCGAAAACCCAGATGTTAAGATAACCAGCCAAGCAATTGAAGAGGCAGCGCGACATTCTGGCATGCGCACGATGTTGCAAGACGGGATGCTCAAAGTTATTGCCGGCGAAACAACACTCGATGAGCTATACCGAGTTGTCGGCTAGGTGTTGCAACAGGGATGAAAATGCTGTACAATCTACCTCTATATGCAAAGTGTGACTGACAAGATTAATGATAAGTACAAAAAGAAAGCCGTTGTCGACGTGCGCTCCGGCGATACAGTTAAAGTGCACCAAAAAATCCGTGAAGGCAATAAAGAACGTATCCAGATTTTCCAGGGTCTGGTTATTCGCACTGACCTAAAAGGCAGCCACACCAGCCGTATTACGGTACGCCGCATTGCGAGTGGTGTCGGCGTCGAAAAAAGCTTTATGCTACACAGCCCGCTAATTGTTAAAGTCGAAGTTACCAAGCGCAGCAAAGTCCGACGCAACTACCTCAGCTATATGCGCCAGCGTACTGGTAAATCGGCTCGCATGACAGGGGTTGATTTCGACAGTAACGCGGTAAATTCCGTACATGATGAGGCACTAGAAGCCGAAGAAGCCAAGCTCCATGAGCAAAAAGCCGCCGAAGCTGCCCAAAAAGCCGAAGCCAAAGCCGCCGAAGAAGCCAAGCTAGAGGCTAAAGCAGCAGCCGTCCAAGCAGCTCACGAGCAAGCCAAAGCCTAGCTAAAATTATCAAACAGGCTGGTTGGGTGCAGTTGGCGATTGTGATTGGGTAGGAGCGGACGGGTTGATAACCTGAGTCGGTTGCGGTTGCGGTTGCGGTTGCGGTTGCGGTTGCGGTTGCGGTTGCGCTGGCTGTACGACAGACACGGGCGTTAATGTTGCCTGCGGTTGAAGCTGAGCTTGTGGCTGTTGCTGTGCAGAATTCACAGGAATCGCTGGCGCAAAATAGGTTTGCGGCTGGGGGCTTTGGGGCGCATATTGCTGGCTCGGTGCGGGGACATAATAGCCATTTGCTCTACCTTGTCTCTTGTGCTTACGCAAGTTCCGGAAAGTGAAGAACGCTGTAATGCACCCAACTATAATAAGCACCACCAAAAGACTAATGCCGATTATAAGATTTCGAGATTTGATTTGAGCATCGATTTGATCATTTGCTTGGTTAATAAAACTATCTGCTAAATAAAATGCTGGGTACTGCGACCTTACATTAATGAATATATCATTTGCTTCAGAATATTTACCTTCGGCAAAAAGATCGATGCCTCTGGACCATTCAGTTGTAAGGTTGCTATTATCTTTTAGCGTAATTTTGTTCTTTGCTAATAAGGCTTTGAAATCTGCCACATCTCTAAAAACACTTTGGCTAGCAAAACAGTTATTATCTTCGCAGTCCGGTGACCCATAGGTGTTGAGGCCTGCCATAGTTGAGTTGTCTGCCACTGCCGGTCCACCACTGTTACCTGGGGCTATTGGTGTAGTCGAACCAATGATCTTTCGGACTTTTTGAACTGAGTCGTAATCGACTATAGTGATGCGTCCTTGTGTAACTGTGGGAACCGTGTGCTTTAGCTTTGTGTCGAGGCCGTCGTCAACGAAAGCAGGGTAGCCTATTGCAGTAATCAAATCATCTTTTTTGAGGCTATCAACACTACCCAACTTGAGGACAGGATAGTTTGAACCTTGTATTTTTAAAATCGACACATCTGAGGAAGTCGAATTGTAAATATCGGACTTTCCTTCTGAGCCAGCATTTACGTCAAAATCAGAATCGACATACTTTGCCTTAACAATTGTTTTTCCATAATTAAAGTTAAACTTTGTGCCTGTGCGGCTGATTCGAAGTGGATCATTGCCAAGCTGTATGGCGTACTGGGTATATTCTCCATTTACGACAATATTTGATTTAGGTATTAATTCGGCAGAATATTGGAGCTTACTGTTTGCCTCGGCATCGCCACCCTGTGCAGCTGTGAGCAGGGACGCGAGCTGGCTTCTACTCATAATTCCGGTCGCAACCAGGTAGTTTAGATACTTAATTAGCGGCTCGGTGTTTTTTTCTTCAACCGCGGAAATAAATAATCCTGCCATCAACGCATCTGCCGGCTTACTCCTCGTGACATGTCCGTTCGTGCTTATGTAGCCGTCGCTGGAAACAATTGAACCACTGCCGATCACAGGCGAACACGACACAGGCAGCTTCATATATTCTTGTTTGTTTGGTAGAAGTAAAGTAATGCCTGCACAGTAATTGGTGCCTATTCTCACCACGGCAGGCTGATTTTTAGCCGCTACTTTGAGAGCCGTTTCACCAAGCAAATTGCTAGGCAAGTTTGCTCCTGAGTATTGATCAGATGTTGTTTTGCCTTTGTCGCCCGAATTTGCCGAGCCATAAGATGCCGACTGCGACTCCTCGCCATACTTAACATTGCCAATTAATGACCTGAGGGCGCTCACGAATTCCTGATCTGGATCGTCTGACCTGTTTATAGATATTGCATATGGTCGGTTGTTTTGAACAGTGTAGTAATACTCGAAAGTGTGGTTACTCGTAATGTATTTATTGTCGGTGAAATTGTAGGTAACCTTCCGATAGTCAACACCATTAATTGTCACTTTACCTCTTTTTACTTCTGTATACTTGCCATTTGGTAAATCTTTAGGCTTAAAGAATTTTTCGGTCGTATCGAGTTGAGATAAATTCTTACCATATGCAGGGTCAGCTGCGCGTCGATCAAAAAAATCAGCATGGATATTTGTCAGTATTCCTAATTCTGATGTCCGTCCCAGATCATACTCGCCCTTTTTGAGGTTATTGCTATATAGATAAACTACTCCGTAATCATTCGGCTTAAGCACATCTTTGCCGTCAACTGTGACAAAAGTCTGGTCTTCATGAACTACATAAGCAACAGGCTTAAATATTTTGTTGTTATAGCGCACGGAGAACTTTAGGTTGGAACGAATTGTATCCTCGGTCTGGTCATTGGCCTTAATGCCTAATGCTGCCTGAAAGCTAGTTTTAGGCTTAGCACGGTGCTGGTAACTGGTGATTAATGCAGATGCCGCAATGATAAATAATAGGCAGCCAGCAACAATCAGAATCAGGCGTCTGCGCAGCTGTTTTTCTTTTTTTGCATGTGCTTTTGCCTCAGCTGTATCGGCATGGATTTGTTTGCGTTTGGATTTTGCCATATAAGTGCTTTAGTTTAATTTACCACAGCATTAAACTTGCTACAATTACATGATGACGTCAACAGAGACTGGCATGAAAGCCGAACAGGCAGCTCGCGTTTATCTGGAGATGCGCGGCTTCAAAATTATCGAGCAGAACTGGCGACTGCCAAAATACGAGATTGATATCGTTGCCAGTAAGGAAGGTGTCATACATTTCGTCGAGGTTAAATACCGCGCGACAGGTGATCAGGGCAGTGGTTTTGACGCGATTACCGAAACAAAAGTTAAGCAAATGAAACGAGCTGCTTGGGCATGGGTAGATGATAATAAATGGCGTGGTGAATATGTGTTGTCAGCCGTTGAAATCGCCGGCAAAAATTTTAGTGTTATCGGTTTCGTTGAGAACGTTTTTTAAGATTTCAAATATTTTTTAATAGCTTCAAGGTCGCGATCTTTCCAGGCCGCTTGCCATTCAATTGTTTCAATTGCTTGTTTGACCGGGCGGTCGAATGCGACACTGGTATTCTTTTCAAAAAACTCCTTAAACTCTGGTAGAAAGTCTTTATCGCTAAAACATCGGCCAGCATAAATTGGCATTCTCGAAAAACTTAGGTCTGAGCCAAGGTTCTTTCGTAGCCACTCCCAATTTAGTTTAAGCCACTCCCACGTCGGTTGCTTGGCATGCCTATTCATAAAGCTGTAGGCTATCCAATATGGCACGTCCTGAAGCCGAACCTGATCAGAGATAATGTGCTCAAGTGCACGATTAATTAAACCAGGCTGTTTGAAGCCTGTAAGTGCGCTAGCTAAAGTAACCCTTTCTTCGTTTTGTGAGCTGGAATCATGCAGTTTGAGCATTTTATCGAAATCTTTTTCAGTTCCTGCCCGCGCGATTGTGCCATAAACTACCCCACGCAGATCGGGATGAATATCCTCAGGTTTCAAATTATCAAACTGCTTACGTGCTTCCTCTACTACGCTTGGCTCTTCGCCATATGAAGCTAGCCCTAGTACAGTTGGTCTTAACAGCTTGTCGAAATGGCTATCCGACGATTTTTCTTGCCAGCCAAGCCGCTTCAGTTGTTTCGAAGTCAGCCGCCTGACGTATGGCTTTAAACTATCTCGAATTTGCTCGTCATCCATTACCGTACGTACGCTGCCCAACCCACCAGTCATGATGTCCCAAACTACTGCGCTATCTTCATCTGAGTAAGCCTCAAGCAGTTTAAGCGCTTCAACGGTTGAACCGTATCCAGCTTTGGCAGCTTCGAAGGCGTCGCCCAGTAAACCAAGTCGATCGAGTTCATTTAGCTCACCATTTTTCACGGCTTTTGATAGACCTGCAAGTTGATCAGGGCTATAGATTACCCTAAAAAAGCTAGTGCGGTTGTGGTTGAATACAAAATCATCTGTTTGACTGAAACTTTTTAGTTTTTGCTCTGATTTATCAAGAGTATTAATCTCGATCTGATGTCTTGGCAATAGCGGAATTGGCCAAACGGCCGCTTCTTTTTTTGCGGCCGGATTTAGATAAAACCGCTCCTGGGTAAGTTTGTCTTTGTCGACTTTGACAATTGGGTAGCCGGACTGCGAGGTCCAGGCTGACATAAATTTCTTAACAGGCTTGTTCGAGACTTCTTCAAGTGCTGCCCACAAATCTACTGTGTCCGTGTTGCTATAAGCATGGCGTTTCAGGTAAAGTCTTAAGCCATCGCGAAAATCATCTGCGCCAAGGTAATTGTGTAACATGAGTAGCACGCTAGCGCCTTTTTCATAGCTGATAGCGTCAAAAATAGTTCGAATTTCATCAGGGTGCTTTATCTCAACCTCGATCGGATGTGTATTTTCGAGTGCGTCGAGCTTCAGTGCAATGCCTTGTTCGTCAACTATGAATTGTGTCCAGACTTTCCACTCAGGGAACTGAGCGTCGACTGCCAGCCAGCTCATCCAGCTTGCGAAACTTTCGTTAAGCCATAAATCCGTCCACCAACGCATAGTAACTAGGTCGCCGAACCACATGTGAGTCAATTCGTGCGCGATTACGTTTGCAACATATTGCTTTAGATGAAGCGAGGTATTTTTTGAATCAACCAACAATGCTTGCTCGCGGAAAGTAATGCAGCCCCAATTTTCCATGGCTCCACTGGCGAAATCGGGCAGTGCAATGAAATCGCATTTAGCTAATGGGTAAGCGATGTCAAAATACTCGTTATAAAATTCAAGAGTCTTAACTGCAGTAGCGAGGGCAAACTTCGTATGACTGATATTATCTGGTGTTGCGTAGGTGCGGACGGTCACGCCGTCTTTTGTCTTCGCCTCGAGATATTTCATTTCGCCAAAAACGAACGCCAGCAGATAAGTAGACATTTTAGGCGTTGTTTCAAAAGTAGTAGCTTTGTTTTTGCCAAGCATCTTCTCGGATTTAACTGGAGTATTGGCGATAGCTGGCTCATCTGAGGGGCTTATTAAAGTCAGATCAAATGTGGCTTTTGCTTCGGGCTCATCTATACAAGGGAAGGCTTCTCGAGCATGATGGCTCTCAAACTGCGTCGCGATCAGGCGCTTGTCTTTGCCGTCATGCTTGAAAAAACAAGGATAGATGCCGTTCATAGGCTTCGTAACATCGCCAGTAAAATCAAGAGTTATTGTGTAGTTACCAGCATATACTTCAGCTTTTGTATGAAGCCGAACCTCATCAAAACTTTTTTGTGAGTTAATCCGTGAAACTTCAATCTCTTGATCGCCTTTCTTGTCATGTTTAACAATCTTGGCTGAAGTTATCTTTAATTCCTTCTGATGAAATGTGATGCGCGACGACGGCCTGCCAACTTTTTTACCGCGAATAGTTACAGTTCCTTTAAATGTCAGGGCGTCTCGATCAATATCGAGGCTCAAATCATAATTTTCGGGCTGAAACTGCTCGTACAGACGTGTAACTTTTTTTGTCATATCTAACTAGTTTAACGCAACAGATATAAACTTGACAAATATAATGAAAGCATGCTGTAATAATAAATTATGCTTGGTCCTATATTATATGGTCGCGCTGTGCCTGAAGCATGGCCTGGGCTCGTTGAACACGCTTCTACCGCTACTGAAACATTACTTCTTAGAGGTGATGACCAAAGACCTCCAGGATTATGGAATCTTGGTGAGCAAACAGTTGGTCTTACAAAAGACCAGCTCCGCCTTAACTATTTTTATGGTATGGGCGTCGGTATATGTGAGTTGGCCAGGGAGCTTAAAGACCCAAATACTGTAGAGGATGTAGTTCAGAACAGCGTCGCGCATTTTGAAGCACATGGAAAAATGAATAAACAGGGAGCCGGCTTGCTAGATGCTGGTTTTTTTGACGCGATTGAGCGTGCCGGAAAACGTATAGCGCCAGGTCCCAAGCTTGCAACTGAAATCCTGCATTTAGAAAGTGAAAGACGACCTAAAATCGTACAATCATATATGAGTGGAGCTGGGGTAGACCTTACGGCTGCAAGATATAGCAAAAGCGCACCAGGTCCGTTGACTAAGCAGGCAGCTGAAAATTTTCTAGGACCAAACGATGAGTTACGTATTATTAAACAGATGAAAGTTGCTGTAACTGCAGCGAGCGGTAGTTTGATAAATAGTCTGCTCGCCGCTAAAACCGGTAAAAAACTCACTGAATCAGCACCTGCACCGGAAGATATAGATTGGCTCGGCACAGAATCAGTTGTTCGATTTGTAAAACGAGCGGTTGGTTTGAGACTTAGAGATTTCGACGATATAGAAACGAGTCCGCCCTTCATGCTTGAAGGCGACGAGGTTAGGTTTGTTCAGCCCCAAACAAGAATCGAAGTAGAAATGCCAGAAAAAGATTACTTCGCTCATAGTGATGAAACGGCGGTCTGCCCAGCAGCAAATATCAACGGCCTTGTTCCTCAGGTGTGGGCAATTTCGCTCGACATTGTTCGTCTGGCTGCATCACGAGCAAAAGAAGCTGCCAGCTCGACATAAGAAATGTCTTCGTGTATAATTCTGTACATGTCCGGCCGAAGTGGTCGGCTTTTTTCTTGTAGAGACACAATTTGGAATAAGTAAAGAAAGGAATCCTATGGATTTAGATATGAAACAACTGGCAGTCGCCATACGCACGATAGCCGAAGAAAAAAACCTACCCGAAGATTCAGTTAAGGAGGTTGTAGAACAGGCTTTGGCGGCCGCATATAGACGAGATTATGGCGATCGTGAGCAAGAAATCCGCGTTACGATGAATCTTAACACCGGTGATGTCGATGCTTATGTGACTAAAGACATCGTAGAAAAAGTCGACAATCCAGCATTTGAAATCAGTTTAGCAGAGGCACAAACACGCAAAAAAAGTGCAAAGGTCGGCGAAACCATAGAAGTGCACGAAAAAGCAGAGAGCTTTGGACGTGTAGCCGCACAGACTGCTAAACAAGTAATTTTGCAAAGACTACGCGAGGCTGAGCGAGAAATTGTAATGGCAGAATACGAAGACAAAATCGGTACCGTCATAAACGCAACAGTTGTACGTGTTGAAGGCAATATATGTCGCATTGATCTCGGTAAAGCACAAGGAATTATGCCTCGTAGCGAGCAGATTCAGGGCGAACGATATTACCCAGGCCAGAGATTAAAAGTATTTCTCAAGGATGTAGAACGAGGATTCCGAGGGCCGCAGCTAGTTGTTTCGCGTGGCAACAAGGAATTTATCGAGTGGCTATTCCGTGGCGAAGTTCCAGAAATGGAAAGTGGTGCTGTCGAGATCAAAGGCATTGCCCGCGAAGCCGGTGTCCGGTCTAAAATTGCCGTTGCAAGTAACGTACCTGGGGTTGATCCAGTCGGCACGTTTGTTGGCGGCCACGGTACACGTGTCAACGCGGTTGTTTCTGAAGTTGGCGAACAAGAAAAGATCGACATTATTGTCTGGGCAGAAAAGCCAGTTGAATACATAAC